>JBBTQV010000024.1:0-2659 GCA_038065515.1 Patescibacteria group bacterium | reverse complement strand
GATTGCGTATCAACATACCTACTCAAAAGTGTTACCGATGTACCCATCCAGCACACCGTCTTGACACTGTTGATAGTTTTGGTATCATGGAAGTACTGATGAGGTCCACGAGAGTGGGCCTCGAATTATAGTATAGTAATAGCATGGGTAGCAACAATTAAATAACTAGAACTTGTCGGACAGACCGAGTTCGAGGCATGGACGAGGATCAAACCGAGGCGTACTCATGGTACGATGAGGGAGAACCGGAGCCCGTAACGAAGAAATCGGTCTGACCCGAAGGGCGCAATGGTCATTCAGGATACTGATGACCCGTGCCGGAAAGTTTTAAAGCTATGATAGATATCAAACAATTCGTATCAGCCATCAAGCAGATCGCGGAGGAAAAGGGAATTCCGCAAGAGAGTGTACTCGAGACCGTTGAGGCCGCGCTTGCGGCTGCGTACAAACGCGACTATGGCAAGAAAGGGCAAATCATCAAAGTTAAATTAAATTCGGAAAGCGGTGAAATGGACATCACCCAGACGCACTATGTAGTCGAAGGGGTTGATGAAGAGGGATACATTACCGGTCCGTTGCCGGAGAAGGTGACCCAAGACCGTATCGATATCGTCGACATTCAGCGCCAGCGCGAGTTGGGGCAGGCGATTACCGGCGATCACGAGGTGAATGCCGAGGGACAAATTCGTGTGAAGTTTAATCCGGAGAAACACATTCTTCTTGCGGATGCGAAGAAACAGCAGAAGGGTGTGAAGATCGGCGACGAAGTTATCGTTGTCCTGGAAGCAAAAAGCGATTTCGGACGCATTGCCGCACAAACCGCCAAGCAAGTCGTGATCCAGCGGCTCCGCGAAGCGGAGCGCGGTGCCATGATGGCGGAGTACCGCGGCAAAGAAGGCACGCTCATCAGCGGTATCGTTCAGCGTCGTGAGGGTCCGCTGGTGTTTATCGATCTCGGAAAAGCCAGCGGCTTGCTACCGGCAGCCGAACAGATGGCTTCGGACCACTACCGTATCGGCCAGCGACTGCGCTTCTACATTTTGAAAGTCGAAGATGCCGCGCGCGGCCCGGTTATTGTATTGTCGCGTTCGCATCCCAATCTTGTCCGTGAATTATTTCGTATGGAAGTTCCGGAAATCGACAGCGGTGCCGTTATTGTGATGGGAATTGCCCGCGAGGCAGGTAGTCGGACCAAGATTGCCGTCGCATCGAGCGAAGAGGGGGTGGATCCCATCGGTTCGCTGGTAGGCCAACGCGGTGTTCGTGTGCAGACGGTTATCAACGATTTGGCCGGTGAAAAAATCGACATCATCCAGCACGATGCCGACGCATCGCGGTTCATTGCGAACGCGCTTTCCCCCGCAAAAATATTGCAGGTGAACCTGACCGACATGGAACACAAGATCGCTCTGGCTGAAGTCGCCGATGACCAGTTCTCGCTTGCCATCGGCAAGGGCGGACAGAATGTCCGTCTTGCCGCAAAACTGACTGGCTGGAAAATCGATGTCCGCAGCCCGAAGGAGGTCGCATCGTCCGAAGAAGTAGTTGCGCCTGCGGTTGAGGGCGAGCCTGCGACGGAAGTCGCGGCGCAGGAATAACACGACGCGCCATGCATATCACCACGAAAGAGATTGACTCTTCAATCCTGACGGCGCATATCGAACTGGATGCATCCGAGCTGGCTCACTATGTCGAACGCGCAAAGAAACAGATTGCTGAAGAGGTGACCGTCGAAGGATTTCGCAAGGGGAAGGCACCGCAACATCTCGTCGACAAACAACTCAACACTGAAGTCGTGCGCACCGAAGCGTTGGAGCTTGCTCTTGAAGGCAGTTTCAGCGAAGCGGTGGTCCAGCAGGGATGGGACATCATCAGAACAACCGACCTGAAAGTGGAGCGCAACGACGCAACGGGATTGCGATACAGCGTGCAGGTGCACCTGTGGCCGCAGGTGACTCTGCCTGATTTGGAGACCATCAAAGTCCCGCGCAAGACGATCGAGGTTTCCGAATCGGAAATCGATGAGGGCTTGGATACTGTTCGCAATATGCGCGCAACTTTTCTGGACAAAGTGGAAGCGGCGATGGCCGGAGACCGCGTTGAGGTTGATTTCGACGCGTCGATGAACGGCACACCGATTGAAGGAGGCTCCAGCCGGAATCACCCGCTCGTTATCGGTGGCAAGAGTTTTATGCCTGGCTTTGAGGAAGAGCTTACCGGACTGAAGGCGGGGGAGAGTAGGCAGTTTACGCTCACTGCACCCGCCGATTACTATGAGCCGATGCTGGCGGGCAAGCGCGTTGATTTCTCCGTCATCATGCGTCGCGTGCAATCGGTACTCAAGCCCGCTGCGGATGAGGCCTTCGCCAAATCTCTCGGCAATTTCACCGGCATAGAGCAGCTCCGCGTAAGTCTTCGCGAGGGTATCGCTAACGAAAAGCGCGCAAAAGAAAAACAGCGTGTGCGACTTGCGATTCTCGACGCAATAATAGAAAAAACATCCGTGCCTGCACCGGAGTCGCTGGTGAAAAGCGAGCTCGATGAGATGGTGCACCGATTTGGCCATGATCTTCAGGGCAAAGGCATCGAGTTGAGCATGTATCTTGCGCGCATGAAGAAGACCGAAGACGACCTGCGCAAAGACTGGCACGCAGAAGCC
>JBBTQV010000023.1:0-2993 GCA_038065515.1 Patescibacteria group bacterium | reverse complement strand
ATATGCGGGCGATTACGGTTTCCCGCTGCCGAACCCAGTATCCGTATGTTGAGAACATCTCCGACTACGGTTTGAGATGGAGGACATACGCAGAAACTTCAAAAAACGAAGATACTTGGTGGAGTGTGCTATGGCATTGTGATGCCGAATACGATACAGCCCTGAGAGTACTCGAGGGGCAGTGGCACGGACGGCACGCTCCACATACCGCAACTCCAACGACAACCTGTATGTCCGGTACTTGTACTGGAACGGCAGCAGGTGGAACTGGAACTACAACTGGCTGGACAACGACTTCAACGGCAACAACCCGGCTCTGGTGCGTGCAACTCTCTTCATTTCTCTCCCTTCGTGGGGGAGTTTTGTTTCTGGAGCTGTCCGCTCCAACCACCAAGCATCTTGCCGATTTCGTCTAGTTTGACCGACAGCGCAATATACTTCTTATCATCAAGAGATTTTGTCTCCCAGAGTACCATCAATAGTATTTTTAGAGTATCTGTCTTTCGTATGCCGATACGGACATAAGGGATTTTTTCCTCACGCACAAGAAAACTTGCAATGGCAAGCGTCTCGATTATTTCAATAAATATCGTATCCACCCTTACTCCAAGCGAGTGTCGGTGAGTTTTCGGGAGCGTCTGGAGATAGCTATACCAAAGTACATAGGCACTTTTTGCGCTTTGGAGTAGTGGAATGAGCCGGGGGGGGGGTATTATGGGTTGTATGGGTCATATTCAGCTTGGGTTGAGCTATCAGCATATCATTTCGCTTCACAATGAACTTATTGCGAAAACATACTGTCACTCCCCATATGAACATTTCAATATTTCTGACCCAAAGACCCGCAGTATTCACAAAGCATCAGTCCGCGACCGTCTTTTGCATCATGCAGTGTACCGCGTCCTCTACCCATTCTTTGACAAGGTATTTATTGCCAACTCATATTCCTATCGCGTTGGCAGGGGGACGCATAAGGCGATAGCTTGCCTTCGTACAATGGCCTGTCGCGCATCACGCAACCACACCCTAACACTCTGGGTTCTCAAGTGCGACATCCGTAAGTTCTTTGCCTCAATAGACCAAGCGACCCTGATTGGCATTGTAAAGCAATATATACCCGACCAGGACACCATATGGCTTATTTCTCGTATCACTGGAAGTTTTTACTCCACCAAAGAAGGGAGGGGTCTGCCATTGGGTAACCTCACATCGCAACTCCTAGTAAATATTTATATGAATGAGTTTGACCAGTTCGCTAAGCACTCACTCAAGGCCAGAAACTACATCAGGTATGCCGATGATTTCGTGATTATGTCCTACGATAAATCGTGGCTCCAAGAGGTGCTTCCGAGAGTTGGCGGTTTTCTGGAAGAGCGGCTCGGACTATTATTACATCCAGACAAGGTTTCTATCGACACGCTGGCGTCTGGAGTAGATTTTCTGGGCTGGGTGCATTTTCCCGACCACCGAGTACTACGGACAGTGGCTAGGAGACGGATGTTCCGAAACCTGCGGATGCGCGGTGATAACGCCCAAACCGTTCAGTCCTATCTGGGTCTCATTGGGCATGGCAACGCAAAAAAGCTAGAAACGAGGATTATCGGGTAGCTCTTGGTATAGTCCTCCAGTCCGGGAGTGGGAGATTTATCTTGAATGAAAAGGGGACGAGCTTAGCTTGGTCATGTCGTATTGCGTCCCATCCATGCCGATAGAGAGTGCCATAGCGGATCCAATCTATCAGAAAATACGATACATATCTAGACTTGCTTCTTCTTGTTGCCCTCCGCTCCCATCCCTTGGTCACTATCAGCTTCGCCTTCGCGTAGCCGCTTCGGCAGAGCGAGGACGGCTCCGCTGACAAACGCTTCTGCGGCCTGCGTTGCGACGGTGTCGGATGCCGTGGTTCCCGTTCGGTACTCCGAACGACCTCCGGCGCTCCTGCCCCGTCGCTTCCTAGGCCTTCGGCGTTTGTTCCAGCGGTCCAGGCCGTTCCCAAGGGATGGCACGCTCCGTGACGGACAGTGCTTTGTCCGCAGCGAATCCGACGCTATACCCCAGCGAACCTTAGGAATCGGCTCGCGCATATAGATGCCATCCGTCGGCGTTGCACCAGACATACCATCCATATTGGTGTGTCGTACGCAACGCCAGGATGGTATCACCTATGTAGCGAGTGGTGAGTCGGGCCATGGCGGCGGGGAGCGGAGGGTGAAGTGCCGGTACAGATGCTATAATAAGAGAGGAGGGATGGCAATGCTCAATCCGACAATATTCCGTGCGTATGATGTCCGCGGTGTATATCCGGATGATTTCGATGCGGCGTTTGCGCAACGGCTCGGTGACCGCGTCGCGGCATGGCTGAAGGCGGGGATAATTGTTGTGGGCCGCGATGCGCGGGTCTCCAGCGATGAACTGGCCTACGCGCTTATCGACGGCGCCGTTCACACGGGCGCACGCATTATTGATGTTGGCGTCTTGTCGACGCCACAATTCTACTGGGCCATCCGGTCGTTGGGTGCCGCGGGTGGCGTGATGGTGACCGCATCGCACAATCCTGCCCGCTATAACGGATTTAAAGTCATTGCAAATCACGGAGACACTCTGGAGGTGGTCGGCGGTCACACCGTGCGGCAGGTGTACGACAGCCGTGGACACGGGCACCGGGCGGGAGGGAGCATTGAATATTGCGATGTTACCGCTGACTACGCCGCCGCGGTTGCATACGCCGCGGGATGGAAAGGCGGAACGGAGTTGAAGATAGCGGTGGATGCGCCGGGTGCCGTGCTGGCAGTCCTGAAGCGATTAGGTCCAATCGCACCCGATCACGGATTTAGTGCGCGTTTTGATGCTGACGGTGATCGAGTAGTTTTTTATGATGATGGCAAACTCGTTCCTGCCGACTTTATTTTTTTACTCCTTGTCGAACAATTAAAATTGAAGCCGCTCGTGTTTGATTTACGGTTCTCGCGCACGGTGAAAACACGCCTGCAGGC
>JBBTQV010000022.1:0-2820 GCA_038065515.1 Patescibacteria group bacterium | reverse complement strand
GGCGCTGGCCAATCGTGTAGTATGCGGCGCCGTCATGAGCACCGAGGACGCGTCCGTCAACATGTACAATGCTACCCCGCTTCTGCGTGATGCGTGACGCCAAGAAATCTTTCACATTGAGCTCTCCGACAAAACACACGCCCTGGCTGTCCTTTTTGAACGCGGTCGCGAGACCGGCTTTGCGGGCAATAGCGCGAACCTGCGGCTTCGTGAGGTGTCCGATGGGGAACAGTACCTGCGGCAAGACCGACGCGGGGATATTCCACAGGAAGTATGTCTGATCTTTTTCCTTATCTTTCGCCGTACGCAACTCAAAAATTTTGAGTTTTGAGTTTTGAGTTTTCATTTCGCGCTTACAAGCATAGTGTCCGGTTGCAACCGCATCTGCGCCCTCTTGCATGGCCCGCTCATAAAACAAACCGAACTTAATATGCCGGTTGCATTCGACATCGGGATTTGGCGTCGTGCCGGTGCGATACGCCTGGATCATCGGAGCGGCAACACGGGCCCGGTATTCACGCGAGAAGTCCCATGTCTTCAGCGGTATATCCAGCGCCGCAGCCACACGCAACGCATCGGCGCGTTCCGTACGCCACATGCAGGTCATGCCAGCCGGTTGCCAGGACTTCATATAGACGCCCACAACGCGCCATCCTGCGCGTTTGAGCAGTAACGCGGCCACCGATGAGTCTACACCGCCGGACATGGCTACGAACGCCGTTCCTCTTATCTTTTCTTTCTTTGACATCGGGACGATTATGCAATATTTCTCGGATCGTCGCAAGTATTGCATTTTGACAGCGCTGGCATACGATATGCCTAATTTTATGAAAGCCACTCGTCGCAGCGTATCGCAGAAAATCGCCGTGTTTGATATTGACGGCACCATCTTCCGCTCGAGTCTCATCATCGAGGTATTCAATGCGCTCATCGATGCCGGTGTTTTCCCGCATGAGGCGCGTGATGTTGTCGAGCGCTCATTCGTCCGTTGGCTGGACCGCAAGGGCCATTACAACGATTACCTCATGAAGCTCGTCCATACCTACTACGAGTACCTCCCCGGCACAAAGTCAGTCCTTGTCGATGCGGTTATCGAGGGTGTTATCGACCGGCAAAAAGACCGTGTATACCGCTACACGCGAGACCTCATTGCTGCGTTGCGGAAGAAAAGATATTTGCTGATTGCAATTTCTAACTCACAACATGCGATGGTCGAAGCGTTTGCGCATACGCAAGGCTTTGATGCCGCTATCGGGCGAACACTGGAAATGAAAGACGGCGCATACACGGGACGCCAGATGTACAATGGAAGACCATTCCCCATCGCTTCTCATCTCGATAAAGTTGAGATTCTAAAGCACTATCTCGATGCCGAAGATATCCGGGCGGACCTTGCGCGCTCCTACGCTGTCGGTGATTCTGAAGGCGATATCCCTCTCCTTGAATCGGTAGGCCATCCCATTGCCTTCAATCCGTCGCTTCCGCTCGCGCGTATCGCTAAACGGCGTAGCTGGAGTATGATCGTGGAGCGCAAAGATGTCATATACCGCATATCCAAGGCGACATTTGTCCCTCATGCCGAGCGGCAGCGCGTAAAGATACCGTACGGGAAGCAGAGCCGCTAGCGGCCGGCTCATTTCTGTGGCATACTCATTCCATGCTTGATTTGGTCTCTCTCATCAAGGGCGTTGGGTATCTGGGGGTTGGCGCGATCGTTTTTGCTGAATCCGGTCTGCTCATCGGTCTCTTTCTTCCCGGTGACAGTCTACTGTTTACCGCCGGCTTTTTGGCATCTCAAGGATTCTTGTCGATTGTGCCGCTTGTTCTTATTATATTCGTTACGGCCGTTCTGGGAGACAACACCGGCTATTGGTTCGGTAAGCGTTTTGGTCCTTCGGTATTCCGCAGGCGCGGGTCACTGTTACTGGACCCCGAACACATACACCGCGCGGAAGAATTTTTCCAAAAGCACGGACCAAAAACAATTATCCTGGCACGATTTGTTCCGGTCATCCGTTCAATTGCACCGATACTTGCCGGCGTCGGCAGTATGCATTGGAGCACCTTCTTTTTTTACAATGTCGTCGGCGGCCTGCTCTGGGGCGTTGGGGTTACGCTCACAGGATACTATATCGGTAGCGTCATCCCGGGCGTTGATGCGTACATCATCCCCATCGCATTGCTTATCATCGTGGTATCGGTCGCCCCGGGCCTATGGCACCTCCTCCGCGACAAGAACGGCCGCGCACAGTTGATTGCGAAGATGAAAGGACTGTTACACCGCTAGTCATGCGCATTACAGTCAACGCAAAACCGGGAAGCCGCGCCGCATCGGTGAAGCTGATCGAGCCTGACCGGTATGAGATAGCGGTCACACAGCTCCCCGAAAAAGGCAAAGCGAACGATGCAATCCGCCGTGCGCTCGCAAAACATTTGCGCGTCGCTCCGTCCCGGCTCTCATTGCTCATGGGCGTTACATCCCGTATTAAAGTATTCGAACTACAATGAACGATTTTGACCGCTATAAAGAATTCGCTGATTCTACGGCAATCTATCCGAACCGCGGTAATAATCTGACATACCCGACACTCGGATTGGCGGGTGAAAGCGGCGAGGTCGCGGAAAAGGTGAAGAAGGTTATACGCGATCATGCGGGCATCTGTGACGACGAAACCCGTATACTCATTGCAAAAGAATTGGGCGATGTCCTGTGGTATCTGTCTCAACTTGCACACGAGCTGGGTATCCCCTTTTCCAAGATCGCCGAACTCAATGTGCTGAAACTCCGCAGCAGGCATCTGCGTAACCGCGTGCGCGGCA
>JBBTQV010000021.1:0-2839 GCA_038065515.1 Patescibacteria group bacterium | reverse complement strand
GCCAGACAAGGTGCAGATCTTTCGGGTGACATGCGTCCACATTCGCCTGTACCCAGTATGCCGAGGCGGGGTTGATATTGCTCTGCCCCTCAACGCATTCGGGACTCCAGTCTTCATTTGACCGAATGTTCCAAAATCCCTCATCACAAAACTGGGCTGTGGTCGGGGTCGGGGTCGGGGTAGGCGCTTGCCCTCCGCCGCCGGTAACCTCCGCGCAGGTGTGCGGACACTGACCATACGGTGTGGTTCCCAGGACGCCCGCATCGGCATCGTTGGGATCCAAGCATCCCGACTGAACCGAACTCGCGCATGATGCTCCGGGATTTATGTATCCATCGTTATCGCAATCGCCGTCAACGCAATCAGCGGGGTTGTAGGCAAAAAATTTACTGAATTGCAGGGAGAATCCGCCCCAAATACCCCAGATGGATAGGAGGAGCGTCAGCACCGCAGCGGCGCCGACAAGCCAGGCACGGGGATTATCGCGGAAGAATTGTTGAATAGACTCCCAGTTCATTCTGTACTAATGGCTAATAACTCGTGGCTTCGATTCTAGTATACCTCTGTGTTTATATTTGCACCAACATCGCCTGCACCGCAATGCGCTTGTAATTGGTACCGACGGGGTAACAACTGATGAGGATGAGGCTGCTGCCGGTCGCATTTTCGATATCGGTCAGGCGTTGGTCGTTCTCGAACGGATTGAAAATGATGGCCTGCCTCATCTCGTATACGAACGACCGGTTATCATCGTACTGCACATAAAAACGGTCGCCGACTTTCAGTTTGCTCAACAACGCGAACACCGCGCCATAGTCGCCATTGTACCAGGGGTAGGCCGAGCTGTGGCCCAGCACGATGGCGGCTCCGAGCTCGCCTGGTTTGGCGGTGTTGCTGTAATGCACGACGCCCTTCTCCAGATTATCGTAGATGAGATCGTTGTTGTCGGGCACATTGAACACAATCGGCGCGCGCACGCCGATGCTGTCGATGACCAGCGTGGCGCGGTCTGACAATGGTTTCGGACGAACATTTTGCGCAAGCGGCAAGAGCCGGATGGCATCACCCAGCGAATCGCGTGTTCTGATGGTGCCGGGCGCGATGAGGTACTGCACATTCTTCTCCACGAACCGGATGTTCAACAGGAAAAACGCCGCCGTGAAGGTGGTCGCAAAAATAACCAGCAGCCGAAAAGCAATCAATCTGCCCCGGTGATGTAAGCGCATGTATGCAGTATACCAGATGAAAACATCCCCGTGATGGGGATGTTTTCATTTCGTAACTGTTGCGGGTGGTTTATTTCGAGAAGTTCAAACCGAACGAACGCGAAAGGCGACTAACCTCCGCAAGCGCCGTGCGGCGGCCGAACACATCGGTGCGGGTGTATGCGGCATATGCGCCGGTCACCAACAGCGAGATGAGCAGTGCCAACCATACGGAGTCGGCGGGACCGGTCTTCACGGCAGACGCGGTGGCAAGGGTCAGGTTCTGGCCCAGCGTGATGGGAAATTGAACCGACATGACTGCCAAACCGTCCGCACGGACTTGCGCGGTATTGTTGACAAGAACGGTGCCCCATGCGGGAACATACGCCGCGTCAACACGGACAGAGAACTTCAGCATAGTCTCCGAGTTCTGTGGCAGTATGCCAACAAAGATACCGGAGCTCGTGATACCGTCGGCCACCTCATACCCGTTGAGAGTCGTGGAGCGGGGGATGTACGACAAGCCGGCCGGCAACACATCGGTGACAAAGGCATTCGAGAGATAGGAGCCGTTGGTCGAGCGGATGCGGATAATCAAGTCCAGCGTATCGCCACTGCGGGCACGGACACTGGCGTTCTCGCCGGTCTGACCGCGGGTCACATTGCGGCCGAGCATGCGTAGCTCGACACGGGCGGTAGGAACCGGAGTCACTGTCGGGGTCGGCGTTACATAACTGCCATTGACCAGTACCGTGCAAACAGCCGACTGATTGCCACTGGTAACGGTAATAATGCGGTTCTGCGCATACCCCGTATAATTATAGAAGCGGGTTGAGAAGCTGGAGCCGTAACCATTCGTCGGATTGCCGTCAACGGCGCTCCACGAGTAGATCCCGTTACCGCCCCACGCTTGCATGGTCATCAAGTCGCCAGAGTTGGCGGTCGTGTATGAGGGAGAGCATTGCAGATACTGGTATGGAGTCGGCGTGGGAGTCCAGGTCGGCGTCGGTGCCGGATTGTAGACATACACCGCGCAGGTGGAAGTCTGGTAGCCATCAGTAACGGATACCAAGCGGGTCTCATTGATACTGCCGGTGTAAAACCGGGTTCCAAGGGTAGTGCCGTAGCCGTATGACGGATTTCCGCCAACAGCGGTCCACGACAGCTGACCGGAACCGTTTTGGTTATAGGCGGTAAAACCCACGAATTCGCCACTTGCCACGGATTGAGCCGCGGGCGAACAATACAGGCTTGGCCAGATTACTACATCCGCACTGGCACCGGCGACGCCCACGACCTGGGAGGCTAGGATTGCTGCGAAAAGGCCGATAACAATGGCTTTTTTGCTCATAATGGAGGGATATTTGTTGGTACAATTGGCGGCCTCTTCTGAAGCCTTTCCTTAATTATACCACCGATTATGATATTTCGTCAAGCCCCTCCCGCATCAGCGGTATATGCAGCAATTAGGGCACAATATTGTAAAAAGAGCAATAATCAGGTATACTGGTCCGGCAATCGTCGCTCTCGTCGTTCAATGGATAGGACACAAGCTTGCGGAGCTTGTGATGTAGGTTCGATTCCTACCGGGGGCACAATTCATAACTTGGTCGGAAAATTCCCCCGCGCGCTTG
>JBBTQV010000020.1:0-10339 GCA_038065515.1 Patescibacteria group bacterium | reverse complement strand
CCCCCCCCCGCTAGGATGGGGAGTGTGGATAACGGAACGATGCGTGGCATCCTGCACAGGTTTCGTAGCGAAATGGATACGCTGGTGTTTTTCGGAGTTTCGTGGCATACTGACGATATTAATAACTAATCAGCGACTTACAAAAGTCATTAGTAATTAGCCAATAGGAGTGAGCATCCCTCGTTTCTAATGGCTAAGTCCTAATGGCTGACTCGTAGGCCGCCGTCACAGATGGCAGAAAAAATATATACCGCGACATTCGCGGGCAAACCGCTCACCGTAAAAGTGGGTAAGTTGGCGCAGCAGGCCAACGGTTCGGTGCTGGTGCAGTACGGAGAGACCACGGTTCTCGCAACCGTAGTGCTGGGGAAGATCACCCCCAAGGATTATTTCCCGTTGTCGGTGGATTTCGAAGAGCGCTACTACGCGGCAGGTAAAATCAAGGATTCCAAGTGGCTCAAGCGCGAAGGCCGCCCCACGGATGACGCAATCCTGACGGGCCGTGTGATTGACCGTTCTATCCGCCCGCGCTTTGACCACCGCACACGCAACGAATTGCAGTGCGTTGCCACCGTGCTCACCTTCGACAAAATCAACGATGCCGATATGCCGGCGGTTTTTGCGGTTTCCACGGCATTGATGATATCCGATATACCCTACTCGGGGCCGGTTTCCAGCGTGCGCGTGGGCCGCATCAACGGTGCATTTGTCATCAACCCCACCTATGCAGAACGCCTGGAGAGCGAGCTGGACATTATCGTGTCAGGCACTTCCAGCCGCATCAACATGATTGAAGCGGGAGCAAAGATTGTGCCCGAGCAAGTCATGGGCGACGCCATTGAGGCGGGGTTCAAGGCGCTCAAAGAGCTCAACGATTTGCAGGTGAGCATCGCCAAGGAAATCGGCAAAGAGAAAGCAGAACTGGCTATGTCGGTTGTCGACGAGGTGCTGGCAAAAGATGTTCGCGAATTCGCCGAACCGAAACTCGAAACTGCCATCTTTACCGCAACGAAGGCCGAACACTATGCGGGCCAAGATGCGGTAAAAGAAGAGCTGATGGCGTTCATCGATGAGAAATACAAGGATGACGCGGAACTCGCCGCAAAGAAAACATCAGCCGAGGGGCTTTTCGAAGATTGCATCAATAATGTCGTTCACCGCAATGTGCTGGAGAAGGAGCGCCGCGTGGACGGACGCAAGCTCGACCAACTGCGCGCCATCAGTTCGGAGGTCGGCGTCATCCCCCGCACGCACGGCACAGGCCTGTTCATGCGCGGTGAAACACAAGCGTTGAGCGTACTAACTTTGGGCTCTCCGGGTCAGGAGCAGTGGATGGAGAGTATGGAAATCGAGCTCACCAAGAAAGGATTCATGCACCACTACAACTTCCCACCATATTCGGTCGGTGAGACCGGCCGCATCGGCGCCCCTGGCCGTAGAGAGGTCGGACACGGCGCACTCGCTGAACGCGCGCTGTTGCCTATCATCCCCTCCCGCGAAAAGTTCCCGTACACTATCCGCATTGTGTCCGAAATTCTTGGTTCCAACGGTTCTTCGTCGCAAGCATCCATCTGCGGCTCGTCGCTGGCGCTCATGGATGGCGGTGTGCCGATTCTGGCACCTGCGGCCGGCATCGCGATGGGGCTTATGCTCGATGAAAAAGGAGAGAAGTACAAGATTCTCACCGACATCCAGGGCCCCGAAGACCATCATGGCGACATGGACCTGAAAGTTGCCGGCACCCGCGAGGGCGTCACGGCGATGCAGATGGATGTGAAAATCGACGGCATCACTCCGCAAATCGTGCGCGAGACGCTTGAGCAGGCTAAGCGCGCCCGCCTGGAAATCCTCGACATCATGGCGAAGACGATAGCCGCACCGCGCGCAGAACTTTCCCCGAACGCACCGCGCGTCCACCTGATGAAGATTGATCCCGACAAGATCGGATTGGTTATCGGCTCGGGCGGCAAGACCATCAACAGCATCATCGATGAGACCGGCGCAACCATCGACATCGAGGATGACGGTTCGGTATTCATTACCGCCGGCTCGCCCGATGCGATGAAGCTCGCCATCGACCGCATCAACCAGCTCACCTACGAACCCAAGCCGGGCGAAGAGTTCGACGGCACTGTCGTATCCGTCAAAGACTTCGGCGCGTTCGTTGAAATCCTTCCGGGCAAGGACGGCATGGTACATGTCTCCGAGATGAGCAACGACCGCATCGCGCATCCGTCCGACGCCGTCAAAGAGGGTCAGAAGGTGCATGTGTGGGTCGTCGCAGTCAGCCCCGAGGGCAAAATCTCGCTCTCGATGCTCGGGCCGCAGGGCAAAACCCGCACCATGGGCGATCGTCCTCCCCGCACCGGCTTCGGCGGCCCCCGCCGTTAATCAGCAATCATAAAACCGCCCGAGGGCGGTTTTATGATTTAAAGAGAATCGCTTACTGTGCAGCTCTAAATGTTTCCAAAATACGCGGTATATCAGACTCGCCGGGAAGTCCTGAAGATTCGAACCGGAATGGTGTGGCAAAAACAAACGCCTCGGTACGGCCCGCAATACTGCGACCAAGTTCTTGGGGATGGGGTTGATCTTTCTGTAACTCAGCCGCCCATTGTGCCAGCGTAAAAACATTGATGACGATTGTTTGGCCTGCCTGCTGAACAGATGCATTGTAATTGATCTGAACATCAGCAACATCGTCCAGAGAACCCGGCAGTGGCTCAGTGCGTACATAGACGGTATAATCTGACCACGATGGAGGTAGCCGAAGGGAAAACCCAAACTGCGAATTCGAATATGTCTTCCATCCTGCTATGACATTTGCGCTCGGCGATGGTGACGCTGATTCAAGTGCGGCCGGAGACGGCAGATAGAACTTCATCCATCCGTATGCAACGCCCGCAAGCACGACAACGGCAATCAGAGCAATCCAGAGTGCACGCAGAGAGCGAGGAGATTTTGCGGGAAGCGTCACGGACGGCACAACCGGTGCAGGAGTTGGTACGGGATTGAACGGAGATGTTTGTGGCTCCATTGCTCCAACATACACCGTCGCGGGCTAGGCGAGAAGACGCGAACTACGCTATATAAAAATGCGCTCGTAATTCGCTTTCGGATATGTATCTGGTTGCTTGATGATAAATCGCTTGCACAGTCCCCTTGTCCAATTCCGTGTGGT
The DNA here is from genome assembly GCA_038065515.1 of Patescibacteria group bacterium. Lineage (GTDB taxonomy): Bacteria > Patescibacteriota > Minisyncoccia > 2-02-FULL-40-12 > GWA2-44-9 > JAGOPO01. The sequence continues at coordinate 7,158 of JBBTQV010000020.1, read as the reverse complement.
TTGGAATAATCAGCGTTTGTCGTGCGCCACTGGAAACCCTGCGCAGTTTCACATGGCTACCACGCTGACCGGCAATGATGAACCCGAATACTCCAAGGATCACAATAATATCTTGGCCGGAGAGCGCTTTGAGCTTAGGTATGGGCCATGGCAGCCAACTCCAGACTCATGAGAAGAGAAGGAGGGACCGCCAAGTCAAAATCAGCGAGATTCTCATTCTCAAGCGCAAGCGCCACCGCCTCGGTGATATTATTGACAAGTTCATCGAGCGTCTTTGCCTGCGTTACAATGGGGAGGTTCATTCCCTCGGCGACATAGTAGTGATTGCCCTTGGTAACCTGGACTTGGATGATATGCTTCATAAGCAAAACATACCACACATCAATACCTCGCGCAACACTCCGGCGACATCGTCCACTTCCCTCTCAAAGACATCCATTGTATGATACGGATACTCATCATGCCGGACCAACCGCAACCGACAACGCCAGCGCCATCGTCTCCCCCGTCAAACAACAGCCGCATTACTGCGATGCTACAGGATTTAGCTGTGCAACGCGCAGCGGGCGGCACTCCATCAACTCCCGCACCAGTTCCTGCATCTCATCGGCCGGTGCAGACACAAATGCCCCAGCAACCCACACCCACCGCACCCATGCGTCCTGTCTCTGGTGCACCCACGGGAGCACCTCCGGTGAATCTTCCGACCATGCCGTCTCCCCGGCCACCCGTTGCTCCCATAACACCACCTCGTCCGACTCCGCCGACTCCTGCACCGGCGCCCGTTACCATTCCCGGCATTTCAGTGATTCCCCAACCGAAAAGCCCGCCTCCTGCCCCGAGAGAAGTACCCGTTGCTCCGATGCCATCTATTCCCAGCCCTCCCGCTCCGCAACCTCCCCCGCCACCAACCGCACCGACTCCCCCAAAACCCGTTGCTATCGTGCCGCCGCCAGCACCGGTTTCGCCCGTAATTTCAACGAAAACTCCACCGCCTGTCAGCCCGCCTACTGGACGGGCAGATACGCAGGAAGGTTATTCTGCCGAATTGCGCACAATGTCGGCGGATATCGGTAATATCAAGGTCGGCCAAGCACCTGTCGGCATCAAACAGCCCACGCCTACCGCGCCAGTACCGGGAGCGCCCGTAGTGGCGCTGAAAACTCCCGGCATTCCAACCATTGTCATACCGGAAGCGGGCACCTCCGGCCGCGGTATGTCGCGCAAAATGATATACGGAATCATCGGTGCAATCGCCCTTATCGGTATTGCCTACGCCTTGGTCTCCATGATAGGTAGCGGCTCAAGCCCTCAAGTCTCTGCGTCTCCATCGCCATTAATCAGCGGATCCCCCGCCCCGACATTGGGAGGCAAGAACCTTCGCTCTTATTTCGGAAATCCGGGCAAGAGCATTGATTTGCAGACAAGTACTACCGGACTTAACGATCTCCTCAACGCGCTCGTTTCAGTACAGCCTGCCATGAAGCAAGCCACATCACTGGCAATAAACCACCAAGGCTCTGCCGCAACAGCATTGGTCTTCTTCGCAGATATGGCGATAACCGTTCCTGCCGATCTTAGCGCGAGTATTGGCAGCGATTGGGCGTTATTGGCATACGGACAAAGCGAGGCCTTTGACTCGGCCGGCGCGAAGATTACCGCTACGAGCAGTAGCGTCCGTCTTGTTGTAGTTCTTGAGCTCTCCGATGCAACTAAGGCAAATCAGGCGATGCAAGTATGGGAAAACGCCGGATTGGAATCCGCTGGTGCTGGATTGATGCAATACGATACCACGAAACGACTTGTGACCAGCTTTGGTGGTGGCACCTATCGCCAGATTCCGGTCCGCTACTGGAACTTCCCTTATGCCGACCGGAGCATCGATTACGCGATTGTCACCGCCTCCAATAACAAGAACTATCTCGTTCTTGCCGGCTCGCGCGAAGCAGCCTTTTTCGTGATTGATCAGCTCATGCAATAAAGCTCCGCGAGCTAAGACGCTCCGCAACAACGGCACTAGAGTTTAGTGTCGTTTGGCACTTAGTGCCAAGTTGGTGCCAACAATTTGGCACCTGCCTATCCACATGGTGCCAACATGGTGTCACCAACTTGGCACCTCGGTTATCACCAGATTCATCAACAGTGGCACCACGATGGCACCAGGTGCCAAATTGATACGCATTTCTTGGCATAATTGCTCAATAATAGTTGGTGCCAAATTGAGCAGGTGCCACGCTGGCACCGACTTGGTGCCATTGCAGGTGCCAAACTTGGCACCAACTTATCCACTTGGTGCCATTGCAGGTGCCAACTTGGTGCCATATAATGAGACCAGTTCATTCGTTGCGTGACACCTCGGTTGCACCTCGTCTGGTGCACCGGAGTGGAATGCACTAGGTCAGTCGCGGTTCTTTCTCGGGGCGGTTACAACTTACAACCTCTCGGTGCGGCAAGATTTGCCCACCGAGGGCAAGGCGGTATAGGGCGCTCCCCCATAAAAAACCATCACGGTTCTACGGGGCATGGAGCGCCCTTTCTATTTGTCATATTGTACTGTTCCTATCATCGTGATATATATAAAGAACTAACTGTTTCTATTCATGAATATTTTAGAATTCAAGCCGGCAAAGAAGGATAGTGATAAGGTCGTAGATATTGCTGACATTGAGAATATGTCGGAGCAAACAGTAAGTGAAATACGCGCGAAAAAACAAGCTTTTAATGACCTTATTTTGAGCTTGGACGGCCAAATAAACATGGTACATTCCGAATCTGGTAGCAATTCTCCAGACGATGATTCTCAAGAACAGGCGCAGGATAGCCAAGACTTGAGCCTCATCGCAAACCTAATGGACAGGGCCCGTTCAGAGATGGTCCGCCTCGGAGACAAGGAAGAGATTAAACTCCAGGAAGCAGCGTAACTCCCTTTCTGCGCTTGAGGGGGCGCTGTTATCGTGGCTCACCAAGTATTATCAGCTGCTCTGGGAGGCATTGATGCCGTTCCTGTTTGCGTCCAAATAGACTCCAACCCAGGCATACACGCGTTTACCATCGTCGGTCTTGGTGACAAGGCAGTGCAGGAATCTATCGACCGTATCGAAGCCGCTATCAAACATAGCGGCTTCGTGGCACCTCGATCAAAGAACAAACGGTTCGTCGTGAACTTGGCACCTGCTGACTTGAAGAAGGAGGGGCCGGGATACGACCTCCCGATTGCCATCGCATACCTCATAGAAACCAAACAGCTATCCGCTACGGCATCCGATACACTGATAGTTGGGGAATTGGGCTTAGATGGCCGATTATCTCATACTAACGGCATTCTGGCGGCAACGATTCTAGCCCATGATTTAGGGCTTTCGCAGATTATCGTTCCCGCCTGCAATGCACAGGAGGCGGCCATGGTGTCAGGAGTAGGTGTCATAGCAGGTGCCACGCTTTCGGAGGTGGTGTCACACCTGCGGGGCGAGGTGCCAATTTCCGTGACACCTGCTGGCACCAACTTTGGCACCTCGGTGGCACCTGATGACTCATTCGCCTTCATCAAGGGTCAGCAGGCAGCAAAGCGCGCTCTTATCGTTGCCGCCGCGGGCGGCCACAATGCGCTGATGAGCGGCACTCCCGGATCGGGGAAAACGCTATTGGCCCGCTCTATCGCAGGATTATTGCCGGCTATGACGGCAAAAGAGGCGATTGAGGTGGCGAAAATTTACAGTGCCGCCGGCCTCTTGCGTGGTTCCGTCTGCCAGCTACTGCGCCCGTTTTGTGCGCCTCACCACACTGCATCTCCCGCAGCTGTGGTCGGTGGGGGAACTACCGTTCGGCCAGGACAGGTCAGTTTGGCGCACCGGGGTGTTCTTTTTCTTGATGAATTGCCCGAATTTGCCCGCAATGTACTGGAGGCACTCCGTCAGCCGCTTGAGGACGGCACTATATCCATATCCCGCGCATCGGGATCAATTATGCTACCGGCAAAGTTTATGCTGGTCGGTGCAATGAACCCATGCCCGTGCGGAAATCTTGGCGACCCGAATGCCATCTGCACCTGTACCGCGACCGCTATTACGAAGTATGCAAAACGCATTTCCGGCCCACTACTTGACCGAATGGATATTCAGGTCTTCGTTTCGCGAGAGCAGGTTTCGACCGGCATTGTAAAAACTAACGGTCCCGATATTACGGCAATCCGTGACAGTATTTCGCGGGCACGCACACGGCAGATTGAACGCTTGTCACCGGCGGGACTGGTGACGAACAGTGAAATCGGCCACAAGACCGTGGATACATTCTGCATTCTGGAGCCATCGGCTGAACGCCTTCTGCAAAGCGTCGTAAACCAGAGGCATCTTTCATTGCGTGCCTATCACAAAATAAAAAAGATAGCCCGCACGATTGCAGACCTTGAAGATAGCGAACGAATCGGTGAGCGGCACATCGCCGAGGCAATGTCGCTGCGCATCAACGAGAGCATCATTCCGCAGGCGGCATAGCACGATTCCTATTTCTTGGCTAACGGGTTCTGTGCGCCGTGTACTTCAAAGTGGAGATGGCAGCCTGTGGAGCGTCCCGTCGTACCTATCAACGCTATTTTGTCTCCTTTGCCGACAATCTGCCCAACCGAAACAAGCAATTTGGAGGAATGCCCGTACAGCGTTTCCGTACCATTCGGATGAGAGATTTTGATGTATTTTCCAAAGCCACCATTATAGCCGATGGCATCAGAAACCGCGACCGTGCCGTCCGCTGCTGCATAGATCGGCGTGCCGCACGAATTTGCCACATCTACACCATTGCGCCCATGAATGCGCCCCCAATTGAATCCGGTCGTGGGCAATCTGAAATAATCACCTAAATCCGGTAGATATGCGAATTTCTTCGCCGCTTGGATAATTTTAGCCAATGATGCTGTGCCGACAACAGCCGCCGGGGTTGTGTATCCGGCCATCTTGCCATCCGGAACGATGATTTCATAGCCGGAATCAATAGAACCGTCTTTCGGCAGGCGATTGTATGCGATAATACGCTCTTCGTCGGCCCCGTATTTCTTGGCCAATGACGCGGCGGTATCGCCGTTCTTTACCTTATGGATCACACCGTTGATGGGTGGAATGCGCAGAACCTGGCCCGGACTGATACTGTCTGCATCCTTAATTCCGCTGGCCCAGATAATGGACTGCTGGCTGACACCGAAGTCGGAAGCAATGAATGAAAGAAGGTCACCATCCTGCACGATATATTCGGTGACTGCTGCCCGTCGGCCGGAAACACGATTGATATAATCACCGTCCGGCGGGGTCAGTGCAAGGAGCGCGCTTTCGCCGACCGTGGTCGCGTCGGTGCTGGGGGCGGGGGATATACCACCACCGTCGCCACCGGTACCCGCAAAAAGACTGTTTATATCGGCCATTTGAGATGAAGATACGCGCCGCTGGATATCAAGCGCGAGTGCTTTTTCCTCTACATAGCCCTTCACCCACGAATCTAAAAATGATGCCTGCCCCTCACTGCTGGAACCATAGAACACCAGAACGGCCAGCGCGATGAATACCACGGAATACAGTTCCGTAGTACGGCTGACAGCTACTCGTCCTATGATCACCCCCGGCCGACTTTCGGCGATGCGCCTGCGGATCCGGGAGCTGATTTGGTGTAGCTTGGTACTAATAGGCCTATACGGCGGAAACCCCTGTACATCACTGAAGCCCTGCATTTCCGCCACAGAAAGCAAAAATCCTCTTGCGAGAATCACAGACAAAGGCTACCATTTTTAAGTTCCACGGTCAACGGATGCCCTCATTGTTGTCCACAAGGCCTGATAGGCAGAATTTTCAGAATATATATCAAGAACATGCTGACCCCCCGCACAAAACTGGGACTGGAAGCGGAAGAAGCCGCTTGTCGGTGGCTTTCCGACAGGGGATACCGAATTCTGGACCGAAACTGGCGACGACCGTGGGGTGAGTTGGACATTGTTGCCGACCGGAGCGGGGTGGTAAGTTTTGTAGAGGTGAAGGCATCATCCCGCCGACAGGCGGGCTTTGATCCTTTCCTCCGTGCCGACGGCCGCAAGATGCACAAGGTAAAGCGCACCGCCCAGACATGGCTCTCCTCACACCGATACGGACCCGATACCGAATGGCAACTGGATATCATTTCAGTCATCATGGACCCACAAGAACCCCAATTCGAACATTTCGAAAATATCTGATGCCGCCACCCACCACCAAGATAGGAGCGCATGTCAGTATCGCGGGGGGCGTGTTCAACGCGCCACTTCGAGCGAAAGAAGAGGGCTGCGAAACATTCCAGTGCTTTACCCGCTCACCGCAAGGTGGTCCGGCGCCGGAACTGACCGATAAAGTCATTTCTTCATTTAAACGGAATATGCGGACAACCGGCATCGACCGTTTTTATATTCACGCGCCCTATTACATCAATCTCGCATCTCTGGTCGATCGCATCCGTCGCTCCAGCATCGCCGTCATCCGCGAAGAACTGGAACGGGGGAGTATTCTGGGGGGTCGATTCGTGATGTTTCATCCCGGCTCGTACACGGACCAGACACTCGAAGAAGCAACCGCCAAAGTGCAAGATGCTCTCGGTCAGATACTGGATGGTTACAGCGGTTCCTGCAAACTGCTCATCGAAATATCCGCCGGAAGCGGAAATGTGCTTGGTGACACTTTTAGAGAAGTCGCAGATATGATGAAAACGGTTACCGGATTGGCGGGGTTCGGAGGAGTGTGCTTTGATACCTGTCACGCCTTTGCATCAGGATATGACTTCCGTACACCCGATACAGCTGCCGCAATGCTGCGAGAATTCGACAGTATCATCGGCCTGAAGTGGCTGAAGTTGACGCATGTGAACGACAGTAAAGCCGATTTGGGAGGCCGCAAAGACCGTCATGAGCATGTCGGTTTGGGCCATATCGGAACAGCGGGATTATCGGAACTACTGAAAACCCCGCCGTTTTCCCGCATCGACTGGCTACTGGAAACACAGTCGGAAGGGAGGGGTGCGGATATTGAGGCATTAGCCCGTATCCGCGGGGTGTAGAAAAACACGGTTTTCCCCATATTCCACGCCATTTATCCTGCTTTGCGGTGTTTTAGGTACGGACATTTGGCGGGTTTGTTCGTTGGTACTCTTTCAGAA
>JBBTQV010000019.1:0-14360 GCA_038065515.1 Patescibacteria group bacterium | reverse complement strand
AGCGTGGCGGGGGCGGTGTTCCCGATGCCCACATATCCCGATGAGGCGATGGACAGGAAGGTTTGAGATGCAGAACCGAGGAAATCCAGACGGGCAACGGAGCCTGCGGTGCCGGTGGACTGGATGGTGAACTTAGCATCATCTTCGGAGAGATTGTTCAGGATGAGGCCGATGGATGCGGCAGAGGCGGAGGCGAGGATATTGCCGGCTACTTCAAGCTTCTGCTCGGGAGTGGTGGAGCCGATGCCGACATTGCCGGTAGACAGCGTCGTGTTTGTTCCGGTCAGTCCAGTTCCAAAAATTAGATTGCCGATATTGAGAGTCTGGACACTCGTGGGAGAGGGAGCATCTATATTGTAGCCAATAATGATATTTGTGTTTCCAGTGGTTAACGCGTCACCCGCCCGATAGCCAATGAGAATGTTGTTATCGCCACCGGTAAGTAGTGAATATCCAGCGCGGTATCCAAAAAGTGACGAACTACTAATGTCGGAGAGCGTCGGACTGCCAAATCCTGCCTCGGCTCCAATCACTGTGTTCGCACTACCGGTCCTGTTGCGGAATAGCGTCGATATTCCTATTGCAGAATTATTCGCGCCGGTAGTATTGAAAAAAAGTGCAGCCTTTCCAATAGCAGAATTATTCTCGCCAATGTTATTATATAATGCGTTATTCCCAACGGCAGAATTATTGAGGCCTGTTAAATTCGCCCAAAGCGCAGTAGCCCCAATTGCCGTATTGCTATCTCCTGTAGTGTTCGAGTAGAGGGCAGAGGATCCAAGCGCAACATTTGAAGCGCCGGTAGTGTTCGAGTAGAGGGCATGATGACCGTCAGCAGCATTATCAAACCCTAGCGTGTTCATTCGCATCGCGCCAGCTCCAAAAGCGGAGTTTCTCGGTCCTCCCGTCAAAGAGAGAAGCGCCTCATACCCTACTGCCGTATTGCCCGTCGGATCATCATCGACCGTATTCATGGTAAAATTTCCTGCACGAATACCAATGAATGTATTCTTGCCAAGACCACCACTCGGGGTGAAATCGTGAATGAAGGAGAGGCCGTCTTTCGTAATAACGCCACTGGTGGCGCTTACGGTAGTGGTCAATCGCACACTACCGCCAACCTCCAGATTCGCGGAAACTGAAGCAGAGTTGTTGATGAGAGTCAGACCGGAGATGCTGGCAGTCCCGTCAATGGCAAGCAGAGCGGTGGGAACGGTAGTACCGATCCCGACATTTCCTGAATTAAGACTCCAAATGTTATTGGAGCCGGATGCCCAGACGATTTGATTCTCGATGTATTTGAGATTGCCCAACAGCGAGCCATTCTGATTGGCCACGATCGCGGAGGAATCAAATGCTGCCGATGCGATGGAGTCGTAGATGTTGGCCAGCGAGTGCATGGTGGCGGCCGGGAGCGCAGAAGGAGTCAGAGAGCCGGCGGTGGCGACCAATGCAAGCAAAATAACACCGAGAACGGATACGATTGCGGGCTTGCTCATCCACGAAGGAATCGGGCGTGTTTTCATGACCGGCATACTAGTGTGTGACTTCCCGAACCGGCCACGCGCACAACTGCCGCAAAAACAAATAATGCTTTCGGCATATTCATATTTCGTAAGTATACCACCGAAGTAACCGCCACCAGCGAGACAAAGCGTTGATAAGTCGCCACGATTTACCCGAGAATCGTCAGTGCGATTTTATCTGCTGCGTCCGGTTTGGCGAATGCCTTGATACGAGTAGAAATATCGGTATAGGTAGCCGGCTCCAACATGCGATCAAGTTGCGAAAGCAATACCTGCACACTGATATTGGCACCATTCATGACGACGGCACCGAAACGGCCCATTTCCGAGGCGTTGATGAGTTGATGGTCATTCGCGGAACCCGGTAACGGCACGACAATCATCGGTTTCCCGGCGTACGATAGCTCGGTAAGCACACCGGCAGAGGCACGCGTCACCGCCACATCCGCCGCACCGTACGCGGTGGCAAGTTGTCCCTGATCCAGAAACGGATACACACGGTACTGCGCGGCAATCAGCGGTGCGTAACTGTCTTTGCCTTCGGTCATGTACTGCTCAATCGCTTTTTTCACATCGGCATAATTGCGCTCCCCCGTCTGATGTACGATTTGATACCCCTTCTGCACCATCTGCACCAGCCCGTTGAGAACCAGATCGTTGAGTTGTTGTGCGCCCAATGACCCACCAATAATCAGAATTGTTTTCTTTGTTGCGTCCAGCTTCAGCGCCTGCAGCGCTTGCGTATGATCAATGCAACACAGCTCTGCGCGGAACGGATTACCTACCAGCATCGTCGGTCGTCCCAGCTCGCTGAAATACCGGTCGGCGCTGGCGAATGAGGTGAACACCAGCTTGCTTCGTTTCGAAAGCATGCGATTCGCCAATCCCGGCACTGAATCGGACTCGTGCAAAAAAACCGGAATGAAATAAAGCCGCGCGACCAGCGTGGGAAACGCGCAGGTGTACCCGCCCTTGGCGAACACGGCGTCCGGCATGAACCACAACAATTTCAACAGCGACTGCACGAGCGCAACGGGTATCTTGAACACATCAAGAATGTTGCCCGCGCTGGTGTAGCGGCGCAGTTTCGGAGCCATGATGGTCGTGCACGGGATATTGTTCTCTTTTGCTGCGCGGCGGAATATCGGGCCATCGCCCATCATCAGCAGTTTCACTTTTTGCCCTTTCTGTTCGGCGCGTGCCTGTAGCGCTTTGGCGACCGCAACCAGCGGGTACACATGCCCGCCCGTCCCCCCGCCCACCAGCAAAATCCGATAGGTCATACTGGCAGTATACTACAACGCCCCTTCTTTGCGCAGGAGATGAGACTTCGCTGCCGCGCCGGACGCAAAGCCGCCGAGCATACCGTCGGATCGCACGACCCGATGGCATGGCACCGCGGGAGCAAACGGGTTACGGTTGAGCGCGTTGCCAACGGCCCGCACTGCCTTCGGTTTTCCGATTGCGCGGGCAACCTGCGCGTAAGTCATAACGGCACCTCGGGGAATCTCGGCGACAATGTGATAGACGCGGCGCGTGAACGCCGTCAGCCCTGACTCACCGTCAATTTTCTGGTGGATGGACTGATGCATACCAAGAGTATATCATGACGGCGCACGGCAGACTGTCACAAGGAGGTGCGTATGTTTGTCCCGGGAAGTATAAGCGTCATCCTGGAGGGCGCCAGCTACACCGGTATGCTCCGGCTGTGGTCTGAAGCACAGGGCTACCGATTGTCTGACGATGTATACAGCGATATTCAGCTGATTGTCGGCATTCCCGAAGGCGAAGAGGACGATGTCATCGAAGCGTTGCTGCAATGCGACTGGGTAGCAGCGGCTTGTCGTGAAGGCATTTCGTAGCGAACCACCGCCCTTCTCATCATGGAGGAGGGCCTTTTCTGTTCTTGACTACCATTGTAGTATGTGCTATACTTAATCCAAGGAGGTCGTTCAATGACAGCAAAGGATTTCTACCGCATTCTCTCGCAAGTGCGGGGAATGAAGTGGTTCGTGGAGTTTGCCAAGATTGATTGGAAGCGTCCGGTAAGCACAACTTTCATCAACGGCGAGCGTCATTCGTTCCGATACTCGCCGCTTTCGGCGGTCGCGTCTGCCGTTCGTCGCGATTTTGTTGATGTCAGTAACCCCGACATCAACAAGATGCTGAATCTGAATCCGCGGACCTTCAGGCGCATCAAGAAGGCAACTTACCAGGACACGGGGTACTCGAAAGCCGTACGGCTGAAGCTTCTCAAAGCGTGCCGCCTTCTCGAAGGACTCGCGTGACCGTCTCCGGCCTGCCAATCCTCTCGGCAGGCCTTTTTTTATTTCAGAAGTTTGAGCATCTGCTTCCACGGGCGCGTGTTGATGATGTCGCGCTTTTGCGCCCATCCGCGACGAGCCTGTCCGATGCCCCACTGCATATAACCCAGTTCACCAACTGCATGCGCATCGGTATCAATACTCAACCGCACGCCCAGCGACAGCGCCGCACGAATGTGCTGGTCGTTCAGATCGAGCCGCCCCGGATGCGCGTTGATTTCCATAACCGTATGCGTGCGCTTGGCCGCCTTCAGGAGCGTCTGTATATCCACCGCGTAGCCGGAGCGGCGCCCGATGAGACGGCCGGTGGGATGAAAGACGATATGCGCATACGGATTCTCCATGGCGCGGATAAGTCGTTGCGTTTGTATGGGTTCGGGTAAATCAAAATGCGAATGTACCGATATGCCCACAACAGCAAGCTGTGCCAGTATTTCATCGGGCAGGTCGAGTGTGCCATCCTTTTTTATATCACATTCCGTTCCTTTCAGAATCCTGATGCCCGAGAGCTGTTTTTGAACGCGGTCGATTTCTGCCCATTGCTTACGGATACGGATTGCATCCAATCCATGCGCTATGGTCAATGATTTCGTGTGGTCGGTAATTGCAATGTATTCCAAGCCCAGTGAGCGGGCAGCTTTCGCCATCGTGAGAATGGAATCTTGACCGTCCGTCCAGTCAGTTTGCACCTGCAAGTCCCCTTTGATGTCTCCGTATCCGACCACCGCGGGCAATTCGCCGTTCAGAGCCGCTTCAATCTCACCGGAATCTGTCCGTAGTTCGGGTGGTATATGCTGCATCCCCAGCTTCTTGTACACAGACTGCTCCGTATCGCCGGCAACCGCCTTTGTCCCCTTGAACAGCCCGTAATCATCCAGCAGGTATCCCTTCTTTTTTGCGATGGTGCGCAGATGAATGTTGTGAGCTTTGTCACCGGTCCATGCAATGAGTGCGGCGCCGTATGATTCCTGCGGCACCACCCATAGGTCGGCATCTATACCCATCTTCAACCGCACCCGCGCATTTCGTTCACCATGCGTGTATACCGACCTCACCTGCGGCAACGACACAAACCGGCGAAGCGTGTCTTCCGTATCGTCACTGACCGCCAACAGGTCCAGGTCTCCGATTGTTTCTTGCATCCGGCGCAATGAACCCACCAATTCAAGCTCTTTCACCTGTGGCCACGATTCGACGCGGTCCGCGATATCACGGATCTGTGTCCAAATCAGCCCGGGGCTGAAGCGGTTCTGTAACTGTGCAAGATACCCAATGGCACGCAAAATTCTTTGTTCTCCCTTCTCCCCGATGCCGCGCACGCCCGCGAGTCTGCCCGCCCGCGCGAACTTTTCCAGTTTAGCGCGCGTGGTAATGCCCAGCTTCGCATACAACAGTCGGAGCGTCTTCGGCCCGATGCCTTCAATGGCCATGATACCGGCAATGTCCACCGGCAGTTTCTTTTTAAGCGCATCGTATTCCCGCACATGCTTCGTTGTAATATACTCGACAATGCGGTCGGCAATACCTTTCCCCACGCCGGGGATATGCTCGAGACCTTCCAGTCCGTCGCGCTTGTAGATGTCCGCGACATCCTCCCCTAACGCCGCAATAACCGCTGATGCGCGTTCGAGCGCACGGGGCTTGAACGCAACCCCCTTAAGTTCGTAGAGGACCGATAACTCATAGAGAATGGTGGCGAGCTTTTGATTCATACACGATTATCCCGGCTTGTCCGGAAGCACCTGCACCTCTCCCCGCCGCACAAACATGCGCAAGTCGGAATAAATCCGTATTTGCATGATTGCTCCGAAAACCGCAAAAACGCCGCCGAGAAGGAACGCCCAGCGGAATCCGAAGTGCGAAACGATGATTCCCGATAATGCAGCTGCTCCGGCTCCGCTGATACCGATAGCGACCGACTCCAACGACCATTCCACATTTTCACGCATCTTATCGATGTGCCGTGTGAAGATCGCATACCACGGCGGCACCGCAAGGGCCGCACCAATACCGAACCATGCCTGAATGACATAGAGATGCCATGCCTGGGAGGCGAACAGATACATGAACGGCGTCAGGGCGATGATACCGCTTCCGGTCACCATGCTGTAAAAATCATCGTACTCACCGTGATTGCGGTCCAGCCACCGTGCGACCGGAATCTGGAGCATCGCCTTCACAAGCTGTGCGGTGGCAGCGGCAAATCCGACGACCTCAACGGAGCCGTCAACAATCTGCTTCGTGACGAACACGGCAAACACGGGCGCAAACACTGACATGCCCGCATTAATAAGAAAGTCACTCGTAATGAGAACGCGAATGGTGTGGCTGATGCGCATAGCAGTAGGAAAGTGACAAGTGACAAGTGACAAGTGACAAAGATAGTATAACAGAAAACCGCTTATTGCGGTTTCTTGCTACCCACTACTCGTCACTTCTAGCTCGCTACTTTTCTACCGGCATTCCCCAACCGGTTGCGCCGTCATCTCCCACCGGTAAGAGATCTTCTGCCATCCCGTGCAAAAGGAATCGCGTTGTTTGTGCCGGATACAACGCATCCTTCTGCCACAACAGCGCCGCCACGCCAGCAATATGCGGTGCGGCCATAGAGGTACCGGACAATATCGCATACCCGCCATCGCGGAAGGTTGACTCGATGTTCACGCCGGGAGCGGCAAATTCAATGTCACCCTCGTCTGCCTGGTATGCTTTCGTTATCCGGTTGATACCACGCGAGGAAAACTCCGCAGCAGCCTTTTCACTGTCCAGTGCCCCAACGGAAATAACTAAGGGGTTGCGAGCCGGCCAATCGACACTGTCGTCATAGGGACCGTCATTTCCGGCAGCAACGATGACCAGCACCTCTTTCTCTTTGGCATACGCAATGGCGTCATCGATAAACGAGCTTTCTGCTTCGCCACCTAAACCGAGAACAATGATCTGCGCGCCGGTATCAACCGCTTTGCGCATAGCGACCGCGATATCATCGGACAAACAAATGCCCGCGTTGTTGCAAGTACGAAATACTGAAATACTGGCCTGCGGAGCGAAGCCGTACAGACCTTCGCCTTTGAGCCCCCCATCTGCGGCAATGATGCCTGCCATATGCGTGCCGTGGCCGTTAAAATCGCTGCACGAATTCTCAACCATACCCTTGGCCGGATCAGCAAAATCGAAGCAGCCATCAATGCGGAACTTCAGGTCAGGATGTTCGCGGTCGATGCCGGTGTCCAAAATCGCCACCGTCACGCCTTCTCCGCCGGCCGTGTGCATCAGCTTTTCATCATTGAGCATCGCGCGCACCCCCCACGGCACGCTCTCGGACGGCGTAGTCTGCGGTGTCGGCGAAACCGATTCCACCGTTTGTACATCTGCGAGAATATTAAACTTCTTGACCGGAATTGGCCTCAAACCGGCAAACTTGGCAATACGCAATTGGAAATCGCTCAAATCAGCTGTGAAGCCGTCCTCAAACACATGCCGGGCTCCCATTGCGTTGCGCCAGAACGCGCGTGTGCTGGGAACGAAATAGCGGGCGTTACTGCCGGTGGAAGCGGCAAGCGCCGATGCCGGAGAAGCCAAAAGCAACGAAAAAGCGATAAAAACCGCGACAACCCGGGATTTCAGCATGGTTCGGACAGGTTTCATGTATTGGGTCGAGTATAGCACGGCTTGAGGCCGTAAACAACCAACTGTGCATTACTTGGTTCCCGTCGAATCGGATGCCTTGGGGGTACATGAAAACTGTCGTAACACCTGAATATCCGCCTTCAGGGTGTCTTTGGTGGACGCATTATAGACGGCAACGGCCGGGTGATACAGCGGAATTATCTTGACGGCCCCATACGCCGCCTGCGCATCAATAACCGTCCCATGCATCTTACTAATGGGTGCCAGCTGGGAACCACAACCAAAACACTCCATGATATAACCCATCGCGTAACGACCAAGGGGCACAATAATTTCGGGACGGATGATATCCATCTGCCGGTCCAAAAACGGAGCATATACGGCAATCTCTTCGGGCGTCGGATCGCGGTTAAACGGCGGGCGGTCTTTGACGATGTTCGTGATGTACACATCCGCACGATTAATATCAGCAGATGCCAACAGCTCATCGAGAATTTTTCCCGCAGCACCGACAAACGGGCGGCCCGTGGCGGCCTCGTTACGGCCCGGCGCCTCTCCTACGAGCATCACACGCGCATAGTGACTCCCCTCACCGATAACCGGATGGGTCCCACTCTCGATACGCTGCGCATACAGCGGAGATGCTTCTAATGCAACGACTTCATCGCGTATCTGTCGCAATTGTTCGGTCCGGTTCATAAGAATTCAGTATACAAAATAACTGCAAAAAAAAGGAGGGACATCCGATGATGCCCCTCACTGCCTACGGCTTCAAATGATTTACCGATTCCCCCCGATTGCCGCCGCGTTCGGCCGCAAGACGATTGATAAAGTCGGCAAGTACTGCATCCACCAACCGTTGGTGCCTCCGATGATGTCCGGTGATGCGACGCACATCATCCGGCGTCAGCTCATACAGGCCGGCGTTGCGTATCATACTGGACAGAGCGCCAGCACGGTATGCCCGAGCGGACGCTTCAACGAGATTTAGCAACTCTCCTGTCGTCATGATACCTCCACTCAACGACACAATACTACATTAAACGCGGCCCGCCGCAAGCGCCAAAGCTGACCACCAGAGGATGCGGCCTTGTTGCAGTGTCCAATAGAAATGATCGAGAAGACCTATCATCAACACCGCACTCAAGAGCACCAAAACACCAACGCGGACAACCGGTTGTGAAGAGTGCGCCAGCAAGGCCGTTCGAATTATCAACGCCAGCCATGCGAACCAGAGAAGCAGACTGATGAATCCCGTCTCCGAATAAATCATCAGATAGATATTGTGCGCCGGCTGATACATGAATGACGGCATCGAAGTATCGTACCGCGCCAGCCATGTTGTGAAATTGCCGATACCAACGCCGGTCCAGTTAATGCGCCACAACTGGCCCACGCCGGATGCAACCGCATCATCGTTGTATTTGATGCGTAGCGTGACCGCCTCATCGGAAGACGAAATGGTCATGCGCGCAACAACGGTGGGCCACATGAACACTGCAAAACACGCGGATACTGCGAATACGGTAATTGCCATTGGCAGCGCACGACGCCGTATTGTTTTGATATTGGGCCACCGTCCGCTGATGCGCCGTATGACGAGTACCAGAGCAATTGCAATTGATGCCGCAAGCCATACCGCAATCACGGTGCGCGAGAATGTGAGATACAATCCCCACAACAGAAGTGCGGTCGTTGCGGGCCACACCAATTCGAGATTTTTAATATTTGATTTTTGATTTATTATGTTCCCCCCGTGGCGCATCCACAGCCATCCGACTACCCAGAGCGCCATCATCAGAAACGCCGCCAGCACATTGGGATGCGGGAATGTTCCGTATGCACGCAATACTTTGACATAGTGCGTGTCATAGAACACCGCAACGCCACGCATGTCTGTCTGTAAGAGCGATTCACCAAGCCAACGCAGTCCCACATCATGCTGAAGAACATATTGCGTGATACCCAGTGTGGCTTGCAGTAATGCGCCCGCAACGAACGCCACGGCGGTATGGTCCGCATCAAAATGCTTCCACGCCCAGTGGCGCACATACAAATAGAACAGCATGCCCTGCATAAGACGGAGTAGTTGATATATTCCGACTGTCAGCTGCCCTGCATGCACCAATGAAAGTACCGAAGCTGCGACGATCAGCCCCAACAACCAGTCAATCCGATCCATACGCCGCACGAACCATCCTTTGGCACGCGTAATAGCCAGAATGAACAGCGCCGCTATGAGCACATCACTTGCGTAAAGCGATGCAGAACGCCACTCGATGAACTGCATATCTGCCTGCCACAAAATCAATCGTGTCTGCCACGCAACGGTTGCCACAAACAGATACCATATCCAATGCTCCAGCCGCGGTACATCAAAACGAATCATCGTACGATAAGCTCGTGGACTACGCCGGCGGCAAAAAATACTATGAGCACCCAGACAAGAATGGCGGGAATGCGCAATCGAAATTCAGCGGCCCGCAACCGCATGCGCCGTGCGCGCAGATATGCCACAAGCAGTAACACTGCTTGTGTGCCGACTGCAACGGCACCGACGAGCCCGATGACATCGATGAAATTCCGGAGGCCGCTCATGAAAAACAAAATGGGCGGCAATAATGTGAACAACCACGAGACAGATGGTCTAAGCTTGTAATCAATGTGAAAACTCTCGTACAGTGCGGTACCGAGCATTACATACGATGAAGAGACCGTCAGGATTCCCAACAGAGACGCGAGCAGAATGACCGGTGTTCCCACTATTCCGTATAATCCCGCAAGCGCTTCAGGTGATGTCACTTCCCCGCTGATACCGACAATGGTAACCGCAAAAAGCGCATACAACACTACGACAAATATCATCGCGGCGATAATGGCGGGGCGCATCAGCCGTTCACGGCCCGCCAGCAGTGTCCGCTGTATCGGAATCGCCGAAAGACCCGCCAGCGCAAAGAACACGATGCCGTAGGGAAGATACCAGAATTCCGGAGTCCATCCGGTCAGATTCGTCGGCTGGATATGCGGCACGCCGACCGCCGTAACAATCACAATAATTGAAGCGTAGAAACCGATGAGCGCAAGTTCAATTGAGGCAATCGTGCGCGGACGCATCACCCACAACAGCGACCCCGTCAGTGCAAACAGGAGGCTGTATAATTGCGGATCAACGGTCAAAAACTGTGATAATACATTATGAAGAAACTCGCCCGCAACAATCATGAAAGCGAGCAGTGCGCCGTACAGACCAATCATGTTCACCACCATCATCAGGCGACGCCCCCATGAACCAAGCCAGATGTTAGCGTAACCGGTTATTTGGTGCGTGCCCTGCGTCGACAGCGTCATCTCGGCGAACATGAGATTAAACAGACAGACAATGCCGGCCAGACCAACAAGCCACGCCATGCCGACCAAGAATCCGGCCTTCGCGAACGCAAAGGGAATGCCAAAGATGCCGACACCAACCATCGTGCCAATCAGCACCGCAGCAGCGTGAAGAAACTTGCGGTCTTTCAGATATGCAAACATGAGGCCATTCTACAACATCTGAAGAGGCCTCGCGAGTAGAGCGGAACTACGATCCCCCATTATGTTCCGTTCCGATGTTTTCGGGGTGTTCCCTGCGGTAGGCCCGACTTGTCCGCATGCGTTTTTCCAACAACCAGAGACCGGTGAGCACCGCATACGCAAGCACTGTGGTAGCAACCGCTTCTTTGTAGAATCCGAACCCGCTCGCCATCCCGATGGCCGCTACCACCCAGAGAGATGCGGCGGTTGTGGTTCCCGATACATGATTCTCCTTGCGCATGATTGCGCCGGCACCGATGAAGCCAATACCGACGATAATGTTTGCGACGATGTGGTAATCATAACCGGTGACTCCGTTTATCGAAGGGAAGCCCGCATACAGCAGGATCGAAATTGCCGTAAACAAACAGGAACCTAACGCGACCAGCGTGTGGGTACGCAGACCGGCAATTTTGCCGGAGCGTTCGCGCTCGTAACCGATGGCCGCGCCAAGACCGACGGAGACCAGAAGCCGGATGAGAATGGTCAGGTCAAACGAGGAGATGCCGGAGGAAATCAAATTCAACATATGCGCGGTATACTCCGTCCGTACAAAATAGCAACAGCATGATTTGGAATCAATCGTTACCGCTCCGCCACCGCGCCGTCTTGCAGGATTCGGTATCCGAATCCGTCGTCCTCTGCAGCATCACGATTTCCAATCTCGCGAGGATGTCCTAGGTATCATCCCGGACTCGCTCATACAGGTGGCATTCATGATGCAGAGTCCTCCGGCTTTTCCGGATACCTCACCTGCCGTCGACGGCATCGGTCGGCTACGCTGACGGACGGCGTATTGTGCGCATAAGTAATTCAGCTCCCCGCCGCTCCCGCCACTATACTCCAGAGAGGCAAGAAACTTCGGCGAGCACAGAACAGATGGCGAATGTCGTCCGCACCAAAGCTATCCGCATGACCGGAGCACAAAGCCGAAGGCGACTGCGGAGATTCGGATGGCTGGCAGTGCGGACAGAGAGCCGCTCCAATGCGAGCTGCCGAATCGGAGCATGGTGGCGGGGGCGGCAGGCTATTTCTTCTTCGCTTTCGTCCCCTTCAGCGCGTGCTTGAGCACATCGTCCATGGTTTTCACGGAGATGAAAGTGAGTTTCGCCTTCGCCTCTTTTGGCATATCGGCGAGATCGCGTTTGTTGTCTTCGGGGATGAGGATAGTGGTGATACCGGCACGGAGCGCGGCAAGCGATTTTTCCTTCAGTCCACCAATGACCGTGACTTTTCCGCGGAGCGTAACCTCACCCGTCATGGCCACCTCGTGGCGAACAGGCGTTTTCGTGAACAGCGAAATAAGCGCGGTCGTGAGCGCGATACCGGCCGAAGGGCCGTCTTTTTTGATGGCACCGGACGGAAGGTGGATGTGCAAATCTTCTTTGCCCATGTCAATATCGATACCCTGACGCGCCACATACGCCCGTGCATACGAAAGCGCAGCCTGCGCCGACTCGCGCATCACATCGCCCAACTGACCCGTAAGAATAAGCTTGCCCTTGCCCGGCATACGCGCGACCTCGATGGGAAGCAGTTCTCCGCCAACGGGAGTCCACGCAAGACCCATCGCCATACCGACCTGGTCCTTTAACTCTGCGGCGTCATGGACGACTTTCTCGGGACCCAACATCGTGGCAACATCTCGCACGGTCACAACAACCTTCGCATCAGATTTGTTGGACTCGATGAGGCGACGGGTAACTTTACGAGTGACCGCACCGATGAGACGCGACAGTTCACGCACACCCGCCTCGCGGGTGTATTCGCGGATGATGTTCAACAGCACCGCATCCGGCACCTTCACCTGTCCCTTCTTGAAGCCGTGGTCGGACAACGCGCGCGGGACCAAAAATCCTTTTGCGATTTTGAGTTTTTCCGTTTCGGTGTAGCCCGGAAAATCGATAATCTCCAGGCGGTCGCGCAGCGCAGGCGGCACTGTTTCAAGCGAGTTCGCCGTTGCGATGAACAGCACATCGGACAGATCAAGCGGCATCTCGAGGTAGTGATCGGAGAATGCGTGGTTCTGCTGGGGATCGAGCGCCTCCAACAGCGCCGAACTTGGGTCGCCGCGGAAATCCATACCGAGCTTATCGATTTCGTCGAGCAGGAACACCGGGTTGCGTACCTTTGCACTATGAAGCCCCTGCACAATGCGGCCAGGCATAGCGCCGACATAGGTGCGGCGGTGTCCGCGAATTTCAGCCTCATCGCGCATGCCACCCAGCGATACGCGTACAAACTTGCGGCCAACCGCACGAGCGATGCTCTGGCCGATGCTGGTTTTTCCGGTACCCGGCGGACCATAGAAGCACAGAATCGGGCCTTTGAGTTT
This sequence comes from Patescibacteria group bacterium, assembly GCA_038065515.1. Classification (GTDB taxonomy): domain Bacteria; phylum Patescibacteriota; class Minisyncoccia; order 2-02-FULL-40-12; family GWA2-44-9; genus JAGOPO01. Next base: position 975 of record JBBTQV010000019.1, on the reverse strand, counting down.
TCCGACCTGTTTTTGCACCGCCAGGTATTCCAGAATGCGGTCTTTTACTTTCTCCAGGCCTGCGTGATCTTCATCGAGAATCTTTTTCGCCTGCTTCAGGTCGATTTTATCCTTTGTGGTCTCGGTCCAGGGCAACTCAACAAGCCAATCGAGGTAGGTGCGGATATAGGAAACTTCGGGGCTCATCGGGGGCATCTTCGAGAGGCGGTTGAATTCCTTTATCGCCTTCTCATGTACTGTCTGCGGCATTTTTGCGCTGTCGATTTTCTGTTTGATGACATTGAGTTCATCACCGTCTTCGTCAACACCAAGCTCTTTTTCGATGTTCTTGAGCTGTTCGCGCAAAAAGAATTCTTTCTGCATACGGCCAATTTTCCGCTTCGTCTCGCGGGCAAGATCCTTTTCCGCTTCGAGTACTTCCATCTCGCGGGAAAGGTAGATATTCAACTGACGCATGGCATCGCCGTGCTGGCGCATTTCCAGAATGTCCTGCTGTTGGCGCATATCCAGGTTCAGATTCGCTGCAACAAGTCCGATGATTTGTTCCGCATCGCGCAGTTGCGTCATCAGGTATACCACCTCCGGCAGAATTGCCGGAAACGAACGGACTTCGGCGACATGCTTGAACTGCTCCAGCACGCGCCGCAGGAGTGCCGAATTTTCCGGACTCTCCATCGAATCGGTCGATGCGATAGGTTCCACGCGGACACGCAGAAACGGCGCAAAGCCCAGGTACTGCACAATGCGCGCCCTGCCCACACCTTCGACATCGACTTTCGCGCTTCCGTCGGGAAGCCGGAACACCGAGATGATGCGGCCGATGGTGCCGACCGAAAACAGATCGTCTTCGCCGGTTTCGTCCTCGACATTCTTCTGGGTCACAAACAGCACCAGGCGATCGGCCGAAAGCGCGGCCTCCATCGCGGCGATGGATTTTGCCCGCTGGACGATGAGCGGGATGACGACCTTCGGGAA
>JBBTQV010000018.1:0-7460 GCA_038065515.1 Patescibacteria group bacterium | reverse complement strand
TGCACATTCCCCCAGTCTAGGGGAACCCGCCATATGTGTGTACATATTACCGCGGGCTATTGACTTTTGTAGTCATACCTGCTATAATTGACGGATAACAGTACGGAACTCTGCCACGGGGCGGGGTAAGACTCGAATCTCATTGCGTCCCTCGTGACCCACTGCAGAATCCTCGGGTCACGTATCGCAATAAAAATGCAGACAGAACAACACTCCTCGACATTCGAGGGGCTTGGCATCAGTGAGGTATTCATGCAGGTACTGGAAAAGTACAAATTTACGGTACCTACACCCATTCAGCACAAAGCAATGCCGGTGGCATTGAAGGGTGATGATGTTATCGGTATCGCGCAGACCGGAACCGGCAAAACACTGGCGTTCGGTGTCCCGATGCTTCAGCGGCTCTATGGCGGACAGGCACAGGGAATCGGCCTTGTGCTGTTGCCGACACGCGAACTTGCCATGCAGGTGGACGAAACGCTTGGGCGTATCGGCGGCGCCATGGGTCTTCGCACGGCGGTGCTCATCGGAGGAGAAAATATGCGCAAACAGGTGACACTTCTGCGTCGGCGGCCGCATGTGCTTGTGGCAACTCCCGGCAGATTGCTGGATCTGGTTGAGCAGGGTTATGTGAAGCTGGATAAAACCGCTGTGCTGGTACTCGATGAAGCCGACCGTATGCTGGACATGGGTTTTGCGCCGCAAATCAATCGCATTCTGAAAATGCTGCCGCCGCCGGACCAACGCCAGACGATGCTGTTTTCAGCGACGATGCCTGACGATATCGTGAGCATTGCCAACGCGCACATGCGCCTGCCCGTGCGTGTCGAGGTTGCCCAGCAGGGAACCGCCGCAGAAACGGTGGAGCAGGAAATCTACATTGTCCGCAAGGAAAATAAGATAAGTATTCTTGCCGATATTCTGAATCAGTACCGCGGTTCGGTGCTCATCTTCTCGCGCACGAAGCACGGGGCAACCAAATTGTGCAAACATCTCATGGAGATGGGCCACAAATCGGCCGAAATTCATGCCAACAAGAGTCTTGCCCAGCGCATACGCGCATTGGAGGGATTCAAGAGGGGCCAGTACCGTATTCTCGTTGCAACCGATATCGCTGCGCGCGGTATTGATGTGACCGGTATCGAGTTGGTCGTCAACTTCGATCTTCCGGATAACAGTTCCGACTATGTGCACCGCATCGGGCGCACGGGTCGTGCGGGATTGGCCGGTCATGCAATCTCATTGGCGACACCCGATCAACGGCAGGATATCCGCGACATCGAACGCATTATTCGCAAGCCGTTGCCAGTCGCCAAACACGCGAAGCTTTCCGTTGAACTTCCTTCCATTCCGATGGGCCAACGCGGAATTATGGGAGGTCGCAAGCGCAGTTACCCCCGCCGCCCGCGATTCAACCGCAGATAAGACGGTTTCTGCTTGCTACTCACTCTGGTGTGCTTGGCATTGACATCCCCAGTAGGGAGCGTACGCTCCCGCCAAGTTAACAGTCCTTTGTCAACAGAAAAGAGGTAAATCATGAGGAAATTGGTGTGGTTTTTGCTGGCTCTGACGCTGGCAATGGTGCCGCTTTCGGCTCATGCACAGGAGTTCGGCAAGAATCAGGTGATGTGGGAAAAGACAGTCTGGAACTTCTACCGGTCTGCCAACTTCGATTACTATGTTGCGCTTGAGCTCGAAGAGACCCGGGTGCAGGAGCATTTCGCCAACCTAGTCGCGCACGCGGAGGGCTCATATGAGTTCTTGAGCATCGCGATGAAGGGGCACGACCTGAAAAAACGGCCTATCGTGGTAGTGTCGCGCACCCACAGCACATTCGAGGCGCTCTGTCTGGGCGGTGACGGATTTATGCCCGAAGGTGTCGGGGCGTATGCAATGCCCCGCGGTCTTCAGCTGACATCGGGATCCGATCTGATACTGGTGGTGAAACCGGATTTCCTGCCCGTACTGAACAAAACCATCTTTACCCACGAGCTGATGCACATCTTCCAGTTTGACATGGTCAGCTGGAGCTTTCTGCGTTTCTTGGGGGCCGACCCGATCGATCACTGGCTGTATGAGGCAAGTGCCGACTACATGGCAAATCTCTACGCGCCGTATTCGCGCGACGACATCAGGAGGATACACCAGCGCGTGGCTGCGGCTAATCCGAAGAATCCGATGTTCGGCCTTCCGACGACGAAGATGCTGCAGGATGGCGAGGCGAACCCCTACTCCATGGGCGCGATGGACTTCGAGTATCTCGAAGCCGTCTACGGACGCCAACACACACTCGACCTTATCAAGTGTGTGTTCAAGACCCGCAAGGGTAAGTTCATGGATTTGGTATCCGATCTGTCCGAGGGCAAGCTTTCCACTCCGGAAAAGCTCGACCGCGCCATCCGTGATTACTGGGCCTCCCGGTATGTCGGGGATTCGCTCAAACGGCCAAAACCCTACGATGAGACGACAAGCTTTGCTGGCCGCCAGGTACTCGCCAAGCCATGGGCGTTCCCGCTGACATCGCCGAAGGTGTCGCCGGATGGAAAGTTCATGGCGATGCTGACTTATCACCAGCGGTACGGTATTGTCCTGGCAACGGCACAAGCCTTGCCACGGCAGGACGCGCCATATGTGCCTTTGGCAAAACGCAAGAAAACCGTGCTGGCTGCCAAAATTCCCTACGAAAAACCGGAGTTGAAGATTCTCACTTCGTTTCTGCCGCCGAAGCACTACGAGTATCTCATCGGGCAGGAGCTGAATGTCTGGCCGTTTAACGGCTCCGATTTGGATTGGTGGCAGGAAGCCAGGCCTCCTGCGGTTACGAAGGAAGACAAGAACGGCGACAAGAAGCCGAAGGCGCGTGGCAACATCGCATTTTTTGCCCGGAAAAACCGCGACCACGCTCTCTTCATCATGGATGCCGCTACCGGAAAATTCCTGCGGGAAATCGAACTTCCGTTGGACCAGGCGATTTCACCGGCGTTCAGTCCCGATGGCGGTACCGTGTACTTCTCGGCGGCGCACAACATTGACCGCGACATCTACGCGCTCAAGCTGGAAACCGGCGAGCTGAAGAACATCACGGGCGGCGGAATCTTCAACACCGCTCCGGCAGTGTCGCCGGACGGCACCAAGCTGGCGTTCGTGGCGTTCGTCGGAGACTTCCAAAAGTTGTTTCTGCTCGATCTGACCACGGGGGTCAAGCACCAGCTGACCTACGGCCGCTGGAACGACAACTCGCCGAGCTGGTCATCGGACGGCACGCTTCTGGCGTACACCTCGGACGAGAAAGACGGCATCTGGAATCTGTATTCGTTGGACATCGCGGCGCAGACAACGAAACAGTGGACCGAGTTCTTCGGCGGCGTGTTCGTGCCATCGTTCATGCCGGGTGAGAATGACCGCATCCTGTACAGCGCATACCTGGAAGACGATCAGTTTCTCAACTACATCTACCCGAACTACGAACTGTTCGACGCGCGACTGAAAGAGCCGTTGAGAACCGAAACCGTCACGGATCCCGGCCAGGACATGCGGCTGGCATTCCGTTCCTCGGATGCGGTGCGGGAACAACTCGACATGCGTCAACTGGAAAATCCCCAGAAACCGCCGGCTCGTTGGCGGCTGGACGGAAGCGATGTGTATCTGGGGGCGAATACCTACTGGGGGATGTTCGGGTCTACCAACATCACCTTGCAGGACATCCTCGCGAACCGAACGCATTCCCTGTTGCTCACCAAGAACGGCGATGCCCGTTACTACGACTACACCTACATAGACCGGTCTCGTCGCTGGGGATTCGCGCTCGGTGCATCGCATACCCAGTTTCCGATGTACTACTTCCTGTACAGCATCGATGGCCATCAGCCCCGCTACCCATCACCGGACGGCAACATCAATCAGTTCACGCTGAACGGCACCTGGATGCGTGAGAGTTCCCTGATGGCGTACGCACAGTATCCTTTCTCCAAGTGGGATCGGATCGAGCTGGGTATCCGGCCGCGCAGACGGACCTACCTGTTGTCGTATCAGCTGACGCCGGACACTCCGACCGACACCATCGCGCCGAGCGACCTCCAGTACTACGACTTCTTCCAGCACTCCAGCGGACAGACCAACCTGGGACTGACGGCGGCATTCGTGCACGATACGGTACTGTCCTCGAATCGTACCTTCGGACCGATGCACGGCAACGCGCTGTATGCGCATGTCGAGTACGGGCCGCCACTGGACGCGAAGTCGGCTTCGTACCTGTCGGCTCAACTGGATGCCCGGAAGTACATTTCACTCACCGGTAGCAGTCTGTTCGCGGTTCGTGTGGCAGGTCTTGCCAGCTCGCGGCCCAACGGAGACTTCATGCTGTTGGGCGGTTCCGATTCCCTGCGCAACTACCCGTACTTCAGCGTTGCGGGCAATCAGGTGGGGTATGGGAGCGCAGAACTGCGGCTCCCGGTGGCGGCCGTGGTGCTGTTCGGCTCCATGCCGCTTCATGTGCGGGCGGTTGCATTCGGCGACTACGCCGTTGTGCGCTTCAGCGATGACCGGTTTCCCGCGCACCGGGAATGGTCATACGGATTCGGTCTCCAGACCCACTTCCTTTTGCCGCTCAACTTCGAATGGGCGCGGACCAAGTTCAACCCCGAACGGTGGACATTCAACTTCCGCGTCGGGTTCAACTTCTGAAAGCATGCCACCACGGTAACTCCGGTTATCGTGGTGGTTTTTTTATTTGACAACCTTGCAGGGGGGTATACAGTTGCGGTCAGTTTCGCTCTTTGAAAGGGAGGCACTATGTTGCTCGTTGCGCTGTTGTTGTCCGCATCCCAAGCCGTTGCGCAGCCGCCGGATCCTACAGGATGGCAGGTGGTTCTGCAGAAACAGCTGGAATTCAGGGTAAACGACTGCCAGACCGCATTTGTCGGACTGGTGACCGAGTACCGAAATCCCCAAGATTCCCATGAGTTTGTTCGAGTGTACCGACAACAAATCGCATTGGTGTCCGGGTGTGCCAAGGAAATCAATGTTGGCGCAGTCCGGGACTCGGAAAGCGTTGTTTCGGTGTTCAATTACCGGCAAAAGAAGGAACGGGAAGCGCTCGGTTTGGTACAAAAGGCAACCGATGTGTTCGCTGTCGTATGCTGGAAAACGGCCGAGGATTCCCGAAGCGGCCAGATGATATTGGCCGGGCCGGTTCAGTCATGGTTGTTGGATCAGACCGGTTCTTGGATGTTCTCGGACGGACAAGAGATGGTCATCAGGCCATTCTCGGAACCATTCATACCGGATACCGAACAGAGGGTACCGGTCGGCCTCCAGTTTGCGCTCGGCGACGCGACGCGCGCTGTCCGGATTGACCAGGAATATCTCGTATTCCCCAAAGGAAAAAACAAGGAGAAGGGCAATGGGAAGTAAGTGGCTGGCGGTCCTTCTGTGCGCGGCATTTCTGGTACCGGTTGCGGTGAGCGGCGGTGAGAAGAAAAAGAAAAATTCGGAAACGGGTGTTGCCATTCCGGCCGACACTCCTGAAGGGTTTCTTCAGCGGTACGGAGTGTTCATCAACGATAAGGAGCGCAAAGCGTTCAAGAAGCTCCAGACTGACATGGAGCGTCAGCAATTCATCACCGACTTCTGGGTGAGGCGGGATACCGATCCCAACACGCCGGAGAATGAGTGCAAGGATCGGATTGACGAGCGGCTGGATGAAATCGCCAACGACCGGTTCGCGAGCATACCGGGGCTTGGCTTCGGTATCAACGGCGGTTTCCGTGGAGACATGGCGAAAGCCTACATGCTCTACGGTGCGCCATCGGATCTGTCGGTTATCAGCGGAGAGCGGTTGTTCGTTGACTTGATGCTCTGGACATACGCGGACTCCGAAGACGGGGGCACCGCGTACGCGTTCCTGTTCTACCAACCATCCGGTTCCGGATCGCTCAAACTATTTCCCACAGAGTTGTACCGGTCGAATCTGTGTGGCGCCGTGAATGAGATTCTGCGGAGCAAACGGCAGGACTATTCTTCATTCTTCGGCGGCGGGCAGTGTCCGCGGGAAGTCGATGCGGCATACCGTCAGCTGGTCACCACGATTCCCCGGACGGGCAACGCGCCGAGCGGTGCTTTTATCTGGGCGCTGCAAAATGTCTCGCGTGACACCTTTTTAACCCAAGCCCAGGCGCTTGGGCCGCCGCTCCCGGCGTCCGAGGTGGCCCATCGGCTCGCATTCCGCATCAGCGGTGAGTCACCGGAGCACGCGGCTGTGGCAGGCGTCGAATATCTGATGTCGGCATGTGCGCAATGCAACTCGGGCATTCCCATTCGGTGTTTGCTCGGCTCCGAATTCGTACTTCAGGTGCGGCGTTCCGACATCGACTGGCAGGTTACCGGAACACAGGCCAAAAGCGTCTTGCGGGTTCGTGTGGTGCTTGAGAATCTCGACAACAATAGCGTTCGAACCTCATTCGGAGGGGAAATCTCCTTCACGAACACCAAGGAGAACATCACCGATCACGGCGAAATCCTGATGGGTGTCGTATTCCTGAAAGCCGAAGATCTTCAAACACTGCCCACCGGCCGGTACCGGGCAAGCATCTACTTGCGCAATGCGGTCAGCAACAAGTATGCCTCCTGGGTCGAGACTATCACTCGGCCCTAGACCGTTCACCTTGACCCCGCCCGTCACACGGCGGGGTTTGACTGCCCCGAAGCGCGCGATGTTGCTATACTACATCAATGACACCTGTCACAATTCTCACGGGGTTCCTCGGAGCAGGGAAGACAACGCTTCTGAATCACATCCTCACCGGCGACCACGGCAAGCGTATTGCCGTTGTGGTCAATGAGCTCGGAGACATCGGTCTGGACGACCGCTTTATCGCGCGCTCCGACGGTGATATCGTGGAGCTCACCAACGGATGCGTATGTTGCAGCGGACGCAATGATACGATGGAGGTGCTGTTGTCGCTCGTGGCCCGCTCCAAAAAAGGCGAGCCAATCGACCATGTCATCATTGAGACGACGGGACTGGCGAAGCCCGCATCGCTGTGCCGCTTCTTTCTTGCGGATTCCCCATTGAAAACTTTTTACCGTTTGGATGGTGTTGTTACCGTGGTCGATGCATTTCATGGGACGAGTCAGATGATTCAGTTTCGTGAAGTCAAAGAGCAGATTGCGGTCGCCGATCTTATTCTCATCAACAAAGTCGACCTTGCGGAGGAACCGCAGATTCACAATCTTGAAGAGTGGCTCCACGGACTGAACCCGACCGCACCCATCGTGCGCGGTTCACGCGGGCAGATACCGCTCGACAGCATTCTCAATGTTGGGGGTTTTGACCTCGTGGGCAAAGAGCACATCCTGGAAGAAGAGCACGACCACGCGCACGACAGCGACATCAGCGCCATTTCAATACGCGAAGAACGGCCGCTTGATCGCGGTAAATTTATCAAATGGCTCACTGAACT
>JBBTQV010000017.1:0-37631 GCA_038065515.1 Patescibacteria group bacterium | reverse complement strand
AATGCCATACCTCGCCAGTATCCCATGAAAGCACCCCCCCCCCGCTAGGATGGGGTGTGGATAAGAAAGTTGGGGCGTTGATTGTGCTAACCAAACATGCGAGGATGGCGCTCATGCAACAGCCAACGAACAACTACGCATTCATTGACGGGGCAAATTTGCATAAGGCAATGGGTGATGTGGGATGGGATCTCGATTACCGAAAGTTGCGCATATGGCTTACCGAAAAATATGGCGTTGGTCGCGCATATATTTTCATCGGTCTCATCGCGAAATATAAAGACCTGTATACCCATCTCCAAGAAGCAGGCTTTACGCTTGTCTTCAAAGAGGTCGTCTACGATGGCGCCGGAAAGCCAAAGGGAAACTGCGACGCGGATTTGGTATTACAGGCGGTGCGCGATGCCTACGGGGGTGTATTCGAAAAAGCAGTTATCGTCTCAAGCGACGGGGATTACGCAGGTCTCGTGAAATTTCTTCAAGAACGCAAACAACTTTCATGTATTCTCTCTCCAAGCATCGAAAGGAAATGCTCAATTCTCCTCAAGCGCACGAACGCCCGGATTGCCTACCTAAGCAATCAGCGAGGAATTTTGGAATTAAAATGAAAAAGCCCCCGGTAAGGACGAGCCTCACAAGGGTCTTCTTCGTGGTGATGCGGGCAGTATAGCATGGTGTCTTGGAGTTGTCCACGGACCCGTGGGAGGAGCGGTGGGTCGTGGGCGTTTTGATGTGAGGTTGTCCACAAAAAATCGTTTACAAAAAGGGCTTCTCGCGTATGGTGACTGCGTATGGTGACTGCACCCACAAAGCCAGATATAGCGGCCGAACTGGAAAAGAAGCTGTCCAGTATCGGAGAAAAAGAACAAGCGCTTTCCGCGCAAGCGCTCGCCACGGAGCTTGGCCTGCCGTTTGTAGATATTCAAGGCCTCCCCATCGATCCGGAGGCGCTCAAAATCGTTCCTGAAGCACAATCCCGAGCCGCCGGTCTTGCCGTTGTGCAAACAAAAGGCCCGGTAGCCGTTGTTGCGGTGCTGGACCCGCGCACGCCTGAAGCCAAGACGCTGTTAGACGACCTCGGCACCCATTACACAATCCTGAAAGTGCTCATGGTCGCCCGTGCGACCATGGAAACCGTCTGGATGCGCTATGCGACCATCAAAACCATCGAGACATTTGAAGTGGGCGCTATCAGTGTGGACGATAAGGTGATAGCACAGGCTGCGGAAAAAATTAAAAACATCAACGACCTCAAAGGGCAGCTGGGACAGATTCCCGTAACCCAGCTGTTCGAAATGCTCGTCGCGGGCGCGCTCTCGACCCGCGCATCCGACATTCACTTTGAGCCGGAATCCGACCTGTGTCGTTTGCGGTACCGTCTCGACGGCCTTCTGCATGAAGTCGCCACTATCGACAAGGCGCGGTATCAGCGAGTGCTCAACCGCGTCAAAGTGCTGTCGAAAATGAAGCTTAACATCACCAAGGCACCCCAGGACGGCCGGTTCACTATCCGCCAAAGTGATATTGATATCGAGGTTCGTGTTTCTGTTCTGCCGAGCGAATACGGCGAATCCATCGTTATGCGTTTGTTGGATCCGCGCGGCATCAGGGCAAAACTGGAAGACCTCGGCATGCGAACCGATGTATTGGAGCAAGTAAAAGCTCTCTTGGGTCGCCCGCAGGGCACCCTGCTGACGACTGGCCCCACCGGTTCCGGAAAAACCACAACGCTGTATGCGTTCCTGAACTACCTGAATACGCCGGACATGAAAATCATTACGGTGGAAGACCCTATCGAATATCATATCAAAGGAGTCAATCAGACGCAGGTTGAACCTTCCAAGGGATACACATTCGCCGGAGGATTGCGCGCCATCGTACGCCAAGACCCCGATATTATTCTTATCGGTGAAATCCGCGACCTAGAAACGGCCAGCATCGCGCTGGAAGCCGCGCTCACCGGCCACATGGTACTCTCAACCATTCACACCAACGACGCCGCCGGCACTATCCCCCGTCTCGTTGACCTCGGCGTCAAACCGGAAACGGTCGCACCCGCGATGACAATGGCAATGGGGCAACGCCTTGTGCGCAAGCTGTGCGAATCATGCAAAAAAAAGTTGCCACTGGAAGAAAAAGACCTGAAAAAACTGCAAGAAAACATCGCTTCCATCAGTAAGCGATTTGAGTTGCCGGAAATCAATGCATCGCTTCCGGTGTACGGTCCGGGCGGTTGCAGTGAGTGTAATAACATCGGCTATAAGGGCCGCATCGGAGTATACGAGGTATTTGAAGTGACCCGCGCGATGGAGCGGTTGATTCTCGAAAATGCATCCGTTACTGATATCCGCGACCTGGCTATCAAGGAGGGCATGGTCACCATGCTGCAGGACGGCTATCTCAAACTGATCCGGGGCATCACATCGGTAGAAGAGATCCGCCGGGTGTTGGGGTAATCCTCGACAGGACGCTGGGACAGCGAAGAACCTTTATAACCTGTAGGCAATATCCACGACCATAGGGTCACGGGACAGGATAATTCCGAGGAGAGATCCAGTCGAAACCGAATCTTCCGAGCTAAGAGAGTATCCCGACTGAACCGGCATGTTTAGCACACTGGGTTCAGTTGCCTACAGATTATAGAGGTCCTTGCTGAAGTTGTTAGTTGTTAGTTATAAGTTTACAGTATTTGTTATGAATGTCAAGGACCCCCAAACTATCCCCCAGAGCGGTCCTGACGACCAATTGCTCGACCTGACCCTTCGTCCGAAGAGCTTCGCGGAGTATGTCGGGCAGGAGAAAGCGAAGGAAAACCTTCGTATCGTACTGGGTGCGGCCAAAAAGCGCAATGAGACTCCCGAGCATGTCCTCCTGCATGGTCCTTCGGGTCTGGGCAAGACGACGCTGGCCTATCTGGTCGCCCGTGAGCTCAACGCTAACATGCGCATGACATCCGGAACAGCTCTGGAGAAAGCCGGCGATGTGGGCTCAATTCTCACGGGGCTGTCGGACGGTGATGTGCTGTTCATCGATGAGGTTCACCGTCTCAACAAGATGGTTGAAGAAGTCATCTATCCGGCAATGGAGAACTTCAAGCTCGACATCGTCATCGGCAAGGGCAACGCGGCGAAGACACTCCAAATCGATCTCCCCCGATTCACGCTGGTCGCCGCAACCACCAAAATATCGATGCTTTCGGCGCCGTTTCGCTCCCGATTCGGTTCTAGCTTCCGTCTCGAGTACTACACGCCGGACGAAATCGAGCGCATCATCACTCGCTCTGCCGGATTGTTGGGTATCACGGTCACCAAGCCTGCGCTCACACTTATCGCCCGCTCGGCGCGTGCCACTCCGCGCGTTGCCAACCGGCTTCTCAAGCGCGTTCGTGATTATGCGCAGGTGCACAACATCGCGACCATCGACGAACCGACCGCGCAGGCAGCGCTTCGGATGCTCGAAGTAGACCCGCAGGGCCTAGAAGAAACTGACCGGAAAATACTACTCGCCATCGCGACGACATTTAGCGGTGGTCCGGTCGGTTTGAAATCAATTGCCGCGTCAATTTCCGAAGAAGAAAGTACCGTTGAAGATGTCTACGAGCCGTATCTGATGCGCCTGGGCTTCATCGCCCGCACCACCAAGGGGCGCGTCATCACAAAAGCGGGGCGTGACCATGTCGGCGTGCCCGATCCAGCGTCCCTGAAGCTGGATTTCTGATGCCCGCTCGGCTATGCTTGGTTTGTTATGTCTGGTCACTCAAAGTGGTCCCAAATCAAACATAAGAAAGGTGTCGCCGATGCCAAGAAGGGCGTCACCTTCGGAAAGATTGCTCGCGCAATCTCCATTGCCGCACGCGATAATCCAGACCCGTCTTCCAATCTCCGGTTGAAGGCTGAAATCGAACGGGCGCGCGAAGTGAACATGCCGAGTGAAAATATCGAACGGGCAATCAGGCGCGTCGTGGATAAGAGCGCCTCTGCCCTGATAGAGGTGCAACTCGAGCTCATAGGTCCCGGCGGCGCGGCAATCGTGGTCAACGCCATCACCGACAACAGCAATCGCACCATCAATGACCTCAAGCAGCTCGCCGTAAAACTCGGCGGCCGGATGGTCGGCCGGGGTTCGGTGCTCTGGATGTTCGTGCGATTGCCGGGAATGCTGACACCGACAACAATTATTCCGGTTACCGACCTCAACGAGCGCTCACTCCTAGACACACTCATCAAGGCGCTCGAGGAACACGAGGATGTGCAAAATGTGTTCACCAACGCAGACTCCTAACAACATTGAATGCGCTACCTTGGCATTGATCCAGGAACCACGATTATCGGCTATGGTATCGTCGAAGACGTCGGTAGTTCGCTACGGCCTCTGACCTGGGGCGTATTCCGTAATCCGGGAACCGACTCGGTGGCAGACAAACAAGCGACCGCCATTGCACTTGCCGACCTCATCACTTCATACAAACCGCAGTCCGCGGGTGTTGAGCGCCTGTTCTTTATGAATAACGCAAAAACCGCGATGGCGGTCGCGGAAATGCGCGGAGTCATCATGCTCACGCTGGCGCAACACGGGATTCCTGTGGTCGAATTCACGCCGCAACAAGTAAAGCGTGGTGTCTGTGGAAACGGACAGGCAAAGAAACCACAGGTGCAGGATATGGTGCGGATGTTATTGCATATCAAGGAAAAAATCAGCCCTGACGACGCCGCTGATGCGCTTGCGCTTGCGTTGTGCTGCTCGACCGCCCGGCAGAAGTATTGACATCAACAGCCGACTGCCTACAATAACGCCATGAACGAAGATGCCTATCTATTCAGTGCCGTGGAAGAGCCTGTTGAAGAAGAATTCGACGACAAGGACGAAGAGGATGAAGAAGAAGAAAAAATGAAGCAGGAAGAGGAAGAAGATGAGGAAGATGAAGATGTGCCCCTCTAAAAGAACACCCCGGGTTTCCGGGGTGTTCTGTATCAGACGACGCGGACGAATTTTCCTTTTCCGACTCGTATCTCGTCCCCTATTTGTATGATGATATCCCACCGCTCGACCCGTTCCCCGTTCACCTGAACCGCACCCTGTCCGACCAGCCGCTTTGCCTCTCCGAGGGAAGAAACGAGGCCGGACTCTTTGAGTACCTGTTCCAGCGATCCTGTCTGCCGTATTTCTATGGCCTGATCTGCTTGACCCACCGCTTCACTGCCGTGATACATCTGTATCAGTTCTGCGGCAAGCTCTTCTTTGAACTGCTTCGGATTCTCCCCTGCATCAACCATCGCCTGTCGCTGGCTGATCCATTCTTGATTCTTTTCCGTGCATAATTCAAAAATCGTTTTTATCATACCGTCATCGACAGCAAGAATCTTCCGACGAATCTCCTGCGCGGAGTCATTGATGGCAATGAGCGCACCTTCAGACTTACTCATTTTTCTGCCGGTAGCGACATCAACGAGAAGCTTAGTGGTAATCACGAACTTATCTTTGCCCAACAATTCGCGCTCCAGCTCGCGCCCCATTAGCATGTTGAATGTCTGATCATTGCCGCCAATCTCACCATCGGTGCGCAATGCAACCGAATCATATCCCTGCATGAGCGGATACAAGAATTCGTTGAGGTATATCGGACGCCCTTCCTTCTGGCGGACTTGAAACATGTCGCGCTGCAGCATTTGTTGAACCGTCACCATACTCGTGAGGCGGAGAATCTGCTCCATATTCAACGCTCCGAGCCACTCACTGTTGTAGGCAATACGGAACGCCGTTTCCGGAATAATCTTTTTTGCCTGCTCTCCGTAGGTTGCCATGTTCTGGTCTATCTGTTCGGGGGTCAGCACAACGCGCGCGGCATCTTTTCCTGTCGGATCTCCTATGCGCGCGGTAAAATCCCCGATGAGCAAAACAGCATCATGCCCGAGCGCGAACAACTCTTTCAATAGTAGCAACGGAATGGTGTGGCCGAGATGAATCTCCGCCCCGGTCGGATCAATACCAAGATAGATAGTCAGCCGTTCGGCTCCGGCCAAACGGACCGCAACTTCTTTCTCGGACGGGTAGACCGCTTCGACACGCCGTCGGAGCATACCAGCCACATACGACTGTCGTTCTTCTGATGTCATTGAATCATTGTACCGTCATCGGGAATCATTGTAAATACGCATTTTTTGTGGTATATTCGCCTTGCATGCCCTATACTCCCTGGCTTCGTATATCGAGCATAAAACCGCTGACGCGGCGCATCCGCCGTGGTCGCACTTCTTGGCGAACATGGTTGTCCCATGTTCTTGTGCTCGTGGCATGGGTGGTAACACTCGGCATCATCGGTGTTTCGCTGTTTATTTTATACGCAAAAAGCAAGGTCCCCGATCCTGAATCGATTGTCTCGCGTCAGGTGAAAGAGTCGACGAAAATCTACGACCGGACCGGCACCGTGGTGTTGTACGACATCTACGATGAAGAGCGTCGGACCGTTGTCGCTTGGGATAAGATAAACGAGACCATTAAGAAAGCCACTCTGGCCGTCGAAGACAGTGGTTTTTATGAACACAAGGGATTCGATCTCAAAGGAATCGCTCGTTCCGTTTATAATGACTTACTTATTGGCGGTGCGGCACAAGGAGGGTCCACTCTCACCCAACAGCTCGTCGGCAATGCGCTTGTGGGACGCGAGAAGAATATGATGCGTAAAGTTCAGGAGCTTATTTTGGCGATCGAAGTTGAACGGAGATTCACGAAGGATCAGATTTTTGAGATGTATCTGAATCAGGTCCCCTACGGCTCAAACGCGTACGGCATTGAATCAGCGAGTCAGACTTACTTCGGCATCCCCGCGTCCGATCTTTCGCTGGCACAAGCCGCCGCGCTCGCCGCGATGGTACAGCGGCCATCGTATCTTTCCCCGTACAGAGCACATCTGGATGAACTGCTGGCACGGAAGGACTATGTCCTTGGCCGCATGCGTCAATTGAATTCGATTAACGAACAACAGTACCGTGATACATTGGCGGTACGGTTGGAGTTTAAACCGAAATCCGCCTCAATTTCAGCTCCGCATTTTGTTGCCATGGCGCGTGAGTATGTCACCTCTAAATACGGTGCGGATATCGTATCCAGCGGCGGATTCAAGATTATCACAACGCTCGACGCGGAATTACAGAAAAAAGCAGAAGAGTTGGTGGCAAAATACGCGAAGATCAACGAAAAGTACAAAGCAACGAATGCGGCATTGGTTGCTATTGACCCGAAGACGGGTGAGGTGCGCGCGTTGGTTGGTTCTGCTGATTACTTTAATGTCGACAATGAAGGAAACTACAATGTGGTCACTGCACAACGACAGCCTGGTTCCGCGTTTAAACCCTTTGCATATGCCGCCGCATTTGCCAAAGGATATCCTGACAGCACAGTATTGTGGGATGTGAAAACAGAATTCAATCCTCTGTGTCCGCCCGACGCTTCGGGCACAAAAGATCCCACCGGTCAGGATTGCTACCACCCGAGAAATTACAGCGGCACATTCTCCGGGCCGGTGACTATGAGACAGTCACTTGCGCGGTCGCTGAATGTCCCCTCGGTAAAAACACTCTACCTCGCGGGTATTGATTCGGTTATCGATCTGGCGACCCGCATGGGCATCACTACACTGGGCGATCGTTCGCGGTTCGGCCTCTCGCTGGTGCTCGGCGGCGCAGAAGTCCGCCCCATTGATCTTGTCTCCGCGTACGGCGTGTTCGCCAATGAAGGAGTCCGTGTGCCGTGGGGATTCATGCAACGCATTGAGGTCAGCGGCGGAACACTGCTGGAAGAACGGCACATAGATTCAGAGCGTGTCTTAGACCCCCAAACCGCCCGCCTGGTCAGTGATGTGCTTAGCGACAACAACGCCCGTGCTCCGGCGTTCGGCTTCATCAACTCCCTCTACCTTCCCGGACGCGATGTGGCCGCCAAAACGGGCACCACACAAGAGAATAGGGATGCGTGGGTTGTCGGGTACACGCCTTCGATTGCGGTAGGTGTCTGGGTGGGAAACAACCACAATCAATCCATGACGGCAGCCGGCGCCGGTATCAGCGCATCGGGGCCACTATGGAATGCGTTCATAAACGCAGCTCTCAAGGATTCCCCCGCTGAAACATTCGTTAAACCCGACCCCATTATCACGAGTAAGGCGATGCTCAATGGCACACCTGATACACATTCGATTCTGTATTTCGTGTCGAAAGACGATCCGCTTGGACCAATCCCCCCGACACCCGAGATTGATCCGCACTATGCGAACTGGGAGTGGGCTGTCCGTTCGTATTCCGGTTTCTAGAGACTACCGCACAACTATCCGCTCAATGCGGATAGTTCGTGAAATGAGATATGCCCGGAGTTCCGGTGTGTGCAACATTAACTCTCCCGCGAGTGTTTTGTTCGGTGTCACAATAATGAGCGTGCCGTCCGCATCCTGATAACGCACCGAAATACGGGCGGAGGTATCGGAGTAACCCTGTTGCAGAAACTCCAAAACCGCCTGCTGGGTAATGTCAGCGACATTTTCTTGCCGGCCTACCGATTGTTGGCGCCGGCTAAGTGCGCTTTGTATTGATTTAAACATCAGCTCCGCAGGGGCATAATGAGATACACAGACTCACGCTCGTCTGTGTCTGGTCGCATCACAAAGGGACTCCCCTTCCCGGTAAACTCTAGGATCACTTTGTCCGTTTGGACCGCCTTGAGCCCGTCGAGAAAATAATGAAAATTCATTGAGACATCAAAGGGGTCTCCCTTGAGGTTCGCCTCCACTCCGGCCAACGCTTCTCCTTTACTGGAATTCTTTCCGCTGATGCGCAGACCCTGTCCATCGCATTCCAGTTTGATATCAGAAATACTCGAAGAGAACAGTGCTGCAACTTTTGCTGCGTTCTCCAGGTCGTCGCGGCGCACCAGTACCTTCGCAAGTGCCCGTTCGGGAATTACCTTCCGGTAGTCCGGATAACGGCCGTCAATGAGCCTCGATACAATCTCAAATTCTTCATGGGAGAATGATATCTGGTTATCCGCAACGCGCACCATTACATCGCCGTCGATGTCTCCCAGAATGCGTCCGAGTTCGGAAATGGTACCCCGGGGAACAATAACGGAACTGGAAGTCGCATACTGTCCCACTGCTTTGCGCTCTGCGAGGCGGAAGATGTCTGTTGAGGCCATCACGATCTCATTGTTATCGAACCGCAGAAATGCTCCTGCAAGTTCCGGCCTGGAATCTGATGACGCGATAGAGTCTGACACGGAACCGATAAGTTGGCGCAATATTCCGACCGGCACACTGTACTGGTGACCCCCCTCCACTTTCGGGGTGATAGGATACTCCGCCGCGTCGAAACACAGAATAGTCGTCCGGTACGAGCCGGCCTGTGCGGAGAGTGTGTTTTGCTTGAGGTCAAGGACAACATTCTCCCCGGGCGCACTCCGTACGAAATCCGCAAGCATCTTGCCGGGCACGGCAACCTGACCTTCAGAATCCACTTTCGCACCGATGACTGAGCTCACTCCGACTTCAAGATTCGTCGCAGACACACGGATACGGCCGTTTTCAGTGCGCAAGAGTATATTACTCAAGATGGGCAATGTTGCGTTGCGTGAAGTGACCCGGTCAACAAATCCGAGCGCCCGCTGAAGTCGTGTTTTGTGTACCAGTGCTTTCATCTGTTCTGTATTAATAAGATATTTATATACTACTACTTACTACTACACTTGTGGATATGGGGATGATCATCTCTTTTATCATGTCCCGTATACGATATGTGCCTCTTTGTTGTTGTGGACGCGCATAGGATAACTATTGATCCGACACTGATAACCTCGGAGCTTATTTTTCTTTCCCGGATTATACGCAGGCTTCTCCACACCTTATTCGTCAGCGATCGAAAGAGTCGTAAATACGCTGACGGATCATAACTAACTCGTTCTTCAGCGGCTCATCCACCCCTTCTTCTCTCCGGATTTTTTCACACGCATGAATCACGGTAGAGTGGTCGCGGCCACCCAGTTTTTGCCCGATCTCGGGGAAAGAAAGCTTAATCTCTTCACGCAGGAGATACATGGCAACTTGGCGGGGTTTTACGATTTCTTTCTTCCTACTCCTCTTCGTCAGGTCTGCCGAGGCGACACTATAGAAATCCGCCACGGTCTTTAGGATGACTTGGGGAGAGGTTTTGCGGTACGGGATGGCAAGATAGGCATTCAGGATGTTTTTAACCTCCTTAAGATCTGGTATGCGGTTGTAGATTTGGGAGAGCGCGACGACGCGGTTGAGCGCCCCTTCGAGCTCACGGACATTTTTTTGGATGTGGGTTGCAATATAGGAAAGGACTTCGTCGCTTAGCTGACTTGTTTTTTCGACCGCCTTTGATTTGAGAATCGCCAACCGTGTTTCAAAGTCCGGCATGTTGATCTCCGCAAGCATTCCCCCTTCGAGCCGTGACTGGAGGCGCTCCTCGATAGCGGGAATCGCTTTGGGAGGACGGTCCGATGTGCAGACAACCTGTTTGTTGCGGTTGTGAAGCTCATTGAAAATAGTGAACACGATTTCCTGTGTCTTATCTTTTCCCGCGATATACTGAATATCATCGATGATAAGGAGATCAAGGCGCGAGTAGAGTGTTTTAATATCTTCAATGGTGCGGTTACGGATCGACTCGACGATGGTGGCGGTGAGCTTCTCGCCCGTGGTATACAGAACCTTCTTGTCGGGCCAATCGCGGAGCACCTGATTTCCTATTGATTGGATGAGATGGGTTTTCCCCAGACCGACACCGCCATAGAGAAAGAGCGGATTGTAGTGCTTGCCGGGGCTTGCGGCAACCGCCTGTGAGCAAGCGAAAGTGAATTCATTGGAAGAGCCGACGATGAACGAATCGAACGAATACTTTTTGTTCAGGTGAGTGATTTTATCGATTTCTTGGCTCTGATCAGCGGTGGTCTGCTCTTGGAATTCTTTTTCAATAATAATTTTTGAGATGTCCTGCCGCAATGGTTCGGGTTTCGGCAGGCCGATAACATACTTCACCTCGCGGATTTCATTGGAAAGTTTGTGGATAGAGGTGAGAATTTGGCGGTTGAATTTATTTTCAAGCCACTCTTTCACAAAACCGTTCGGCACACTGACGGTCATTGAGTTCTGATCGCGCGCGATGACGGTGGTATTCTTAAACCACGTTGAGAAATGCGCACGGGAAACTGAAAGCTCCATTTCTCCGAGCACCGCTTTCCAAATATCTTCGTGGGTTACGGATGACATGATTGTGTTTGCGGGCACCTCCGGCTCTCCGCTGTGTCGCCAGTATACAGCGCCTCACATCACACTCAAGCATGCTTTGGGCAGGAATCAGTGGACAGAGTGTTTATAACAAGTGGAGAACTGCGGGTAAAGATTGACCGGCGAGATTAAACGGTGTAAACTGTTTCCGATATGAAAATCACACGATTCCGACCCAAGAAAGCGAAACGCGCACGCAAGCATGGTTTTTTGTCACGCATGGAAACCAAGTCAGGCAGAAAAGTAGTTGCGCGCCGCCGGAGCCGGGGGCGTGCAAAGCTCTCCGTCTAATCGAAACCGCCCCGACAAACGATCGGGGCGGTTTTCCGCACGCACAAACATGGCGCTTCCAAAACAAAACCGCCTGAAAGGAAAACGGGAGTTCACAAAAATATTTACGGAGGCGCGACCTGCTGTTTCTCGTAACTTTTTTTTACGCGTTTCCCGTGGTCCTTCGGGAAATACATCAAAGTTTGCCGTCGTAGTTCCCGCTAAGCTCGTTGCTCTTGCAACGGCGCGCAATCTGCTCCGACGCCGTACCTCTGAAGTTATTGCGCGTGTTATCCGTGCCTCTTCAGTTGGGCCTGGCATTAGCGCTGTCGTATCGGTCAGGACAAAGCGCCTTCCGGACGCGGCCGCTCTGGAGTACGAACTACTGTCGCTGATGAAGAAATCTGGTATCCTGAACTGATGAAACGCATCTTTATCAGGCTTATTCGCGCATATCAGGCCGTCAGCTGGAGCCTCTCCCCCGGCCCGCTGTTTCTGGGTAGCTATTCCGGATGCCGCTCCTGGCCGACATGCTCGGAGTACGCACTGGATGTTATTGAGCGCGACGGCGCGATCAGGGGCATCGCCAAATCCATCGCGCGCGTAGCACGGTGTAACCCGCTGTGGCCGACACAACGACATGGGTAATATCTTCACTATTATCATCTATCAGCCGATACTGAATCTCACCGTTTTTTTGTACAACACGGTCGGGTTTGGTGATTTGGGAATCGCCATTATCGCGATGACTGTGCTTGTGCGCGCGGTGTTGTTGCCGTTGTCGATGAAGACAGCCAGTTCGCAGAGGGCGATGGCACAGTTGGCTCCGGAGATTGAAAAAGTGAAGGCCGCTCATAAGGGAAATACTGCCGCGCAGTCGGAAGCGGTTATGAAGCTGTACAAAGAAAAGGGGGTCAGTCCGTTGGCCGGGTGTCTCCCGTTGCTGTTACAACTCCCCATTCTCATCGGGGTGTATCAGGTGTTCTTGAAAATTTTCAAACCGGAAACACTCGATCTGTTGTACGGTTTCGTCCAACACCCCGGGGCCATCAATCACATAATGCTGGGGCTGTTGGATATCAGCAAGAGCAACCCTGTGCTGGCGATTCTTGCTGGCGTCACGCAATTCATCCAAGCACGCGCGGCTATGGCGAATCAGCCGAAATCTCCGCAAACCGCGGCGCTCAATCAGCAGATGACCTACCTCCTACCGGTCATGATCATTGTTATCAGTTGGAACCTGCCGGCGGGGCTCGCACTGTACTGGGTTGCCACTTCGCTATGGTCTATCGGTGAACAGTTGTATTTGAGTCGCCGTTCAGGCATACTAGCCCCATGAATTCGGAGAACACCTCGATTATCAATGATTTTATACGGCGCGTCGCCGAATACATGCAGATTCCCTGCGAGGTTTCGGTATCGTCCGAAGAAGGCGGCTCGGTCAGTGTGGCGGTGCAGGCGGATGACAACGGGCGCCTTCTCATTGGAAAAAACGGTCAGAACCTCAAGGCGCTCGAGCATGTTGTCCGCGTGATGTGGATGCGACAGAATCCCGAAAACCGATCCGTCATCGTTGATGTCAACGATTATCGCGCCGAACGCTCGAAGGAGCTCATTCAATTGGTGCGGGAGACCGCAGCGCGTGTTCAGCAGACGCGGCGTTCAGAGGCGTTTGAACCGATGACATCATACGAACGGCGCCTTGTTCATACCGAGCTCGCAACCTACAGCGATCTGTCGACCGAAAGCGTGGGACAAGATCCGCAGCGCAGAGTCGTCATCAAGCCACTCTAAAAAATATCGCCCGTGGGGCGGTATTTTTGTTACAGCGGGAACAGATACAACCGTTGATCGAACAGGTTGGTGAAGACGAAATAATTTCCGGACGATGAAACGAGCGGCTCAATGACTCCGATGAGCGTCGCACCTGTTCCTCCGTAGAGGCGGCTTTGTTCTCCGGTCGACATATCCAGCGTCGCAATGTCGTCCACGGTAGCGGAGCGGTCAGCGGGTACATCGCGGCCCAGCGAATTCTTCGCAGGAACGCCACAGGTGATGGTCATTGTGTTGTCATGCCATGCGCATTTGCGCGCGCTGGTTGCCAGTCCCAGCGGAACATCAAGCCTGGACCCCGCTTCGCGGTACCACAGAGAGACACCCTGCTCGGGAGTGAAGTACGAATACAGTAAGTGTGTTCCGTCGGGCGACCAGACATACTCGAGATTTTCACGGTTGGACATCATGATTGTCAGTGTGCCATCAAGATCGATAATCGACAGATCGGTGCCCGTGCGGTCAGGACGGCGCGACGCCATTGAGAGTGTATCCTTGACGGGCCAGTTCAAACGCACTTCCTGCGCGCGGGTTGTTATCAGTGTGCGTGGATTTGAGCCGTCGCTGTCGCTGATGAATAATGCCGACGCGTCTTCCATCGGTTTCATGTACGCAATTTGCCGGCCGTCGGGAGATACTGCAAGAGCTATGATATCGGACCCGATGGTAGTGGTCGCTTTGGTCTGATAATCAAATGCACGGTAGCTGATGCCACCAGGGTCTTGGAATTCTGAAACAACTTTATTGCTGTACGGGAGCCAATATGAGCGGATGAAGCCTGGTAGTCGCGTGTCGGAAAGCACATCGGTCTTGAGGGTTTTGAGATTTACCGAAAACGCTTTGCCGGTCTCCCGTTCATAGTATTTTGCCGTATCACTCTCTTTACCCAACGCAACCGAGACGGCCGCATTCTCACTGATTGCTTTCGGTCGCGCAGAAATGTGCTCCGATGTAGAAGTTGAAACGGATGGCGTGGCGAGTGTATCTGACAGCGATGCCGTTTGTCCGCCGGAGGAGCGCAGCACCGCACCGGCCATCACCACAGCCATCAGGACGGCAGAAAGTGCGCCCGCCTGCAAAAGGCGGAGACGATTTCTTTGCGGAAGAAAATTGAGGCCGGAATGTAATGACATGATTATGTTGCGTAGCCAAGAGCCAGCGGTGAAGGTGCCCGCGCTTTCTGTGGTTGGGCGGCGGAGGCTTGCTGGCGCTGTCGGGCACCGATGATTTGTTGTGCGCGCACGACGGTCGCGATTTGCCGGGCCATATATTGAATTTCAAACTGTTCCAAGCGGTCAATCTGTTGATGAACATACTGCAGGTGCGGCATCAGTTTTTTTACCTTTTGATAGGAAATATTCTGGTCAACGAACACCTTTACCACCTGCCCTATATAGAGAGGAAGCACATCAATAATAGGAATAAGCTCGATAAGTTGGGTGATGATGGTATCCCGTGCGAATGTCGAGACATATGACTTGCCTGCGAACACAAGGCTGCCGACTTTCGTTGATACAAGTAGCCCAGTATTTCCTGAGGACTGCATGGCAGGGCGGAGTCTTTGTTGCAGGAGCGTTAATTGGCGTTGTGCGGATGTATGCGCGGCAACGATTGCGTCCCCTCCTGCGTTGATGGCCGTCACACGACGCGCCATGGTCCAGACAATCATCGGTATCGTCCAGGAAACAAGCCACCCGAAGTCAATGATACTCAAGATGTCAGCGAGAGCCGCAACACAGACCGCCGAGATAAAGACGATGAGAATTGTTTTCTTAATATTATTGGCCAGTTTCTTCTCGATCTCTGTGCGTGCCGTGCTGTTGCGTTCAAATTGCGTTTGCGCGCGCCGCAGTGCATCCAGCCCCGACATCATCTGCGCGGATGCCGTTGCAGAAATCCCCGCAGATGAGGCGGTCGTGTCGGTCCGTTGAGGGCGCGCCCCGAGAGACGGCCTACTCATGGCGCTGACTTGCATCTCCTGCGCAGACAAACGATCTCGGACCGCGGCAGCCTCTTGTTCGCGTGCTGCGGCGCTTTGGATTCCACGACGCAGGCGGGACACATCATCAACGAACTGCTCCGAAGATGTGATGCCATCTGGTGATGCCATCTGATGCTGGACTTCGCGCAATTGTACTTCCAGCTGGCGGCGCGTGCGTGTGGCATCTGCCAGTTCGCTGGCCGCATCGGCCATCTGCTCCCTGATGCGGGAGAGATTCTCTGTTTCTTGTTGGGTGCGTTCGCGGGCCATGTTGCAAAATTAAAAGTGAAAAATCAAAAATTAAAAAGTTTCCGAATCCATACTGCTTCAATTTTGCATTTTGATTTTTGCATTTATTTTCCTATCTGCGCCCATTCCTGTTTTGCCTTCTCGATTTCCAGAAGTTGTTTCGGGTCGGAGGTGATGATTTGGTCTTCGGCGTATGAAGCAAGCACGCGCAAGCCCACATGGTTGGAGCCGAGGAAAAACAGGCCGAACCCGACACGCGCTTCCAGTAGGTAGTATTTCTCGGAGTCGGTGAGGTTGAATGTCTGCTGGATGATATCGATGGCGGCCGGCGACTGTTTCATCAGCATCTGCATGGACGAGTTGGTAACGATTGCTTTCCCTTGCGCGGTGCTCATGAAGTCCGGGATGTCCTGCGAGATAGTGGTCATGCCGCAGTAGTATTTGCGGCCGCGCTTTGCGATGTTGAACAGGAACTCTGCGCCGATGGGAAACTTCATCACATACCACGCTTCATCGACGACCATGATGCGCTTCTTCTTTTCGCGGCGTACTTGTGTCCAGATGTAATTGAGCACCGAATACATGGCGATGGGCCGTAGCTCATCTTCCAAATCACGGATACCGAACACAACGAGCTGGTTCTCCAGCGGGATGTTGGTAGGGTTGTTCAGGAATCCCGCGAAGGTGCCGGTGGTGAACTTCGTCAGGCGGGTTGCCATGCGCTCCGCGCCGGTCATCCCCTCGAGCACACTCTGCAAATCGCCCAGAATAGGCGGAGGAAGTTTCGAGAAATCCGCGTCAGGCACAATGTCTTTAATGGCATAAGTCTGAATAAGTGCCTGGTCCAGCATTGATTCTTCTTCCGGTGTGAGATTGCCGCCCATCAGCAGCTTAATGAGTCCGCCAAGATTCAGAATGTGAGAATTGAACACATCTGCCCACGACTCTTCATCTTTCGGAGTCGGCAGGTCGAACGGATTGATGTGCTGGTCGGAATTGATGGAAATCTTGATGTTGGTGCCGCCGACGGTGTCGGATAGGTATTTGTACTCGTCTTCAGGATCAATCACCAGCACCTGCGTTCCCAGTACGAGGTAGCGCAGAATTTCAAGCTTCACGGTGTAGCTCTTGCCGGCGCCGGACTTTGCGAACATCACGGCATTGGCATTTTCCAGCGAGAACCGGTCAAACAACACCAAACTGTTGTTCGTAGTGTTAATTCCGTACAGAATGCCGGAGTTCGAAGTCAAGTCGCTGGAGACGAACGGGAATGTGGAAGAAACCGGATGCGTGTTCAATGAGGTGAGCGCCTGCAGACGATCGTCGGCCAGCGGAGAAGTAGTCAGAAATCCCTCCAGCATCCGGAAAGTGGATTGCTTCGCCACCACAAGCAGTCCGTCGAGCATACTCTTGATGGTTCCTTCGGTTTCGTCCAAATCTTTCGGATTGTTTTCGTAAATGGTCAGGTACAGCCCGACATGGAAGAACCGCTCCGTCCCCTGCTGGAGCTCGTCGCGTAGCGCTTCCAGGTCTTGTGCACCGGTTTCCAACACCGGGTCGCGAACTTTTCCCGCAGCCTCTTCTTCCATGATTTGCGCCTGTACTTTGGTAAGCTGGGTGCGTAACTGTTTGAGTACATCGGCAGTGGGTTGCGGATTGATGTAGATGGCGACATCCAGCACCTTGTCGAGGTTTACAATCGGAGAGAGCCAGTTCGCGTTGAGGAACCGCGGGTAGGTGGCGATGAAAATAGTACGGACATACTTGTCTCCGATTTGCAGATAGTTGGGCGTGATTTGCATCGCCGATGGGGCGACGGTCATTGAGTTTCCGGTGGGTGTGGTTTCCATAGGTTATGCGTTTGTTTTCTGCGGAGCCGGCACAACGGGATTGTACAGTTCGTTGAACAGCTTCAGCAGTTCTTCTTGTCCGAGCATGTGCCCTTTCAGGCCCATGCCTGACAAGCCGCCGATAATGAGGTCGGCGCGCTGTTGCAGTTGCGCTTTATAGGTTGTTAGTTGTTCTGTTGTTTGGCCACCCGTTTTGACTGGCTTCTTCTTGAAGATGCCCGTGATGCCCTTGAAAAATCCCCCCTGTTCTTTCGGAGGTGTAACCATCATGGGCAAAGCGATATAAAAATTCTTTGCCATGATGTTGGAAAGCGAAGACAGTTCACCGATGAATCGGATGTATTCCGTCGCCTGCACTTTCAGCAGTTCGTTCGTCAGCTGGTCCGCCGCCGCCTGCACGGTCGCCAGATATTCCGAGATGTCGAATCGGCGGGAGTGTACAATCATCTGTATCGGAAAATCAATCGAATTCAGGAATGACGCGTATTGCTGGAGAATCGCCGCCTGCTCATCGCTGGAACGCAATTCAAAATTGATAGCACTGACCTGCACAACACCGCGCAGCGACCCGTCTTTGAGGAGTGCCACTCCGTCACGGAGTTCTTTGAGCTGAATCAAATCCGTTGTCGAGGGCTCATTGGCCATTAGGGGGTACAGTGAATTGGTTAGTGTCCTCTTTGATGCGATAGATGTAGCGTTTAGCTCCCAGTGCGTAGGCCAGCATGTAGGCAAGGTAGTTGAGGAACGGCTGACCGTCGATTTTCAGGAATGCCAGCGCTCCGAAAAAACTGATGGTCAGCAGCGCCGCCACCGCGAACAAAATGCCGTTGAGCATGATGTATTCCAATGCCGTCATGCTGACGCCACCGGCGACGAACAAAAACTGTTTGAGCGTCAGCGGCCCGATAATCTTCGTCTCCGTCTCGATGAATTGTGGGACTTGGAATTTCATTGTTCCGTCTGTTGTTTCCGTAAGTCTATTATATTACGCGCCGGCGTCTTCGACGAATCGGGAACCGGCGTCATTGGTGGAATCTTTTGTGTGAGTGGCGGAAGTTCGGACATCGTGGGAACGGCATGAATCGCTCGCGCAGAGATGATAGGAGCGAGCACTCCGAGAAGTTTCTGGCTTACATCAGCAGCCTGTTGAGGTGAAACTCCAAGCTTAATGAGAAGTTCCTCGATGTTGGCAGGGGGCACATCTCCAAGAGCGGCAAATGCGACGATTTTAGTGATTGCTAAATCGTAGTCCCCAGACAGCTCACCGGTTTCCATGATTGTCTTAATTGCCTCAACTGTTTTCAAAGATGTGAAGAATTCGCGTATGTCATCAGGCATTGTTGAGAAGCGTTCTAAGAATGCCTCTTGTTGTTGAGGGGTTCGGTCTGCCATTGCCGCGGCAAACGGGCTATAGAGAATGTCATTTGGATCTTCAGTCATCATAGACTTTCTAAGGAGTTTGACTTCGTTTCTTCCCTTTCTTCGCCGCTTTCGCTCTTTGTATCTGTTCGTCGAGGGCGGATATATGTGCCAACGCCACCTGGTCTTCTTTGTTCTTAACGCGTCCAGCTAGCGCCAGATAGTCTCCAGTTTTCTTTGTGCGTTCAGCTAGTATGCGCTGAAGATTTGGGGTAAGAGTCATTTCTCCTTTGCGATCTTTCTCAAGTATTTTGGCCCAAGCATCACTGTCAAGACCCTTCGTGTTGCGCTCGAGAACATCTGCTGCCGTAGCTTTCGATCCGTCCGGATTGAAATAGTGACCCTCCTTTGCCATCTCAGCTGCGATAAGCGGCTGGTTCTCCTCAAGACTCTTGAGGATTGCATCGCGTCTCTTCTTATTTTCTTTCACTGTTTTGTCGTCGCTGCTCGGCTTATCGCCGTAATATGCAAGCGCCTTTCCGACATCTTCAGCGTTCTTGAATTTCTTCTCTTTTGATAGTTCCTTCAGTTTCTTTTCCGCTGCTTCCTGTGCTACGCGACCAAAGGAGGGACTCACTCTTGATGCGGCTGTGACATATGTGTCCATTTGATTTGCATCAAGTTCACCTGCTTCTAGAAGGGCCTTTGCTGCTGCAAAGTACTTCGGCGTGCCGACTTTGCCCAAGTCTGATTTGAGGTCTGCCACCGAGAGGCCCGCTTCTTTATTTTTGTTGAATTGCTCGGTGATGCGTTTTTGCTCAAGAACCTCTCTGGCGCGTCGGTCGCCAAAGCGAGCTTGGTAACGGGCGGTGAGTTCCTCTTCACGCCGCGCTAAAGGCGTAGTGATTTTCTCCTTATACAATGCCGACACGCCCGCTTTGGCTCCCTCATATCGCGCCGTCATGCCTGTAGCCTTTGCTCCGAAACCAGCTGTATCAAAGACGCCGAGCTTAGAGGCAAACCCGCCGACCATTTCTGTTCCTTTCACGGTGGTTGCAAACGACGACTTGAGAGACAGCGCAAGCCCGCCTACAAATATCAGCACCGCGAAGGCGTAGAAAAAGAACTGTTGGATAAGCATTCCCGCGGTGCCGATGTCTCCTCCCGCCGCTTTCAGTTGCGCCATCATTTCCGCAGACCCCCCCAACATCACGAGACCCGGTATGAGCGAGAGCAAGTAGAGCGGAGCGAAGACATTCCACGCGATCATGTGCTTCCACCACTTGTGCCAGCCTTCCCGATTCCCCGGAATTGCGTAGCTTATCCATGCCAGCGCCGCAGTGGCCAGCAACACCCATACTACGATGATGCGCAATGCGAGGAAGATGAATGCCGATGCGAGGCACGAGATGAGCATCAAAATCATCAGCGAGTTGAACAGCGCGCTGGCAATGAGCATCAACTTGTCCGTGACCGACCCCTCCGAAATGGCGGCCGATAGTCGCTCTTTCTCGTTCATCGCTCCCGCCTGGGCAACGGCGGCCGGCGTCGTGTGGTAGCGAGCGTCGTTAATCTCTAAGTTGCAGTCTCCTATCGTTTTTCGTACTTTTGTTGAGGGCAAATCTTTCATAAACCTGATGGCATAGCGCCACAAGCCGACATTGGCGTCAACGACCGTCTTCTCTTCTTTGAGACATTCGAGGTACCGTTTATTTTCGGCTTCGGTTCTGGTTGCTGTCGTATCGGTAATGGGGGCTTTGAGCGCCGTCAAGGCGTTTCCAATAGAAGAGCCGATGACGAGAGAGTTCGGTTTGAGGCTCTCTATGAGGATGGCGCCCGGATCCCCTATGACCCCCAACACTGATTTTGTTGCCTGATTGGAGACCAGCGCAATCGCTTTCCCGATGGCCAGTGAAAAATTCATCAGCATCGCCGCGATGATGAGCGGCATCAGTGCCGAGCTATAGTGCCACCCCTTGAAGAATCCGAGCGCGTTGAAAATGGTGCCAAAGGCAATCCCGATAAACAGAACAATGAACACAAGGTTGACCATATCGCGGATGGATGTCCATGCAATTCCGACCACGGTCAGTTGTGTTGTAATCTCCAGCGACAATACCCACCTAAGCGCCCAGCCTACAGCATTGAATAGTTGCCCAAGTAGCGCGTTGACGGTAACAAGAAGACTAAGAGTTCCGTCCAATATTGTACCGAGCGGATTGGTCAGCAGATTCATAGGGTGGCATTAGAGATTCCCCGGCGTTGTGCAGACGACCGTCACGACGCCCGGTTGGCGGACAACATTATTGGGCAAAATAACATCGACATTAATTTCGATCGGCTCCGTTGAAATAATGAGTCCGAAACCGGAGTTGTTGGGGCGACAGCCGCCGCTAATAGATAGTCCTCCCACCTGGCATACAGATTGCAAGAACGGAATGTTCTGGCCTTGGAGGAGCGTAACGCCGTCGGGTGCCATCATTTCGGGATGTTGGGTGATGGCGGCCCGCGTTGCGGTCAGCACTGCTCCGCGGGCCAGCTCTTGTGCTGATGTGTTGTTCATCGCGCAGTTGCAATCGGGATTGCCACCGGTACACACGGGGTCGCCTTCATCGCCGGATCCGGGAATATTCGTGGGTGTCGGGCTCGGTCCCGGAGTGCCAGTGCCACTGACGCCCCCGCGCCGGTACTGAAGCGCGGCGAGCGGCTGACTTATCGACATAAATGTGCTGATAAGGTTCGCCCTTACATCATTGGCCACCTGGCTGGTCGTGCGCGGGTTGGTAATCAGGTCGTAGAGCGCCTGTCGTTGTGCGCTGATTTCCGCCACAACTCCGGCGCCGGGATTTTCGATGTTTGAGTATTGCAGACAGGTACTGCCGTCTGCGGCCATGACGGCACAACTGGTGCCTGTGGCGGGGTTTTGCGCGCGTAGCGCGCCAACGCCGCCCGTGTTGGCGAATTCGTTTTGCGCCGCTTGCTCTTCATCCGCAATCTGTCGGCTGATTTCTTCCTGTGCCAGCAGATAAGAACCCCAGATATTATTTTGCGGAAGCATCATCGCGGCAAACGCTTCCGTTGTCTGATATTTCTGTGCGCCGGGGTTGAAATCATCGGGTAGAGAGCATTCTGCATCGCGAATGTACGAATTCTGACCGTCCTCATTTCCGCTCATCGGAGGAGCCGCATCTGCGGGATCGTAATTGAAGATGCCTTGGAGTTGTCCGCTTACCCACGAGCAATGCTTGGTGTTCGCCATCTCGTTGCGCGCGATCTGTAGGCCGCGGTAGCGGTTGTCCGCCTGGAATGCGCGCCAGTCGCGCACGAATACCGCTCCACCGTCACGGCCGTTCTGTAGCAGAATTTCTCGGGCGGCATTGAGGACGGCGCGCACATCCACCTGCGCCGCACAGTCTGTTATAAGGTCGGCCTTAAACTCTCTTTTATAGGTATCTTCCAGAGCCGCTTTAGTCGAATTGGCCACGGTAGTTGTGCACGATTTTGCGCCTGAAATACCGGTGCCGCCGACGAGCGTGCTTCCTGCGATGCACATCACCCACTGCTGCCAATAATTTTTAAAAGAATTTATGAATTCTTGTTTTGCCTGGTCTACGAGCTGCCGGGCATAATCGCTGTTGAATTTGTCGACGATGTTACCGATATTCTGTGCGGCGCACTGGGCGTCTTGAGCATACTGCTGGGCTTCTCGGCTGTATCGCTGGATATCGCTTACCGTAAATGAATGAACAGCCGCAGGCGATGCAAAAAGTGCTGCCACGATGAGAACACTGAAGATAATTCGACGGTTTATCATTGGATGAGCTTGATTGAAAGCGCATTCGTGAAGTCGTACATCAGGTTTTGTGTTCCCTCATACTGCAGTCGCAGGAGACCGCTCAATGCCGCAGAGCCCAGCAGAGGGTCTTCTTTGAATGCAGCGAGTAGTTCGTAGTATCGCTGCTGCGCGCGCAGCATCTGCACGGCGCCCGTATGCTGCGGTTCAAATAATTTCGGCACCGGAATTGCAATAATCTTTAGTGCGCGGTCCTGCATGACTGCGGCAAGTCGGCGGGCTTCTTTGGAGAACGAGGTATACAGTTTCTGATTTTCGGTTATCCAGGATCTGCTTGCAAACGAAACCTCGCGGAATGTATCGAAGAACGCACCAGTATCTTTGGTTGCGGGAAGAATTATTTTTAAAAAAGCAGAGGACATCGTGCGCACATATGCCACCTCGGCCTCGTCGCTGTCCGCGATGATTTGGAGAGTATCCCGTGGTATCGTGATGGTTCGGCCGTATTGTGTGGCCATTTCTTCGGCGAGCATTTTTACCGATGCCTCATAGTTCGGACTGCTTGGGTCGAGGTCGCCCGCCATGAGACCGCCGACGGCGAGCTCGGTGACGCGCTTGGTGGCATTCTGTGTCGGGTCGAGAAAATCATCGGGGCCTTTGACGAGCGGATTATGGCCCGTGAGCACCTCTTCACCGTCTTTGAAGTCATCTCCGTCGGTGTCGGGGTTATTGGGGTTGGTGCGCCAGTAAGTTTCGTCGCGGTCGATGAGGCCGTCGTGGTCGGTGTCTGCAAGGTCGTTCTTCAGGGCTAACGCATCACCTACCGTTGCGGTTTTCTCGGATGGTGAACTTGGTGATAACGACGGAAGCAGGTACGAAACAGAGCCCGCGGCCGCGAGCACCAGAACGCCCAAGACAATTCGGAGCTTTCCGCTCATATTGACCCCATTCTAGCACGATGCCGGCGCGAAAAATCTAGACTCTGTGTGTATATCTATTGGAGGGCGGATGCCAGACGGACCCAGTCGGCAACCGAAAGCTCCTGGGGGCGGGCTGTCGGGGAGATTGCGGCGTGTCCGAGCGTTTCGGCGGGTATAGTCGCTTTGAGCTGTTTGCGTTTCTGTCCGAATGATTTTTTTGCTATCTGGAGCACCTTTTCGTTCTGTTCCCGTAATTCGTTATTCGTGTCCCGTAATTCGAGCTTGATGACTGCCGAGTCTACATCGGGTATTGGACGGAAACTGCCGCGGGAAACGCGCATCACGATGGTCGGTGTCGCGTACAGCTGTACCGACAGTGCCAACAGATTCATCTCCGGCGGCACGGCCATCATGCGCCGCGCGACTTCTTCCTGCACCATCAGTATTGCGCGTTCAGGTGCTGGCCACTGTTCCAACATCAGCCGTATCAGGTGTGAAGTCAGGTAATAAGGGATATTTGCTACGAGCTTGTAGGAATCAGCTTGTAGCTTGTAGGTTGAGGGGTCAAACTCCAGAATATCACCCTCAATAATTTCAAGATTTGTAATTCCGGCGAATTTCTCACGCAACGGCTCGATGAGCCGCCGGTCTTTTTCGATTGCGATGACCTGTGCGCCGGTTGCCACGAGGCGCTGTGTCAGGACGCCCGTCCCCGGGCCCACCTCAATCACCGTATCTTCGGCAGACAATTGTGCCGCCTCCACGATGCGGTCGAGCACCCCCTTGTTGACGAGGAAGTTCTGCCCGAGAGACTTTTTAGGATAAAACATGAAGTATTAAACATGAAACAAGCGGCCGGCTATGCGCGCTGTTTCAGTCCTTGAATGGTACCCCAAAGCATCTTTCCGATCTCGTCTGCCTGTTCCGTCAGAGCGGTGCAGTTCTCGGAGCTGATTATATTCTCTTTACTGCAAAACTCGATGAGGTATCCTGCTTCTTTGAGTGATCCGTAAGAGGTTTCCAGGAATTGTACATGCACCAGTCTTTTTGTGCGTGCGTACCCTTCAATGTAATTGAGCGCTACCGACAACGCGGCCCGACGAAATTGCGATGTTACACCATAGAGTTCTTCGCGGGGAAATGTTCGCGATACGGCATATACTGCATGAACAAATAGGTCGATCTTCTTTCGCAGAATAGAGTGAAATGCGCCTTGTTCAGTCATGTTTTATATTTAATGCTTCATGTTTCACGATTCAGTCGTCATAGTCGATGCGTTCTTCGCGGTCCAGCCATCCTTCGGGTTCGAATCTCTGCCATGACAGCAGATGATCAGGAACTTCCGATAGAAAGCGTGACGGAATGTTCGCCTGCCGGGAGCCGTAGATGTTGCGCCACTTGGCCAGACTCACAAACAATCGTTCTTTGGCCCGCGTGATGGCTACATAACACAGCCGGCGCTCCTCTTCCAACTCGTGCGGTGCCCAGATGGTGCGGCTGTGCGGGAACAATCCTTCCTCCATCCCGCAGATGAATACGATGGGAAATTCCAAGCCCTTTGCGGCGTGTATCGTCATCAGGGTGACCGCCTGGTCCCCCACCGCGAGCTGGTCGGTATC
The DNA here is from genome assembly GCA_038065515.1 of Patescibacteria group bacterium. GTDB lineage: Bacteria > Patescibacteriota > Minisyncoccia > 2-02-FULL-40-12 > GWA2-44-9 > JAGOPO01. The sequence goes on along the minus strand of JBBTQV010000017.1, from coordinate 12,464 downwards.
CTGCAGGAGCGCGACCTCTTCGAGGAATTGTCCCAATCCGGCGGGGCCGATGCTGTCGTATTTCTTTGCGACGGTCAGCAGTTCGCGCACATTTTCGATGCGTTCTTCGGCCGCGCCCGGGCCGTCCGGTGTTTTTTGCGTGCGCAGGTATTCTTCGTAGTTTGTCAGCTTGATGATGGCGCGCACAACCTCGCTGGTTTTTTTCTGCTCCGCGGTGCGCTGCAGACGCACGAGCAATCCGTGCAGGCCGGAAAGCGATTTTCCTGTTCTGCTTGTGGGCGGATAATCTTCCGAGAGCACGCCGATGGCGCTGATGCGGTCGGGAGCATCAACAGCCAGAATGCGTTCGACAGTGACCGGCCCGATGCCGCGTGCGGGAACATTGGCAATGCGTCCGAGACTGACAACATCGGCAGGGTTGTTCACCAGTCGCGCGTATGCGAGCAGGTCTTTGATTTCGCGCCGCTCATAGAAACGGATGCCGCCGATGATGCGGTATGGTACGCCGGCGCGAACGAGCTGTTCTTCCAGCGCGCGGCTTTGCGCGTGTGTGCGGTACAGCACCGCACAGTCAGACAGCGTGTAGCGCTGGCACTGGAGTTTTTTCAGAGTGTCAATGAGATGCTGCGCTTCGTGCCGCTCGCTGACCGTCTCGGTGACGGTGATGGCATCCCCCGATGCGTTGTGCGTCCACAGGTCTTTGGCGATTTGTGCTTTATTATTTGAAATGACGGCTTGTGCGGCGGCGAGAATCGTTTTTGTCGAGCGATAGTTCTGCTCGAGCAGAATCACTTTGCCCTTGGGCCAATCGCGTTGGAAATTCAGAATATTGCGGATATCGGCCTGCCGGAACTGGTAGATAGACTGCGCGTCGTCGCCGATACAGAACAGATTCCCGTGGCGCGCCGCCAACATGCCGATGAGCGTGTACTGGTCATGGCTCGTGTCTTGGTATTCATCTACCAATATGTACCGCCACATATCCTGATATCGCGCGAGCACTTCGGGATGTTCTCGGAACAGCCGTACGGGAAGCATGATGAGGTCGCCGAAATCAACCGAGTTCATCGCTTCCAGTTGTGTCTGATACGCGCGGTACAATTTCGCAACGATTTTTTCGTTGTGACTCGTGCCTTCGTAGTTCTGTGGGGAGGTCAGTTCCGTTTTGAGTTTCTGAATTTTCCCGAGCATCGAACCGGGTGTGTACCGTTTTGGGTCCAGTTCAAACTGCGCCAGAATCCGGCGTATCAGCGCCTGTTGGTCGCTTGAATCCAAAATCGTGAAGTTCTTGCTGTAGCCAAGCTTCTCACTATGCACGCGCAGAATGCGCAAGCCGACGGAATGGAAGGTTCCCAATGCGGGATGTGCGCTTTTGGCGCCCAGCAGTTTGTGTACGCGCTCTTTGATTTCTGCGGCGGCCTTGTTTGTGAAAGTTACCGCAAGAATACTGTTGGCGGGTATTCCCGATTTCAACAGATACGCGATACGGTGGGTCAGCGCGCGCGTCTTGCCCGAACCGGGGCCCGAAATGACCAGCACCGGGCCTTCCGTCGTCGTGACGGCCTCGATCTGTTTATCATTGAGGCCTTCAAGGACAGGGTTCATGCTGACTAGTAGATATCGTGTTTGCCTATCATGTGAAATCGTACCATCTGCTTACTCTCAAATTCAAAAATTATCCGGTAATCTCTGTTTACTGAAAAAGACAAATATTCTTTTAAATACCCATGTAACTTATGGGTCATTAAGCTTTTATCGAATGGGTTTTTGCGGAATACCGTCTCCTTCTTTTCCGCTGCGAGCTTCACTTGGAGCGATAACCTCCGATAGCTTTTCAGAAATGTCGGTGAATATACGATCTTCATGCGCGGCATCGCTATCGAAGATCGCGAAGAGATCGAAGAACACCGCCTTTTCCTGCCGCGAACTCTTTGCTCGACTTTTCAAGTTCTCGTGCAAGCTCCTGATTCCGTACGAGTGTTCGAAAGTACTCGCTTGTGCTCGCGTATTTACCCCGCTTTACTTCTTTTTTGACTACCGCAGAAAGTGACGACGGCAGGGAGATATTTACAACGCACCGCATGGAGTATGGTATTACTTTGTATTACAGAGTCAGCTTATGCCCTAACAGCTTCCTTGTCAACGCTTGACCAAAACTCCAGATGACGGCCTCGGTCGAGGCCAACCAAGCCTAAAATCTCTCATCCGCGAGAGATTTTCTTGTGGACATCGGCTCGAACCGCCGACTTTCGGCAGGGATTCTTTTGGCGGAATTCAAAACCCCCTGGAATTTCTTGGTGGAAACCAATGTCGAGGGACGAAGCCCCGAGGCAACTTCTTCGGCAAATCTGAAATGGTGGACCTGGGGAGAATCGAACTCCCGCCTCAGCAATGCGAATGCCGTGTAATGCCACTTTACTACAGGCCCCTCCTTCGTTGAAACTACGGAGGGCAAAGCCCTCAAGTTGAAAAAATAGCATAAAACGCCGTATTTGGCTAGTGTTGTAAGAGATTGGAGTTAGTATCGTCATACCACCTGTACTGTCATTGTGCTACACTATTCCTATGAACAAACACATCGTATCAACCCTCGCGCTGGCTACCTTCCTGGTTGCCACGGCCGCACCCGCCCTAGCGGATGAGTCTCCGTCCCCTTCGCCCTCTGGTTCTCCCAGATTGCGCCGTGAGTTCCGCCAAGAAGTGAAAGAGATTCGAAAAGATACCCGTCAGGAAATCGCCTCCCGGAGCCAAGAGCTTCAAGCTAAACTCAAGGAGAAACGCGACCTTGAACGCAAAAACCGTCTCGTGAAGTTCTGGAAAAAGACCGGCGAACGGCTTCAGAAGCTGATCAACCGCGAGAAGAAGATGGCCGACAAGATCGGTGCGCGATTAGACCGACTCGCCGCAGCCGGAAGGGATGTCACCAAGCTGAAGGCCGATTTGGTTGCCGCACGGGCAAAGATCGATGGTGCGCAGGCGGCGTTCGACAGTGCGGTTACAGAGCTCAAGAAGATGGTTGACGACGGAAAGCCGGTCGCTGACATCATTGCCAAGGCTCGCGAACTGCACAAAGGCGTCGTTGGCAAGATTCGTGAGGCGCACAAAGCGCTGATAGATGTGATTGTCTCAACGCGTGGCATGTCCATCACTCCGACCCCGTCAGTGACCCCTACTCCGACTCCGTAATTTGCTTCATGAAAGAGAAGACGCTACCGTGCGTCATATACTATGAAGCAGACCCTTGAAGAACGGTTTATAGCCGCGTTCGACGAACATTCGGATGCGATATTCCGGTTCTGCTATGCGCAGACCGGTTGGCGTGAGCTTGCGCGGGACCTGACCCAGGACACCTTCGCCCGCGTGTGGCGGTACCTGATACAGGGGAAAAGCGTTCAGCAGATGCGTCCGTTCTTATATCAAACAGCCCGCAATGCGCTCATCGACCACTCGCGCAGACCGTCTGCGCAGTCGCTGGATGAATTGCAGGAGACGGGATTCGATGTCGCCGACGAATGCACCCCAAGTCCCCTTGTGTCGGCATCGGCCGCAGAGGCGGTTCGACTCGCGGGCGCACTGGAGGAGCCGTACCGGGAGGTTGTTCTGCTCCGCTATGTTGAAGCTCTGATGCCCCGCGAGATTGCGGAGATTATCGGAGAGAGTGAAAATGTCGTTTCCGTGCGCATTACCCGCGGTATGCAAAAGCTTCGTGCATTAATGAAGATATGACCGAACAACCCGAACAACTTATGTTTCATGGCAGAGAAATCGCCATGACTGCCGCTGAAAAGGTGGTAATGCGCCACAAGCTGTTGGCGTACACGCTTTCGAATCCCCCTTGTGTTGCCGGAAGTGGTGCTTTCTCATGGGTTCGCAGGCATGCGCTAGTGTCCTCCGCTCTGGCGGTGTTGCTGGCACTTGGAGGCACCGGCGTTTCCGCGAGTATGGCTGGCCCGAACGATGCGCTCTACGATTTCAGGCTTCAGGTAAATGACCGCATCGAATCGGCGATGGCGCTGAACGAGGACGCTCAACTTGATGTGGAGCTGCGACAGATCGAACGACAGCTCAATGCAGAGGTGGGTGCCGTTGATGAGGTGCTGGCCGCCGACGAACAGAACGAAGCTGAAAATGTCGAAGATGAAGATATTGAAACTCCGAAGCCGGAAAATCTCAACCGCAACGACAAGAAATCCGAAAACAACGGTAATACATTGTCGGAAGAAAAGCACGACAAGAATAATACTCCGCAGGACGACGACGAGCTAGAAAAAGAGCTCCGCCAGATGGACCGCGAGCTGCAACAGGAGGAATCGGCGGTCATCGGCCTAGAAGTCTAAACTAAAACCCCCCCTAGGAGGGGTGTTTTAGTATCGGTCGGGCTGCCGGGAATCGAACCCGGTCTTTATGAACCCGAATCATACGTACTACCGGTATACTACAGCCCGTAATGAGGAAGCATATCAAATTCCTTTTGATATGTTCCGAAAGCCCGAGGTGCAAGCTTTGCTTACAGCCCGAATTCGCCAAAAAACCCTAGCATATTCTGGCGTTTTTGCCAACTTACACATAATATTTCTTCATGCGCTCCTGCTCTTCCTGTTCGAGCGCCTTATTGATGCGTTCAAGCGATTTTTGCAGTTCATCGGGTGTTTTCTTGTCCAGCTTCCGGATGCGCTCCAAAAGCAGGTCGCGTTCGTTGAGCGACGGATCGTCGAGCACTTCGGCAAGCAATGAATTCAGGATGAGGCCGATTTTCGGACCGGGCGGCGTCGCGAGCGCTTCCATGATATCAGCGCCGTTGACCGCCAGCATTTTCACCGAGATGGCGTCATGGCTGACTTTGTCAATCATGTATTTCAGGTGACGCAGTTTGTATGGCACGGCCTTGGGCGTACCCGAACCGATACGGTCCCCTTCCCGCAGACGGAGGAGGTCGTCGATATTTTCCAGTCCGACATTGGCGATGAGGCGCCGAACCGATGATTCGGTCACCTCTCCGACGCTGTAGTAGAACATATGGTAGCGCACAAGTAGGGCCACTTTGTGGGAAATATCGTGAGGAAATTTCAGGCGTTCCATGATTTTCTTCGTCATGGTTGCGCCGATAGCGTCGTGCGCGTAGAAAGTGCAATGCTTTCCTTCGCCGTGTTTGCTGCGCGGCTTTCCCACATCGTGCAGAAGGCACGCCATGCGCACCGCGAACGAGTACGATTTGTCAGCCGCGTATTTCATGGTTCGCAGATTATGCTCCCACACGGTGTAGATGTGATGCAGATTTTGCTCGACGCCCAGGCCCTCGCGCAGTTCGGGAATGATGAATTGGAGTAGGCCCACATCTTCGAGGAGCTGGATTCCGTCCAGCGCACGAGGCGTGTCGATGATTTTGATCAGTTCGTCGCGGACGCGCTCGGCGGAAATATCTTTGAGTGATGTCGCGTTGCTCGTGATTGCTTTGAGTGTAGCGTCATCGATGGAGAAATCCAGCGAGGTTGCAAACCGCACGGCGCGCATCATGCGCAGGGCATCTTCCGCAAAGCGCGCTACGGGGTCGCCGACTGCGCGGATAGTTCTGCGTTCGATGTCCGCCTGTCCCCCGTGCGGATCGACGACGGTACCGTCCAGCGATACCGCGATTGCGTTCACCGTGAAATCGCGACGCGACAAATCTTCTTCAATTGTTGTCGCAAACTGCACCGTGTCGGGATGGCGTTTGTCGCTGTAGCGGCCCTCAATGCGAAACGGCGTCACCTGCACGGTTCGTACGATGGGGTCTTCATCGCGTGTCTTAATGGTGACCGTGCCGAATGCGTTATCGTAGAAGTTGTCCGGAAACAGCTCCTGAATCCGTTCCGGCAGTGCATCGGTGGCAATATCCCAGTCGGTTGGGTGCCGATCCATCAGAACATCGCGAACACACCCGCCCACGACAAAAGCTTTGTGCCCTTCCCCTTCGAGCGTCTTCAGTATTTCTCTGACTTTTGGATGTATCTCCATAGGCGTGACCTGCGTTGAGCTTGTCGAAATGTGTCCCCGCGAGGAGTCGAACCTCGATTTAGAGTTTAGGAAACGCTCGTCCTATCCATTGAACGACGGGGACAGGTTGCAATGAGACGAGTTGAATATACCATGAAATAGGCCTTATTTACAAATGTCAATAAAACACATACAATACCACTATGGTTCGAAACAATGGAAAACGATTGCGCGCCATCGCGTTACGGCAGCACGGTCGGACATACACAGAGATCAGCGAAGAGATCGGCGGAGTCCCAAAAGGCACGCTTGCATATTGGATGCGCACCGTAGTAATCCCACAGACTGCTCTTAAACGTATGACCAGCCGAATCGCTCGAAAGCTAGTACGCGCAAGACGGCGAGGTCAGGAGATCTTACGCGGGCGACGGAAAATTTATTTTTCGACCATCCGACAAACACATATGTCGCGCGTGCGACTTCTCAAGAACCCGGACATAGCTAAATTAATATTAGCAACGCTCTACCTCGCCGAGGGCGGGAAAACTCAAAAAGGATCCTTAATGTTTGGCAATTCTGACCCGGGGATTATTCGACTATTCTTGCATTTATTGCGATTTTGTTATAGAATAGATGCTGAAAAGTTTCGGTGTACGGTGCAGGGGCGACGAGATCAGCATGGTGAGAAGCTGGAGCGATTTTGGAGCCTGACAACCGGTATCCCCCGCTCCCAGTTCTACGCATTTCGCGCCGACCCGCGTTCTCAAGGGAAGCGGACCCGAAAGAAGGAGTATCTTGGAGTGTGTCGGATAGATTACTTTTCGGCAGCAGTCTTCCACGACCTTATGATTCTTGGTCGGCTGCTCTGTGAGGGCCTGTAGTATAGCGGTAACACGCGACTATGGCATAGTCGAGTCCGGGGTTCAACTCCCCGCAGGTCCACCAAATTTGATTTGCCGAAGAAGTTGCCTCGGGGCTTCGCCCCTCGGCATTGGTTTCCGCCAAGAAATTCCAAGGGGTTTTGAATTCCGCCAAAAGCATTCCCGCCGAAAGGCGGCGGTTCGAGCCGATGTCCACAAGAAAATCTTTCATCCCCGAAAGATTTTCTTGTTTAGAGAGATTTTCGGCTTGGTTGGCCTCAATAATCCAGTTTCGCATGAGTTCGAGCCAATGATTGCCTTTTCGCTCAAAATCACTCAATTTCTCCTCAATCGTTTTCTTTTCCGCCATTAAAACATTTTTATTTTCTTGATACTCGGTAAGTTCCAACGCTTCGCCTAAATATGCGTCTGTAAGTCGCTCTAACCGTATTTTAATGGCGGAAATACTATCGCGGAGATAATGTTTCGCCCTGCCGAGTCCGCATTAGTTTTCAGGGTTCTCCGCAAAATGGGTTCTGACTTTTTTAAACAAACACCACCAAGTAAAACATTGCCAAAAATATGAATGATAAAACAGAACCACTGCTCTCTATAGGAGATGATGGCATAAGGATGAATCTCAAAAGAGGAGACTCTATTAAGATTAATGCGACCAAATGTTTTATGCGAGATGTAGAAGAAACAGTTGATGGCGGCAACTTAGAACATCGCGCAACAGAGAAATTGGTCCAGTCAAATAATATAATGAAGGCCAGCGAAGGGGGGCAGATTCTGAACGAGGCTGAAAACGGCGGGCTTATACAGGAAAAGAATATTATGCAAGCCACGAGGGGTGGGGTTATAACGAACAGGGCGAGAAGAAAGATGAGAATTATTTCATTGACTATCGCAATTCCGCTTTTGGCAGATATAGCTTCTTTGCTTTTGTTTGGAGAGCATATTTGGAATAAACTTTTTTAAAATGTCTCAAATAAAACCATTTGGCTTCATTCAATTCCCTATTTTAGTAATGGGATCCATTCTTCTTATTGTTGTCGTGGGGCTAATATCCTATCGCACCGAAATCAACTCCAAAAAGCAGCAGGCGGCTCTTTTAGAATTTATCGAGCCATCCAGCCCAACACCTACGACAATTACAAAACTCGCAGACATCGCAACGCCTCTAAAAACACCGAAGCTGACAAATATTCCATACACGCCAACACCTACATCGACCCCAAATATCGTCGTATCCGTTCTTCCCACCCTCGCACCAATCCCCCAAATTATTTACGTGACTGTTACCGTCATGCCGACCCCCACTCCAACGCCAGCTGATACGGCCGCTCCAATTGTCGATCATGAACTCGAACGATGGCGAATCAAGATTGTCTCATCGTTCTCGGTGAATGACTGGTGCAAGAACGGCGGAAAGATCTGTGGAGTGGTCGGGCTTGAACAGCATATTGCGCTTGATCCACAACCGAGTTCTGGCATTGTAAAATTGGATGTGTTCATCGATGACATCCTGAAATATCCGGATTCATACGGCAATGGGAACGGAAAGATCGCGGTAGATCTTTCCGAGCTTTCCGATGGCGAACATTCGATTACTGTGAAGGCGTATGATGCTGCTGGGAATGTCGGCACTGGATCAGTAGCACTCGAAATCGGAGCAGATAATCGGTAGATAAAAACGCCGCCCTGAAAGCTCATCAGTAAATGCATCAGGACAGGAAACAACAATTCAATGGTTCGCCTAGGGAGCCGTTTGTGGTACACTATCGGGTAATGCCCCCTGATAATCCAAAGGGTTCAATGAATCTGCCGGAGTCGAAGCTTCCGTGGGGCCAACAGCTCGGCGAAGTTCCTCTGGATTTCCGCTCCAGTTTCCACTGGCGCGTGTTCCGCATCATGTCGGAATTCGTTGACGGGTGGCAGTTCATCACCGACTACAAAAACACGGTCTCTATATTGGGCTCTGCGCGGTTCGCGGAAGACAATAAATGGTATCAGGTTGCCCGCGAACTCGGCGCACTGCTGGCAAAAAAGAAAATCGGCGTGGTCACCGGCGCGGGTCCGGGCATCATGGAAGGTGGAAACCGCGGCGCGTATGAATCGGGCGGAGAGAGCATCGGTATCTCCATCCGGTTACCGTTCGAGCAGCGCAATAATCCGTATATCACGAAGAGCCAGCCGTTCTATTATTTCTTCGTGCGCAAAGTGATGCTGTTTTACACCGCGCAGGCATATGTGTTCTTCCCGGGCGGGTTCGGAACGCTGGACGAATTCTTTGAGCTGGTGACACTGGTGCAGACGCATAAAATCGACCGCGAATCGGTGCCGCTTATCCTTGTAGGCAAAGAATTCTGGACGCCGCTCATTTCATATATCAGCGACACGGTGTATGAAAAATACAAAGCTATCGACAAAGAAGATATGCAGTTGTACCACCTCATTGACACCGCGCAGGAGGCGATGGACATTATCTCAAAGTCCCCTCCCCGCAAGGAGATCTATTACTAGCGGGAGAATTGCAAAAAGCGCGAAAAGTGTTATAATTTCCAGCACGGAAGCGTGGCTGAGTTGGCTGAAGGCACCACACTCGAAATGTGGCATGGGGGTAACCCCATCGGAGGTTCGAATCCTCCCGCTTCCGCAGTCAGTCCAGAAGATAATCTTGGAGGGTTGCGCCGAATGGTAAGGCACCAGTCTTGAAAACTGGGGCCCCGAAAGGGGCTTGTAGGTTCGAGTCCTACACCCTCCGCCGTGACTTGTCGCGAAGAAGAAAGGAGCTCTGTATCCAATTAATCAATAACAACACATGGAGACATCATTTGTATCAATCGGTCAGCAGGTTCCGGATTTTGAACTCGACGCGTACATCAACGACGAGTTTAAGAAGGTAAAGCTATCAGCATATCGCGGAAAGTGGGTTGCGCTCATCTTCTACCCTGCAGATTTCACCTTCGTCTGCCCCACAGAGCTCGAAGAGGCGGCGAAGTATTACCCCGAATTCAAGAAGCTCAAAGCGGAAATTATGAGCATCAGCACGGACACGGCGTTCGTGCACAAGGCGTGGCACGACAATTCTCCCGCGATTGCCAAAGTGCAGTATCCGATGCTCGCCGATCCGACGGGCCGCGTCTGCCGGATGTTTGGCACCTACATCGAAAACGAGGGGCTCTCATTGCGCGGGACATTTCTTATTGACCCGGAAGGCATACTGAAAACGGTCGAAATCCACGACAATTCCATCGGACGCAGCGCGAAGGAACTACTCCGAAAGCTCAAGGCGGCGCAGTTCGTGGCAACGCACAGCGGAAATGTGTGCCCCGCTAGCTGGGAGCCGGGCGACAAAACGCTCAAGCCTGGCATCAAACTCGTCGGAAAGATCTGAACGCCTCCGTTGATTCTCATAATTGTTGTATACTGGGCGCATGAGTGATGTGCTTGATTTGAAGAATCCAACGGAGCGTGGCGGCGCATCTGCCACTACTACCGATATCGCAACACCGGTGGAGGCGCTGACCATCAGCGGACCCGAACCGGCACATGCGGATAACATGACCATCGACGAGCTTGCTGCGCTCACCTTATCAGCGACTATCGCCCCACGCACTATTGCATGGGAGGCCGACCACACGCTCCAGGGCGCTGCGCGCCGCAAACATTATATGTTGTTGGGCGCCTTTGCAGCGGTGGGCGGGCTTGTTGCGCTCTGGCAGGCAAGTCTCACGGGATTTCTGGTTGTGCTCGCCGGCGCGGGAGCGCTGGAGGCGCGACAGCGGTGGAGCAAGCCAGTGCGCGTTGCGGTGAACGAACACGGCATCGAAGTCGACGGCCATCATTACCCGCATGTTGACTTGGCATCATTTGATATTCACACGATGCCTGACGGCGCGATGGAAGTGAGTCTGCATTCCGGGCGCTGGCATGTTCCGCATTTGCGGCTTCCATTGGGCGAGCAAAACCACGAAGAAGTTCGTGCTGTGTTTGCGCAATACATTCCCGAAGGCCGCCACCCTATTCCCCTTCTGGACTACCTCATCCGGAAGCCGTAAGATCCCCCAGCGGGGATATTTAATGGTCTTTGCCGCCCTCCTTGGGAGGAGGCATTTCCATAAGTTCAACGACTTTAGCGGTATTCTTATCGAGAGCCAGGCCCCGATTTTTGTCTCGAGACTTGTACTCCTGAATCAGACTCTGCATGCGCGCGTCTTCATCAAGGAGCTGCTTGAGAAGGGTTTCGTTTTCCATACGGATAATTCGTCCTCCCCCGACTGTCCCGTCCGATTTTCTCACAAGTTCCCTCACTTGATAAATAATATTTCCTTCAGGGTCTGTGTAGAGTTCTTCTTTGGCAAGACCATGTTCTGTGAGCTTACGCAGAATATGTATTTCGCGGGTGTCTTCCAGTCCGGCAATCGGGCCGTGCCAATGCTCTTGATCAGGTTGAGCGCGCTCGGGTTGTTTTGGAATCTCTTTTGGCATGATAAGTTTGTCGGAGGGGTTGAAGCTAGCCTACTCTATCATATTTTCTGAAGTTGTGCTCTATAATATGAAATATATACTTTATGCTCGCAAATCTACCGAAGAAGATGACCGACAGGTTTTGAGTATTGAAGCGCAACTCGTAGAGTTGCAAGGGTATGCCGCCAAAGAAAAACCACCAGAGGTCCTACGACATGGTGGTCTGTGACAACTTACGAGAACTTCTTAGGGTTGATTGCGTTGGAGTGTGATGGTAAGGAGAATGTCGTCGTATCCTCCTCCTTCTCTTTCTCTGTCAGTGTGGCCTCCCTGCCACGACAGCTGCAAAGAGGTTCTCCAGATGTGCAAGGTGCCAACCGTTCCCCTGCGAATCACCGCGTGCGCCCCACTCTCGGTGCAGACCGTAATCTCATCGAGGTCGAACCTAGCATCGCAAATGAACAGCGAGTTGCCAGCGAACCCGGCGATTAGTGAGTCGCGGTGACTGGGAATCGGAAGTGAACCCCATTCGAGCGGAGATCCGCCGAGGTTGTAGACTACTCGAATCTCTTTCGGATACACGACGGTTTCCGAGGAAGGCCTCCGGTCGGATGTGGCAATCCGGACATAGACGGCGTCGTCGAGTTTGGGTGTCGGGTACATCGTGGTGAACTCGAACGAGAACTGGATGAAAGTATCATCGTGCTTGAGCCAGCTGTGACAGCTCCACTCCTGCCGGTAAGGTTCCGTTTCGCCGAATCCGCAAGTGCTGATGTCCGACAACACCTCTTCGGTTCCCGGATTCAAATCCATACGATACGCGATTCGTACGGGGTTGATTTTGAGCCCGAGGAATTTGATGGTTCCGAGGTCGAATGGCAGGTCCAGACTGCCCCCTCGCTCCAGTTGGTAGTGTGGGACGGCGAGCTCCTGGCGCGTGGTGTATGGCTGGGCCGGAGCGACTTGGGACAACAGGGTCAGGATGAGGCATGCAAATGCGGTCGACAAGACCTTGCGCATCTCTTTACTCCTTGTTGGTTGGAAAACAGCTTAGCACCCTTATATAGTATAATGAATACATTGTCAATGCCGATTTTCTGAAGTTGTGCTGTATTACTCTGCTTTGCTCGAACCTATTTTGAACAAGAAACGGACTGA
>JBBTQV010000016.1:0-84178 GCA_038065515.1 Patescibacteria group bacterium | reverse complement strand
AATTTCTGAAAGAGTACCAACGAACAAACCCGCCAAATGTCCGTACCTAAAACACGGGCGCTATTTGAACATGTCGAGCGGATCGCATCCGATCTTCCGTTCAGCGAAGAAAGAGAGCCTATCGGTCCCAAAGCTGCAGCGATGCACGCGGAGTGCGGTGAGCTTTTCTGCCAGCTGTCTGACGCGGTCGCCGATGATGAGCCCGGAGCGGAAGGAAAGGATATCCTGGCGGTTCCCGCGGTAACATTTACGAGAATCGCGGCGAATCTCGTTGACTTGGCGACGCAATGGCTAGGACATCGCCCTACCATACGGCTGATAGAAGACATCGGCCAGTGCAACAATGAGATCAGCCAGTGGCGAACTCTCACTAAAGAAGAAAAGGCGACCGGGGACTCATAAAAGTGTCAGCGGCTAAATCCTGGATTTAGCCGTATTTTTTTATATGCTGTGTATATGAATATCGAAGCGGTCGTTATCAGAAAGGTACCCGTCCGTGAACACGACCAGCTGGCCGTGCTCTACAGCAGAGAAGCGGGCAAGATGACCGCCGCAGCCCGCGGTTCATTGCGCATGCACAGCAAGCAGGCACTCGCACTCGACGAAGGGAATTTGATTCATTGCGAACTGGTTAACGGCAAGGCAGGCCCGATTATGACCGGTGCGCAGGCGGTTCGCTCGTACAGCGGAGCAAAGAGCTCATCCATACGATGGGCGGCAGTGCAGTTCTTTCTGCAGACTATCGATACTCTCGTGTATGATGCGCAGCCGGACGAGCATCTCTGGTCATGCCTGACCGGTATTCTTACACAACTCGACGAAACAACGGATGATACGGCTCTGACGGTATTTCGCCGATGCCAGGGACTTCTGCTCGAAACGCTCGGGTATGGCGTACAGCATCCATCCGCATTCGCGTCGGCAGGCATGAATCGCGGGGCAATGGACGAGCAATTCGAGGCAATTGCACAGCGAAGGCTTACTGCACTGGATTTATTTTACGATGTGGTGGGACGCCGGCATTCGTGATAGAATAACGCATTATGCCTGCCGATTTTGAGATTTCACCGCTTTTCACGCCCCCGGTATCGCAGCCGCCTCCTGTGCCTGTCGCACCTGTCCCGCAATCAGCGCCGACGGCTCCCGCGCCGGTGATGCCTCCGTCCATTATGACAAAAAAATCCAGCCAACTGCTCAAATGGCTTGTCCTGGTTGCCGCCGGTCTTATCGTCGTCACGGTCGGCGCATTGTGGTGGGGTGGAAATTCTTTTTCCGACAAGGGCGTACTGTTGACGCTTGAAGCGCCCGATCATGCGACTTCCGGCGACGAGATAACCTACAAGATCACCTACCGCAATGATACGCGCGTTCCGTTGTCGGCGATGAGCTTCCGTTTGTTCTATCCCGAAGGCTCTTTGGTCATCAAGGATGGACAGCCGACGATGCCAGAGAGCGAGGGATTCATGATAGACAAGCTTGATCCTGGCCAGAGCGGCACGAAGGAGCTCAAGGTGTTCATGGTGGGGGATAAGGGTGCCATCAGAACCGCGCGGCTGAATCTGATATTCAATGCGGGCACACTGAAATCGTCATTCCAAAAAGAGACGACCGTTGCCACCACCATCACCGCGCTTCCTGTCACGCTGACGCTGGTGGCTCCTCCCACGATGGTGACCGGCCAGCCGATTCAGTACCTGTTGGATATGCGAAATGATTCCGGACAGGACCTGACCGACCTGAAACTCGTGCTCAAGTACCCGGACGGATTTGTCGTGCAAAAAATGAATCCCAGCCCATCCATGGGAAACACGGTTTGGAATTTCGATACGCTGGCAACCACCGGCGGAAAACGCATTACCGTTGATGGCGTGCTCCAGGGCAATGAAGGTGAAACAAAAACGGTCACCGCCGTGTTGCAACGCAATCTGAACGGACAGTATGTCGACTATGTGCGGACCGAGGCGTTCACGATGATCTCCAGTCCGCTGCTGTCGGTGACGATTTCCCCCGAAGGCGGCCGTGATTTCGTAACCTTCCCCGGAGACTCACTTCGCTATACCATCACCTACACCAACAATTCCCGGTTTACACTTTTGGGCCTCACGCTGGGCGTAAAATTGGAAGGGGACATGTACGATGTGTCACGCCTGCAGACGCAACAGGGCTTCTTTGACGATGCCACCCGCACGCTCGCGTATGATTCGGCCGGCGTGCCCGATTTCAGCGCGTTGACGCCCGGACGCACTGGCAGACTCACATTCTCCATCCCGCTCAAAGCCGGGCTGTCGGGTTCGACCATCGGCGGCGCATCGAGCTTCTTCGTCAAAGCGACCGCGAAATTAAGCACTGGCAATGTGCCCAGCGGTATCGATGGCTCCGAAGTATTCGCGCTCGACAGTGTTGTCACAAAAATCGGTTCTCAACCGACGCTCACACAAGCCGCACTGTACGACAACGGAGCCGGTTCTGGGCCACTGCCGCCGGTTGTCGGTTCCGAGACGATCTTCACCCTGCGCTGGCAGCTCACCAATCCCGGCAACGATGTCCGCAACGCGGTTGTCACGGCAACGCTTCCTACCGGTATCATATTCCAAGACGCACCGACAGCCACCAATGGTACTCCACCGTCTTATAATGCTAATAGTCGCACGGTAACCTGGGCGGTCGGTACGCTCCCGTTCGGTACGGGCAACGGCACTCCCCGGTACGAAGCGACATTCAAGATTTCCATCAAACCGTCTTCTCCGCAACTCAATACGACTGTCAAGCTCATCAGCGGTTCCACGCTGTCGGGCACCGACGGATTCACCGGCCAGACCGTGCAATCAAAACCGCGCGACCTCACGACCAACGATGTCGAAGGCCATCTCAACGAAGGCACGGTGCAGTAGTTGCGGGAACCGTACGGAAACGATAATCTGAATCCCTATGCCTCAAGAACAGGAACTGATGGAGAAGATTGTTTCGCTCTGCAAGCGGCGCGGGTTTGTGTATCCCGGCTCGGAGATTTACGGCGGGCTTGCCAACAGCTGGGACTACGGTCCGCTGGGCACGGAACTCCGGCGCAACATTAAAGACGCGTGGTGGAAGCGATTCGTTCAGCGGCGCACCGACATCGTCGGTATTGAAACTGCGGTCATCATGAATCCAAAGGTCTGGGTCGCCAGCGGTCATGTAGGCGAGGGGTTCGCGGACCCGCTGGTGGAGTGCAAGAATTGTCATGAACGGTTCCGTGCCGACCAGATCGATGCAGCCGCGCCGTGCCCCTCCTGCGGAAAGAAGGATACATTCACCGAACCTAGGATGTTCAACATTCTCATGAAGACTTTTCTAGGCGCGGTTGAGGGGGAAAAATCGGAAGCATACCTGCGGGGCGAAACCGCGCAGGGGATGTTCGTGAATTTCAAGAATGTGCTCGATTCCAACCGGGTGAAACCGCCGTTCGGTATTGCGCAAATCGGTAAAGCGTTCCGAAACGAAATTACTCCCGGCAATTTTATTTTCCGCACGCGCGAGTTTGAACAGATGGAAATCGAATACTTCATCGCGCCACCGAAAACCGATGCGGACTGGCAGGCGGTCTTTGAGATGTGGCGCAACGAAATGTATGGGTGGATGCGTGCTGTCGGCATCGATACCGCGCAGGCAAGCGAATTTGAAGTGCCGGCCGAGGAATGCGCACACTATTCAAAGCGCACCATTGATTTCATGTTCGCATTTCCATTCGGTGTCAAAGAGCTGTACGGTCTTGCGTATCGCACCGATTTTGACCTGAAGAATCATACAGAGCAGAGCGGTCAGGATTTGTCGTATTTGGATCCGGAAACCAATGAACGGTACATTCCGCACTGCATCGAGCCGACCTGGGGCGTAGACCGAACGGTGCTTGCGGTACTGTTGAGCGCTTATGCGAATGACGGGGAGCGCACCGTGCTCAAACTCAACCCATCACTGGCGCCATACAAGGCCGCCGTGTTCCCGCTGTTGCGCAACAAACCCGAACTCGTGGCGAAAGCACAGCAGATATACGATACCCTGCGGACCAAATACGCGATTGCATGGGACGACCGTGGGAATATCGGCAAGCGGTATCTGGCGCAGGACGAAATCGGCACACCCGCCTGCATTACCATCGACTTCGACACGCTGGAGAACGAAACGGTTACGGTACGCGACCGCGACACAAAAGAACAGAAGCGCGTCGCAATTTCCGAGCTTTCCGCCCTCATCGGCGCATCTCTTGAGGCTTAGTTCGCCATAGAAAAGATACACCCGCCTTTATGGGGCGGGTGATATGGTCAGCGTGCAATGTCGCGCCCGATGGACGCGATGAGCTCTAGGAGTGCGACTTCTTGCCACTCCAGTAAGCGCGACTCATCGGGGCTGGCACGCTGTTTTGCTTCCTCGTATTGGTAAATGGCGCTACGCTGGAGCTCCGCGACCGCTTCATTCACCTGCAGAGAGGTCGTTCGAAGTATGCCCTCCAGAATGTTCTGGAAGGCGTGGCGATATGTCGTCAGAACTGTCTGACGGATTCCTTCACGACTGTCTGGTTCCAACACAGAGCACCCCCTGACGGGGATATTAGCATGGCATGGTCAGATTGACAAGAAGGCAATTTTTTATTATACTTATACGGTTCTGTTTCTTTTCCAATGAAGGAGGCGCTATGCGTACATCGTTTGTAGCAGCACTCGTGGCGCTCTCCTTGAGCGCCTGTGGCAAGAAGGGCGTTTTGCCGACAGCTCCCGACAGCGGAAGCGGTTCGTACACCTCGTACACGCTGACCATCCGTGCTGCCCGCTCGCCGAAGGGCAAGATCGCGGGCGCAACTGTTGTCACCGACGATTCCCGCTCATTCGCTACCGACTCTAGCGGAGTAGTTCCGCTGAGCGCATCAGATGTGGGAAGAACGGTATACATCACGGCAAACGGGTATACCGGCCCCAGCATCATCATCTTCCGGCCCATCGGTCAGGGGATGACGCACTATCTTCTGCCCGATGACGCCATGATGCCATACGCCTGGATCAGAACGGCGTTCTACGGCGACAGCGATGCTCAATGGCTCTGGCGTCCGATGCCGGGGCGGTTGGATGTGGAGTTGTCCGGCGAAGGTTGGGCGGACCATCGTATCTCGGATGCTCTTGCATGGGGGTCCCGCATAACCAACAGCGCCCAACACCATGTCATCTTCAATGTCGTGCCGGCCGGCCAAACTGGCACCGTGAAGATGTATGCCGATTCGAATGACCCGATTTTCAGCGCACCGGGCTACGAAAATGCCTGGGCGGTAACCTTTCTTACGGTGCGAGGGCCTGTCGTCGTCGGAGCGCGCATCGTATGGAAGGTATTCCTCGATGATGCAAACAGTGCAATGCCGGAACACATCGGCAAAGCGATGGCGCACGAGCTCGGTCATGTCACCGGCATCGAGGGTCATCCCTGTTGCGGCATCATGGGCTCCGCTGATCCTCTGTTGGATTTCAGCCAGCAAGAGAAAGACGCATTCGACTACCTGTTTCTGCGTCCGCCCGGGACCCGTCCGCCAGATAATCTGGCTGCGGCACCGCAGATGGCGGCCTCCTCGGGGGGCAGGCGGCAGGAAGTAGTGGTGTGTGTTCTGCATCGGTAGTACTGGGGCCGCGAGATAATCTCGCGGCCCTTTTTCGATTTCATTTTGCATAAGGCAAAATGAAATCGGGCAGAATCGCAGCGGCTTTGCCGCAAAAGCGATTCTGAGCTACCATCAAAAGCAGTATTGATGTATATTTTATGTCTCATATGACCAAAGTCAGAATACTGAAAAAGAAGAGCTACCTTGCGATGATTCGCAATGCGGCGAAAGGTGAGAATCACATTTTTCGTAATCTTTGGGCGTCGGTAGACGGTGAGGTTCGCGACATCAATAAGAACGGCGAACTCGCGTGCGGGTTCTTCGCTTCGGCGATACTTTATCTCAACAAACTCATTGGCGACATGCACGCCGGAGTTGCAGGTCTGGAGCGGGACTTATCTGCTTCCGGATGGATGCAGATGCCGGAATTACGCGATGGCGCCGTCATTATTTGGAAGCCTCGGCCAAGTGCCGATGAGACACCGCACCTCCATGCCGGTTTCTATGTAGGTGACGACCACGCCGTTTCTAACGGCTCCAATTCCACCCTCATGCCCGAGGAGCATCATATTACCTACGACGGCACACGCTCCATTGTCCGCATCTGGTGGCATCCCGCGTTGGATGAGTCATAAAGAATGCCTTGCATTTTACTGGAAATGAGGTATTATTGAAGTGTATTTTAGCCCGGTGACAGCGGGAACTCTCGGGGTCACTTGGCTATACATGCGGGCGTAGCTCAGCTGGTTAGAGCGTCCCCCTGTCACGGGGAAGGTCACCGGTTCGAATCCGGCCGCCCGCGCAGACACAGAAGACCGCCATCAAGGCGGTCTTCTGGTATAATTGGAGGATGCGTATCAAGCCTGCAATCGTAACGGGAGTGGCTACAGTCGTAGCAATGGTAGCGGTGGCTGTCGTCGTGATGGCCACGGAACCCTCACAAGCACAACCCGAACTGGTGCGGTTGTTGTGGGCTGCGCTATTTCTGACGATGTGGGGATTTCTGTGCACGATACTGCTGTTATTGCGTCAAACGATTGCGCAGGCGCTCTGGACAGCGTTGCCGCCGGCAATTGCGGCCGTCGGTCTGCTCATGGCGCTCCAGCGGGAAATATTGGGCGCGCGATTGCTGGGGGGCGTTATTTTGGCTACACTGGTGCTATCTTCAGTTATCCGGTGGAAGCTTCGCTAGGGAAAAATGTATGCAGGACACGCTTAAGAAAATCAAAGAAGTAGCTCTCAAGGACCTCGAAAATCTCCGCACACTGGCGGAATTAGAACTTGCGCGCGTGAAGAGTCTGGGACGCAGCTCCGAGCTTTCGCAGTTTTTGCGCACACTCAAAGACCGCACCCAGGAACAACGCAAAGAATTCGGGCAGACGGCAAATCGCGTGCGCGCGGAGCTTGAGGAGGAATTTGAAAAAACCAAGAATCGATTGGAAGAGGTTGGCTATGCCACGCTGGAGAAGTTCGATGTCACCGCACCCGGACTGCGTGCCCGTAGGGGTCATGTGCATCCGCTCACACAAGTGCAGGAAGACATTAATGCCATTTTCGTATCCATGGGATTTCGGGTTCTGGAGGGGCCTGAAGTGGAAACCGAGTGGACCAACTTTGACGCGCTTAACACGCCAGCTGACCATCCGGCCCGTGGCATGCAGGACACCTTCTGGCTGAAAGATAAAAAATCAAATAGCAAAGATAAAAATTGGTTGATGCGCACACACACCAGCCCTATGCAGGTGCGGTTTATGCAGGCGCACCAACCGCCGTTTCGGATGATCGTACCGGGGCGCGTGTACCGAAATGAGGCGACGGATGCGACGCACGAATTCCAGTTCCATCAGATTGAAGGGCTCATGGTTTCTCGGAAAGGGGAGCATGCACCGTCGATGGCAAATCTCAAAGGCGTGATGGAGCATTTCTACCAGCGGTTCTTTCGTGACCCGGAGATCAAGGTGCGGTTCAACGCCAGCTACTTCCCATTTGTCGAGCCGGGTGTCGAGGTATACATCCAGGGTAGTTCGGGCAAGCTGGCGGGTAAGTGGCTCGAGGTAGCCGGCGCGGGCATGGTGCACCAGAATGTATTTGAACAGGTGGGCTATGTGCGCGGAGAGATGCAAGGATTTGCATTCGGCATGGCGTTGGAGCGCATGGCGATGCTCAAGCACAAAATCGACGATATCCGCCTGTTCAATGGTGGCGATCTGCGATTCCTCCAACAGTTTTAATTTATGAGGTTTTCATACGATTGGATTAAAGAATTATCAGCATCGGCGCTCACCGCACAACAGGCGGCAGAGTTGCTGACTGCAAAAGCTTTCGAGGTCAATGAAGTCTCGGGTAGTGTGCTGGATATCGACATCCTTCCCAATCGCCCCGACTGTCTGTCGCACTTGGGCGTAGCTCGCGAACTTGCCGTGCTGACAAACCAACGCTTTACAGCGCCCGCCTATGAGTGGAGCGTGAGCGAACAGCCGTCCAAAGAGGTGGCCATCGAAGATGCCGAAGCGTGCCCGCGCTACAGCGGACTAGTGGTCAAAGGTCTGAAAGTCGGCCCGTCGCCTGCGTGGCTGCGTGAACGGATTGCGCAGTGCGGACTGCAGAGCATCAATAATGTGGTTGATGTCACCAACTATGTGATGCTGGAACTCGGACAGCCCATGCACGCATTCGATCTCAACCTCATCGACCGAATTGTTGTGCGCCATGCAAAGCCGGGGGAAACGCTGCAGGCCTTGCCTACCGGCAGGCAGGCGCTCGATGAAGCGCGCATAATCTATAAGCTCGATGAATCGATGCTGGTCATCGCCGACGGCAGCAAAGCTGTCGCTATCGCGGGCATCAAGGGCGGTGCCGGTACCGGCATCAGCGATGCTACAACCGAGATATTGTTGGAAGCTGCGAATTTCAGTCCCCAGTCTATCCGTGCGACGAGCCGTGCGCTGGATTTGCGTACGGATGCTTCTGTGCGGTTCTGCTACGGCGTAGATCCGAATCTCACTGCGCCCGCACTGATGCGCACTGCCGAACTCTTGGCGAAGGTCGCCGGAGGCAGTGTTGAGCGGGGAGTTATTGATGTGTATCCCGTAGTGTCTGAACCGCGCGAGGTGATGTTCGATTGTGCCTATGCCTGTTCACTGCTGGGCATCGATATTGGTGAACCACAGATCCGCGGCATTCTTCAATCACTGGGTTTCGAGGTGAGCAATCACGATGGCCGCATGAAAGTTCTTGTGCCCACCCGCCGGTCCGATGTCACCGGAGCGGAGGACCTCATCGAAGAAATCGGCCGCGTGTACGGGTACGACGCGATTTCGTCACTCGCGCCGGTCATGCCCGTCTTCGATGAGCATTCATGGGTTCGTGAAGATGAGGCGGTTGCGTGGGATGAGTATGCATTCATCCGCGAACGCGGCGCCATCGGCCGCATACTTGCAGGCGCAGGATACAGCGAAGTATTCAACTATGTGTTTCTGTCTGACGAACTCAAAGAAATTCTGAAGCTCGATGATCTGCACGAACTTGCCCAGCCGCAATCGGGCGATTACCGATGGTTGCGTTCTTCGCTGGTCCCGCGCCTGCTGGTTAACGCGCGCGATAATCTTCGTTTCACCGACCGCGTGCATCTCTTTGAGACGGGCCATGTGTTCGACCGCATCGGTCAGGGCAAGGAATCAAACCGACTGGGGCTTCTGATTGCCGCAAAGGGCAACGATTCGCAACTGTTCTACGAGCTCAAAGGCACAATCGATTTGGTGCTTGAACGGCTCGGTGTCACTGACGCGTACTACGATGATGCCGAGCCGTTCCCGTGGGACGGGGGAGCCATCAATGCAACGCTCAAAGGCAGACAGGCGCTTATCCGGACGGAGAAAGGGCAGGTGCTCGGATTCGTCGGCATGGTGCACGGCCGCGTGAATGACGCACTCAAGCTGAAGGGCTCCGCCGCAATCGCCGAATTGGATCTGCGTGCGCTGGTTGCGCATGCACAGCAGGAGCGCGAATTCGAACCGCTCCCGAAGTATCCGTCAGTCACGCGCGATATCGCGGTCATGGTTCCCGTGGACACAAAAATCGATGATATTCTTCAGGTTGTGCAGGACGCAGACACCGGTGGTCTGGTGCAGGATGTCGATGTGTTCGATGTCTTTGAGCCGACGGGCAAAGAAAAAATCGGAAAAGACAACGACAAGCCCGAATACGGCAAGAGCGTGGCCTTCCATGTCATCCTGCGGTCCGACGAGCGCACCCTCAAAGATGAGGATGCGAATGTCGCTGAAGCCGCTATCAAGAAGGCGCTCCAGGAGAAATTAGACGCACAAATCCGCTAGCTAAATTAAAAAACCACCTTCCGAAGAAGGTGGTACCTAATCGCACATATCGCTACCCGTCCTTTCTGCCGCGTTATCACGGCGATTACTCCATGGGGATTTCGAAGGTGACTCCGTGGGCGCGCAGTGCGCGCTTCAGGAATCGCTCGCGTTCATTCATCGTGACTCCCGCGAGCGTGTCTCTGATCTGGAAGAACTGCCAGACCAGTTTCTTGCCTCCATCGGCATCCTTGAACCGGTGCGCCGACCTGATGACATCTCGAATGAGGTCCGGGCGCTCCATCAGGAGTTTGCGGGCCTTGTCTCGGAACTCTCGGATTGACTCGGCTTCCTCCAGGTCGAGTAGTGATGCTTGTTGTTGCATCTGCTGCTTGGAGCGGAGGTTACTTTCACGCTCCTCCTGTGCGAAGCGTTTCAGCGCTTCGATGCGTTTGGCCTCCACCGAAGAGGCGACACCAGCGCTCACCAGTGCGTCTCGTAACCCGTTCATCAGGACCTCCTTTAATGAGGGCATTGCTTCACCATGCACTATTTAAGTATACCAGAAGAAATAAGAAAAGTCAATATCAAAAAAGCCAAGAAAATAAGGGGATTTTGACTGATTTATACCGATTTTCTTAGTTGCATTTGGCTGTGGAACGAGTACAATTATAGAGCATACACATACCTCCTGACGGGGGTCTGTGGCTTCAATCATGGCAGAAAAAGTCAAAAAACCATCGTCCTATACCGCCTCCGACATCTACGTGTTGGAGGGTCTCGAGCCCGTCCGAAAACGCCCGGGAATGTACATCGGCGGCACCGGCATCGACGGTCTTCACCACCTCATCTGGGAGGTGTTTGACAACTCGCTGGACGAAGCGATGGGAGGCCACGCCGACCACATCACCGTTACGCTACTGCCCGACGAGATGGTATCGGTCAAAGACAATGGCCGCGGTATTCCCGTGGAGAAACACAAGCAGACGGGCGTGAGCACGCTGGAGACGGTTATGACCACCCTGCACGCGGGCGGCAAATTCGGGGGAGAAGCATACAAAGTCTCCGGCGGACTGCACGGAGTGGGCGTGAGTGTGGTGAACGCGTTGTCGAGCTACCTGAAAGCCGAGGTTCACCGCGACGGCGCGGCATACATGCAGGAATATGTGCGCGGCAAGCCGAAGAAACCCGTCAAGAAAATCGGAGAGTCGAAATTCCGTGGCACCATCACTACATTCCAGCCTGATGCCGAAATATTCAAAGAGCGCGGATGGAAGCTCGATACTATTTTGGCGCACCTGCGCCAGCAGGCGTACCTGACACGCGGTATCACCATCAACATTATCGACGCCCGCGTCGGCGTGAAACCACCTGCCGCGAAAGAGCCGCAGTATCCCAGCCACACCTTCCACTTTGAAGGCGGTATCGTGTCGTATGTGAGTTTTCTGAACCACGGTATCGAACCGAAGCACCGCAATATTTTCTACGCACACAAAGAACAGCAGGACATCGATGTCGAAATAGCGTTCCAGTATGTCGATGATCTGTCTGCCAAAGAAATCAGCTTCGCTAATAACATCCACACGATTGAAGGGGGAACGCACATGACCGGCTTCAAAGCCGCCATTACACGCACGCTCAACGATTATGCGCGCAAGAACAGCTACCTCAAGGAAAAAGACGAAAACCTTACCGGTGACGATGTCCGTGAAGGGTTGGTGGCCATTTTGTCGGTCAAATTGCGCGAGCCGCAGTTCGAAGGCCAGACCAAGGCTAAGCTAGGCACTCCGGAAGCGCGCGCTGCGGTTGAAACCGTCATGAACCTTGAGCTTGCCGATTGGCTTGACCGCAATCCGACCGATGCGCGGGCTATTATGGACAAGGTTATTCTGGCCTCCAAGGCGAGGGCCGCCGCAAAAGCTGCACGCGACACAGTCCTGCGCAAGGGAGCGCTGGACGGCTTCTCCTTGCCGGGCAAGCTCGCCGATTGTTCCAGCCGGTCTGCGGAAGAGTCAGAACTGTTCATCGTGGAGGGCGACTCGGCCGGCGGTTCGGCAAAGCAGGGCCGTGACCGCAATTTCCAGGCGATTCTTCCGTTGCGCGGAAAGATTCTCAATGTTGAGCGGGCCCGCATCGACAAGATGCTTGCCTCATTGGAAGTACGCGCACTGATTATCGCGATGGGCACTGCAATCGCCGAAGAATTTGAACTGGCAAAACTCCGATACCACAAAATCATCATCATGACCGATGCCGATGTTGATGGCGCACACATCCGCACTCTGCTTCTGACGCTGTTCTACCGTCACTTCCCGCAACTGTTCGATGGCGGTCACATCTATATTGCCCAGCCGCCGCTGTACCGCATCGCCAAAGGCGGCACAGTGCAGTATGTGTACAGCGATGAAGAAAAAGAAAAAATCGTTGCACAGTATGCCAAGGCTGCCGATATCAAACTTCCGAAACCGACGGCAAAACCTGCACGCGACGCGAAAGGATTTGCCGATTTTGCTGCAGAACCGCTCGAAGGGGGAAACGGCGCTGAACAGGCCGCGGAGGCAGTTTCCGGAGCGGATGAGAGCGAAGCCCAGGAGGGCGTCGTGAAAATCGCAGGGCTCACTATTCAGCGCTACAAAGGTTTGGGAGAAATGAATCCCGAACAGCTGTGGGATACCACCATGAACCCCGCAAACCGCGTGCTTCTACGGGTTACCATTGAGGACGCCCAGGAGGCGGACCGTGTGTTCGATGTCTTAATGGGCGCGGAGGTCGCTCCCCGCAAGAAATTTATTCAGACTCACGCCCGAAGCGTTCAGAACTTGGATATTTAGTAGGATCAAAAGAAACGCCCTCGCTTGGGGAGGCGGGGGCGCGAGAGCGAACTACCCGATGCTCTAGTTCAAGGAAATGGGCTAGCTGAAGGGACGGTTAAGTCCCTCTGTGGTCTTCTCTGTGACCTTTGAAATACCATTCCCGTTCGACCACATTCACCTTTTCATGATTGCAAAGCCTACTGACCCAAAGAGCTTCTTCCCCTATGGGTACAGTGGCTCTCGCACACCACAGAGCCGGGATGAATTCAATGATCGAAATTTCCCCACTGCTCAACTCTACTATAACCCGTCTAGCTTCTTCGAAAGAAGTTCCTTGCTTGAACAAAACAAGAACTGTGCCAGGAATCGGATCACCATGCTCAGGCATATAGCCTCCTCATAAACAGCCGGCTGGAGTATATAATGTCTATTGCTAGGTTTCAAGTAGCTGTACCTTGTTCGGACACGACACCCCACGCCTCGCCCCTGATTGAGATGGCGCGGAAGAGCGGAGCGAACATTCGAGTCCAGCCAGAGAGGGCCATTGGTGCGTCATGGCCCTCTCTGATGCTGACGAGATTCGTGAGCCGCTCTGGAGACGACGCGACTGAAGGGGATGGGTGCGGGGTGGAGGTTTGACGCTTTTGGGCGGTTCTGGTACCATGTTCGCATCGCCTCCGGGCGCTTTTGATTCCAATGAGCTTAGGCTCATTGGAATCAGGCAGAATCGCAGCCCGAAGGGCTCGGACGATTCTGAGTTACCTTAGGAATCAGGCAGATTTGATGCCGACAGACTTAATCAAATCTGAGTTACCTTGTATACTAAAGAATATGGATCGATTCATCACATTCCTGCGCGAAGTACGCGTCGAGCTTGGCAAGGTCAGTTGGCCTTCGCGCAAGCAGCTCATGGCCTACACCGGCGTTGTGTTGGGGTTGTGTCTGTTTTTCGCTCTCTTTTTAGGAGGTCTTGATTCGGTGTTTGTCTGGATCCTCAACCGTCTCATCGGGTAACCCGTCATTTTATCTATGCCGAAACAAGTAACAACCGGTCAGCGCGAATGGTACGCAATTCACACCTATTCGGGGTACGAAGATAGTGTCGCCCGCAGTCTTAATCAGCGCGTTGAATCGCTCGGTTTTGAGGGCAAGATTTTTAATGTCCTGGTTCCGAAAGAGAAGAAAATTCGCGTCAAGAGCGGCAAGCGCGAGGTTGTTGAGGAAAAGATCTATCCCGGCTATGTGCTCGTGGAGATGATTGTTTCCGATGATAGTTGGTATGTGGTTCGCAACACGCCCAGTGTCACCGGTTTCATCGGTGCGGGCACGACGCCTACACCGCTGGCCCGCTCCGAGGTGGACGGTCTTTTGGCCCGCATGGGAGTCGAGGAGCCCAAGTACAAGGTGGATGTGGCGGTAGGCGACCGCGTGAAGATCTCCGACGGTCCGTTTAAAGATTTCGACGGCAAAGTCAGCGAAGTTGATGTTGAGAAGGGTCGCGTCAAAGTACTGGTCACCATCTTCGGTCGCGAGACACCCGTCGAACTAGATTTTCTTCAAATGAAGAAAATCTAAAAACTTATAACTTATAAATTACAATTTCTAATTTCTGAACTATGGCAAAGAAAGTAAAAACAATCGTCAAATTACAGGTCGAAGGAGCACGCGCCACACCGGCACCTCCTGTCGGCACTGCGCTCGGGCCGCACGGAATCAACCTCCAGCAGTTCGTGATGCAGTTCAACGAGGCCACCAAAGACAAAGCCGGCCAGGTGACTCCGGTGGAAATCACCATCTTTGAGGACCGCACATTCGAATTCAAACTCAAAACACCTCCCGCAGCATATCTGTTACGCGTTGCGGCCGGCCTGGAGAAGGGAAGCGGAGAGCCGAACAAGAAAAAGGTCGGTTCCGTGACGAAGGCTCAGCTCAAAGAAATCGCCACGCAGAAGATGGATGACCTCAATGCCAATGATGTCGACGCCGCGATGGAAGTTATCGCCGGCACCGCCCGCAGCATGGGCATTGAAGTGAAGTAATTCGGCTGATGTTTTTCGCAAAGCCCCTCCTTGCAGAGGGGTTTTGCTGTGCTATGCTGGTCCCGGCTCTTTGAGGAGAAAATTATGTTGGTACTATTTGAGGGCAACGACGGATGCGGAAAGTCGTCGACGGCGAAGATATTCGCCGAGTGGCTCGAAAAGGAGTTTCCGGAGATCCCGGTGCAGCAGCTCTATGAGCCGGGCAGCGGGTCACTCGGTCCGACATTGCGGGAGATTCTCAAGCACAGTTCGCAACCGATCGTTCCGGCGGCGGAGTTGTTTCTGTTTCTGGCGTCGCGAGCGCAGTTGATGAAACAAGGAATCATCTCGGCGATCCAAGCTGGCGAGATCGTGGTGCTCGATCGCTCCACCCTATCTTCTCTCGCATATCAGGTTGCCGGATGTGGCCTAGATCCGACTCTCGCGCTTCCGGCGATCGAACTGGCGACCTGCGGTGTGGTGCCCGACATCACATTCGTTCTGAAAGCGTCGCCAGAGGTTGTCCGCATGCGCAATCCGAACAAGCAGCCGGATCGTATTGAGGCGAGGGGCGAAGAGTTTCATGCCCGAGTGTCACGAGGGTTCGAATGTTTCGCCGATCTGCTCAAGCATCGGGCCGAGCGTCCGTGGAAGATTCATGCAATTGATACGGACGAACTGACCCGTCCGCAGGTGCTGGAGCGCGTCAAGCACCATTTCGAAAAGGACGGCCTGGTCGAGAAGCTTCGGTCGCGGCTCCGTGCGGCCCATGGCGACATCGGATAGTTCTGACAAACCAAGACCATCTCTTATCAGGAGATGGTCTTTTATAACCACCTATTTTCATGGTACAGTGGCAATGCAATGACCGACTACCTGACCACCATCGGCTTGGAAGTGCACGCGGAGCTGAACACGAAGACAAAGATGTTCTGCGACTGTGCCAACGACCCACTGGAGAAGACTCCCAACCTGAATGTCTGTCCCATTTGCATGGGCCACCCCGGAACACTGCCGGTTATCAACCGCGGTGCGGTGGAAAAACTCATCGCGGCCGGTCTGGCGCTTGAGTGCAGTATCGAAAAGCATTCATTCTTCGAGCGTAAAAATTACTTCTATCCCGATCTGCCCAAGGGGTACCAGATATCTCAATTTCAGGTTCCATTTTGTCGTGAAGGTGTGCTTAATGTGGGCGGGAAGAAGATTCGTATCGAGCGTATCCATTTAGAGGAAGATGCCGGAAAACTGATACACGAATCGGGTGATGTCACGCTTGTCGACTACAACCGCGCAGGTGTCCCGCTGATGGAGTTGGTTACGCATCCCGACCTCACTGAACCCGAAGAGGTACGCCGGTTTGCATCCGAACTGCAGCTCATCTTGCGGTATCTCGGGGCGTCTGATGCGGATATGGAAAAAGGCCAGATGCGCATTGAGGTAAACCTGTCGCTACGGCCCAAAGGACAGAAGGACTACGGTACGAAAGTGGAAGTCAAAAACATCAACTCAATTTCTTCAGCGGCAAAGTCTGCTGATTACGAAATCAAACGGCAGGCAGAAGTGCTTGAATCGGGCGGGACGCTCGTTCAGGAGACGCGCGGGTGGGACGATGTGCACGACAAGACGATTAGCCAACGCACCAAAGAGGGGAGTGCCGACTACCGCTATTTCCCGGAACCCGACCTCCCGCCTATCGTGTTCACCGACACCGAGATTGAAGCCATCCGCGCATCACTTCCGGAACTGCCTGTGGCGCGGCGTGAACGGTTCGCGCGCGAGTACGGTTTGCCCGATGGTGATGTGGAGATTTTGACGGTGTTCAAGGAGCTGGGAGATTTTTTTGAAGAAGTCGTGTCCGAGTTGAAGGCCGAAGACAGTCCCGTCACGGGCGAGGCGACCGATTATGGAAAACTCACTAAGGTTGCCGCGAACTGGCTTATCACGCAATTGCAGCCGAAGCTCAATGCCGTTTCAGCCATTCCGCAGGACACCAAGATCACTCCCGCACTGTTCGCTGATTTTGTCGTCCGCGTGGCGTCGGGACAAATCGGCAGTACCGCCGCGCAGGTTGTCTTGCAGACGATGTGGGAGACGGGCGAGGACCCGGAAGACATCATCAAGGCCAAAGATCTCGCGCAGGTGTCCGATTCGGTATCGATGAACATCTTTGTCGAAGACGCTATCGCGCAGAGTGAAAAAATTGTCGCCGATTTCAAGGGTGGCAAAGAAGTCGCGCTGAAAGCGCTTGTCGGCAAGGTGATGGCGCTTTCGAAAGGTAAAGCCGACCCGAAAGTTGCCGAGCAGATGTTGCGGGAAAAGTTGAGCTTGTAGGGCCTGTGGATAACTGATATTGACGCAATAAGAGCGAAGAATACCTTATAGGTGGGTCCCAAGAGAAAGAAGGCCAACCGTAAGGGGAAGCCGGGGAGTGTGCAATAAAACTTTATCGCTCTTGGGGCCTATAAAATGAACCACCATCGGTGGCTCATTTTGTTTTTTGAGCAGACTTTAGAAATTTTGCCACGAACCTCTGTGCGTGAGCTTCATCGGCGATATGGACTAGATCAGAATTTTTTCGCCACCAGGTGAGCTGGCGTTTGGCGTAGGCGATAATGTCACGCAGCAATCCGGCTCTCATTTCTGAAAAACTATTCGTTTTTCGTTTCTTGTTTTTTGTTACTGCCTGCAAGTATCTTGCGACCCAGCGGTATTCAAGGCCGAACGATTCCAGTCGCTTCCAGGAAACACCCGATGTGCGCAGCCGGCGCACTTCGGCAACCATGCCCGACTTGAGGCGGGCGTCCAGACGCTTCTCGATGCGTTGTTTGAGTTCATCCATCGGGCGCGATACGCCCAGATACAGAGGGTTGTAGCTGGTAGCTTGTACCTTTTTAGCGGGAACGGGTTTGCTGGTGACGAGTACGATTTCCAGTGCGCGGATAAGACGAACAGGGTTGTGCCGGTCAATAGTTGCCGCACGGACGGGGTCGAGCTTTTTCAGGCGGGTGTAGAGTTGTATTATGGATAGCTTTCGCAACTGCGCGCGGAGTTTGGCATCGGGCTTCACATTCGGCAACTGCAGGTCATACACCAAAGCATCGATCCAAAAGCCGGTACCGCCGCAGACGATGGGTATTTTACCGCGGCGTACAATGTCGCGGATCGCACGCTGTGCATCGCGTTTGAAGTGAGCTACGCTGTATTGTCGGGTTGGGGAGGCAACATCAAGAAGATGATGTCGGGCGAGTTTCTGCTCGCGTTTGGTGACTTTGCCGGTGCCGATATCCATCCCGCGGTATACCTGCCGCGAATCAGCGGAAATGATTTCTCCGTTGAAGCGGCGCGCCAACGCAATCGCGATATCAGATTTTCCTGAAGCGGTGGGACCGGCAACAACGATGATGCGTGGGCGATTGTCTTTCATATAAAACATGGTATAATATACCCAACCGTTCCTTTTACTGCAAGGAGGAGAGATGCACCGGCATGTAGTCGACTTCTGGCCGCTGGGTGTCGCGGTGCTGACGATCCCAATTCAAGGCGACCTGCTCATCCTTTCATCGGAGGCATGGCGGTTGTGGTTGGGACTCGGAATCGTGCCCGCGACTATCATCGTCATCCTGATAACAACCGGAAAGATGGCATGGACATACTGGTTCTGGGGGTGGCTCTGCGATCTCATCGCGGACACGAACCGCATTCAGCGTCTCATCGTGGTTGCAAAGCAGGCAGCCAGGCTCATTCGCCAAGAAGGGTATGTTGACTCGTTTTTCGACGAGTTACGCGTCCGACGCGATCAGGCGCATCGACAAGGGCGTCGTTTGCTGACCATGACGAAGTGGGCGGGGTGTGGCTTTCTCTCCGGCGTCGGTGTATATCCAGTGTGGGGCGTGCGGTCACCGGCCCTGCTTGGTGTGGGCATCACGAAGTTCCGCGGAGGACTGTACGCTCTCGTTGTTGGGAACGCGATTCGGACCGCCTACCTCATGGCGGGCGCCCTCTCGGTCTGGACAATCTTTCATTGACAGCCCCCTGACGAGGGGGCTTTTCTTACGCTTTTGCTACGACCTCCTTCTTCAGATGAGAGATAAACTGGTCCAGCGACAGCTGCCCCAAGTCCTCGCCGCCGCGCTTGCGCACCGAGACAACTCCTGCGGCGATGTCTTTATCGCCCAGAATGAGCGTATAGGGAATTTTCATCGTTTCGGATGCTCGGATTTTCTTGCCGATTGTTTCTTTCGCGTCGTCCATCTGCACACGGATACCTGCG
Organism: Patescibacteria group bacterium; assembly: GCA_038065515.1. Taxonomy (GTDB): domain Bacteria; phylum Patescibacteriota; class Minisyncoccia; order 2-02-FULL-40-12; family GWA2-44-9; genus JAGOPO01. Next base: position 65,147 of record JBBTQV010000016.1, on the reverse strand, counting down.
AGCTGGAGCTCGGGCACCAGCGCATGTGCGGCGTCGGTATGTTTATCGGAAATGGGGAGCACCGCCACTTGCACGGGGGAGAGCCATAGCGGAAGTGCGCCCGCGGTGTGCTCGATGAGTACCGCCATGAACCGCTCGATGGAGCCCATGATTGCGCAGTGTATCATCACGATGCGTTCATGCTCACCCTTTTCATTCGTGCAGGTGAGGTCGAAGCGCTCCGGCATGTTCATGTCCAGCTGGATGGTGGCAACCTGATGCTCGCGTCCGATGGCGTCGCGTCCCATGAAATCGAGCTTCGGGCCGTAGAAGGCAGCTTCTCCCAGTCCGTCAATGGCGTTCACTTTTTTATCTGCGATAATAGCGTGCAGTATTTCTTCGGCGGCTTCCCAGTTGGCGGCATTGCCCAGATATTTTTCGGGCTGTGCGGGGTCGCGCAGTGATAGTCTCACACGCAACGGAATGTTGAATGCACCGTAGAACTCGTGGATGATGTCCCACACTTTGAGCGCCTCGTCCTTGACCTGATTCATGCGGCAGAACACATGGGCATCGTCCTGCGTGATCGAGCGCACGCGCGTGATGCCGGCAAGCTCACCGGACTGCTCATCGCGGTACACCATTGTGGTATTTGCATAGCGCTGGGGGAGTTCGCGGTAGCTATGCGGTCGGCGGGCGTAGATTTGTGTGTGGTGCGGACAATTCATCGGCTTCATCGCGAATACATGTCCCTCTCTGGTCGTAATCTTGAATAGGTCGTCCTTGTATTTGTCCCAGTGACCGCTCTTCTCATATAAATCTTTCTTTGTGATATGCGGGATTTCAACGCGTTCATATCCGCGGGCACGGCGCAGAGACCAGACAAAATCATCCAACAGATTGCGCACCAGCGTGCCGCGCGGAGTCCACAGCGGCAGGCCGGAACCGACTAATTCGGAGAAGGTGAACAAATCGAGCTGGAGGCCCAGCACCTTATGGTCGCGCTTTTTTGCTTCCTCCATCATTGTGGTATAGGCGTTCAGCGCGTCAGCAGTCTCAAATGCAAAACCATAGATGCGGGTGAGCATGGTGTTCTTTTCGTCGCCGCGCCAGTATGCGCCCGCGAGCTTGTCGAGCTTGAACGATGCCGGATCAATGGAAGAGGGGTCATCCACATGGCCGCCGCGGCATAGATCCGTAAAATCGCCGGAGGTGTACAGAGTGAGCTTTTCACCCTTCGCCGCAATTTCATCGATGAGCTCGAGCTTATAGGGGTTGTCCCTGAAAAATGCACGCGCCTCGTCGGCTGAGACTTCCTTATGGGAGAACGATGTCCAAGTCGGTAGCAATTTCTTCATTTCCATCTCAATGCGCGGCAAATCTTCATCGCTGATAGGCGCGGAAAACTCAAAATCATAGTAGAAGCCGGTATCGATGGCCGGTCCGATGGTGCGCTTGGCATCAGGATACAGCTTCAACACGGCTGCCGCGAGCAGGTGGGCGAGTGTGTGTCGGATATGTTCGATGTTCTGTGCCATAATCATGTTATCCTAGCAAAATAGTGCCATTTACGAAACTATTGACAAATGACATATAACCTGCTATCATTAGTATAGAGGCTGGTTCCAGTCTCGCTCTCGGGGCCCCGCGCTTCTCGCGCAACGGCCGAGGGAACCATGTAAAACGGCGACTCTTTTTTGCTTGGTACTCTTCAGAGGAGGCCGTCATGATTGACGGAAGAGATCCACCGCCCTAACGGGCAAGCGGCGGGGTCCACGGGGCCCCGCTTTTTCATGCCACGATAGCGATGGGCTTTGCGGTGTCGCAGAGCAGTTTGAGATTGCCGTCGCGGTTGTCGAGCTTGCCCGACAGTACGACGACCGTGTTGGGCGCCCAGGCGTTCGGAGACTTCTCCAGCACGGAGGGGAACACCACCACCTCTATTTTTGCCGTGAGGTCTTCGATGAGCGAGAACAGCATCGGTTTGCCTGTTTTGGTGAGTATTTTTTTCGTGCTGGTGATGAGACCGGCAATTTTTGCCTGCGAGCCGGGGATGGGCTTGAGGTCTTTGATGGCGGTGGGCCGCTCGAGCGCAAGGCGCGCCTGATAGTCGCTCAACGGGTGCTCGCTGACATACAAGCCGATGAGTTCTTTTTCCCACCGCAGACGGTCTGCTTTTGCCGAGGGCTCGGCGGGTATCAGTTTCACGGGCGGCAGTTCCGCTTCCATCGCTTCCCCGAACAGGCTGACCTGTCCCATGGTGGAATGTTTCTGTTTTTCTTTTGCGTGGATAAGCAGTGTCTCGATGTTCGCCAAAAGCGTATTTCGTTCGCCCATACCGTCGAGCGCTCCGCACTTGGCCAGTGCCTCCAGCGATTTTCGGGTCATGTCTTTGTGTTGGACGCGGACAATCAAATCTTCAATGTTCACAAATGGTCCGTTGGCGCGCCGTTCTTGGATAATGGCACCGACAACCGTTGCGCCGATGTTCTTGATCGCAGTGAGCCCGAACCGCAACGACGGCTTACTCGTTTCTCGTTTTTCGTTACTCGTTACCACCGTGAACCGCTCAGCGCTCTCATTGATGTCGGGAGGCAACACCTGAATATCCATCTGCCGCGCCTCATCCACCAGAAATGCGACGCGCTCGATGTCGCCGGTCTCCGAATTCATGAATGAGGCCATAAACTCATTCGGGAAATTAGCCTTCAGGTACGCGGTCTGGTAGGCAACCATCGCGTAGCACGCCGCATGACTGCGGTTGAACGCGTAACGGTTGAACGGTTCTACGAGCTCCCAGAATTTGTTCGCAACATCCGGTGGCGTTCCGGCGGTTGCGCATCCCTCCTTAAACTTGCCCTCTTGCTCCTCCATGAGTGATTTGATTTTCTTTCCGACGGCTTTACGCATCACATCGGCTTCGGCTAGCGTGAAACCCGCCAGTGCGCGTACGGCCGCCATGAGCTGTTCTTGGTATACCATGATGCCGTAGGTCGGTTTCATGATGGGCTCCAGCGCGGGGTGCAGGTACTCAACGCGCTGGCGTCCGTGTTTGCGATCGACATAATCGGGAATCAGATCCATCGGGCCCGGCCGGTACAGCGCAACCATCGCGATGATGTCTTCTACGCCGGTGGGCTTGAGCTCTTTGAGATAGCGTTTCATACCGGCGGACTCCAACTGGAACACGCCCGTCGTCTGTGCCTGCTGTAATGATGCGAATGTCTTCGCATCATCCAGGGGTATGGAATCAATGTCGATACTTGTGCCGTGATTTGACTTCACCATGTTAAGCGTATCTTCGATGATGGTGAGGTTCGCCAGTCCGAGAAAATCCATCTTCAACAGACCCAAGTCCTCGACCGCGTGCATTTCGTACTGGGTGATGATGTCATTTTCGTGCGTGCCCTGTTGGAGCGGTACATATTCGGTGAGCGGTTTGGGTGTGATGACCACAGCACAGGCGTGCGTGGACGCGTGGCGCGCCACGCCTTCGAGTTTGCAGGCCGCGTCGATGAGCGCTTTTGCCTGTGTGTCGGAGTTGTAGAGCTGTGTTACTTCGTCCACATTCTCCACGCAGTGCTGGAGGAACGGTTTGCCGGTGCGTTTGCCCGGATAGTCGGGAATCGGGCCGGCCGGAATGATCTTGGCGATGGAATCGCAAAAATCATAGGTGTATCCCAGCGCGCGGCCGGCATCACGGATGCTTCCGCGGGCGGCCATGGTGCCGAAGGTGATGATTTGCGCTACATGGTCTTTGCCGTATTTTTCGGCGACATATTGGAGCACTTCACCGCGGCGCGCATCGGCGAAATCGAGATCGATATCCGGCTGGCTGATGCGGGCGGGATTGAGAAACCGCTCGAATAGCAGATTGTACTTGAGCGGGTCGACATTGGTGATGTTCAGCAGGTACGACACCAGCGAACCTGCTGCTGAACCGCGGCCCGGACCCACAAAGATGCCCTGATTTTTCGCCCAGTTCACGAAATCCTGCACGATAAGGAAGTAGCCCGCAAATCCCGCCTGCTTGATAACGCCCAATTCGAATTCAACCCGCTCCACGATTGACGGGTCCGGCTTCGCACCAAAACGGCGCCGCAATCCCTGATAAGTCAGCGTTGTGAGATATTCGGACGGATCGGTCTGGCCTTTGGGCAGTGGAAAATTGGGGAGTTGTAGTTTGCCCAACTCGAGCGTGAGATTGCACCGGTCGGCAATGATAGCCGTATTTGCAAATGCCTCACGCGATACATCCTCTGGTAGAGAAGCAAATTTCTGCCGCATGTCCTCTCCGGAGCAGAATGAAAAATCATCCTGATTCATCGAAAACCGTTTCTCGTCATGGATCGTGTTGCCCGTCTGCACCGCGAGTAGAATGTCATGCGCTTTGGCATCATCGGGTGTGCAGTAGTGTGAATCCTGGGTTGCGACAAGTGGTATTCCACATTCGCGGGCAAGTGCAACGAGCTTGGGTGTCATTTCGTTTTGCTCGGGCATATTGGTGTGCTGTTGCAGTTCGATATAGAAATTGTCCGGCCCCATAATGTCGCGGTACTCGGTAGCGATGCGGCGTGCTTTCTCGTCGGCACCCGCGGCCAGTGCGCGCGAGATTTCTCCGCCGAGACATGACGACAGCGCAATGAGCCCTTCGTGGTGCGCGCGCAGAAGCTGTTTATCAATGCGTGGCTTGTAATAGAACCCTTCCAGATGCGCCGCGGTCACGAGCTTTACCAGATTGCGGTACCCCGTTTCATCTTTGGCCAACAAGATGAGATGCCAGCGTTTGTCGGTGTCGATGGTAGGCTGTTTGTCGTGCCGCGTCGTGTCGGTGATGTACATCTCGCACCCGATGATGGGCTTGATGCCCGCCTTCGTCGCTTTCTTATAAAACTCGATGGCACCATAGAGCACGCCGTGGTCGGTCAGTGCCATGGCGGTCATGCCGTGTTCCTTTGCGCGCTTCACCAGTGCATCTATTTTGGATAGCCCATCCAGCAACGAGTAGTGCGAATGCGTATGAAGGTGAACAAAGCCCCCAGGTGGGGGCGTGTCGAATTGGCTGGGGCGGCGGTCCATGGGGGCATTGTAGCCCACTGTTGCCCATGCCGCAAAGTGGACAGTTTTTGGGCTGTTTTTCCGACCCGTTTTTTGGTGATTTGTAAGTATGACGATTTTATGCTACCGTTAAATCTACCAATGTAACGATAACTACTAGATTCTATTTCCTAGCTTCTAGATTCTATCCGATGGGAGTTCCACGACACCATATGGCCAAGGGAAAGCAGCTGCGCCGTCGCAGCCACTTGGCGTTGAAGAAACAGGCATTCATCGCCTGCAGTCAGTGCAAAAAGATGGGCAAGCCGCACACGGTGTGCAAATATTGCGGGTACTACAAGGGCCGCGAAGTGGTCAATGTGCTGGCGAAGCAGATGAAGAAAGCGGAGAAGAAGAAGCATCAGGCGAAGTAAGAATAACGATCGCTAAGTTTTTGTTCCTTGGCCTCACGACATCTTGCACGGTCGGTTGCGATGCAGTCCCTCTATGAGTGGGATTTCAAAGGTCGCAATAATGACCTGTTGCCGGAAATTCTCGAACACATGCTCAAGGAATTCGGTGAAGGACTCGATGAACCGGAGTTTGTCGTCCAGCTGGTCAAAGGAACGCTGGAACATATCGACGAAATCGACAAAATCATCGAGACCGCCGCTCCGCAATGGCCCATCGACCAGATCGCGATGGTTGACCGTAATGTTCTGCGTCTGGGACTCTTCGAGTTAATGTGGGGTGATCGTGATGCGGTGCCGCCAAAGGTTGCTATCAACGAAGCCATCGAGCTGGCGAAATCGTTCGGCGGTGAGTCCAGCGGCAGATTCATCAACGGCGTACTCGGGACTGTGTACAAAGAAATGGGAGAACCGGGCAAAGACGATGCGCCGCCGCGCAAGAAGGACGGAGAAATGAAAGAAGGGCAACCGACAGAACTGTCGGGAGAATAATAATCACCCGGCCATAGACCAAGCACGGAGGAGACTCCGCCGTGCGTGATGTGTGGCTGGGCATCACGGGATGTCGAGTCAAAAGCTAGCGCCTCTGCAAGAGCGCATCGGATATACCTTCAAAAACTCCAAACTGCTGGAGCAAGCGTTGACGCACCGATCATACCTCAACGAGCATCCCGACTGGCCTATCGGCCACAACGAACGGTTGGAATTTCTGGGGGACGCGGTATTGGAGCTCATCGTTACCGAGTATTTGTTCGCGCAGTATCCCGAGACACCCGAAGGGGAGATGACCAACTGGCGGGCTGCGTTGGTGAACGCAAATATCCTCTCTGAAATCACCGCGGACTTCGACCTCAACGATTATATGCTACTCTCGCGCGGCGAGGCACGCGATACGGGGCGTGCGCGGCAGTACATTCTTGCCAATGCTATTGAAGCGATCATCGGTGCGATGTACCTCGACGGCGGATATGAGCCTTGCAAAACATTCGTTGCCAAATTTGTGCTCACACACCTCTCCGAAATCATTTCGAAAAAATTGTACCGCGACCCCAAGTCGCTCCTACAGGAAGAGGCACAGGACCGCATCGGGGTCACGCCGACCTACCGCGTCATGGAAGAGTGGGGGCCCGACCATGCTCGGCAGTTCAAGATTGCCGTGTACTTGGGAAAGGAACTCGCGGGGGAAGGTCAGGGCGAGAGTAAACAGGATGCCCAGCAAGCCGCCGCTGAAGATGCTCTACAGAATAAACATTGGGCAGGGCGCAGTGCGGCGCAATAAGAAAAGCCGCCCGGTGAGGGGCGGCTGAGTGTTATCGACCACGAGAATAATACAAGGGGTCGGGTTTGGTGACGAGCTTTCCTTTAGTGATGTTGCGCGGCACATCGATGGTATGGGTGGTGTCCCCGATGGTCACGGTGAGTGTTTTGCCGGCAATGGAACGCAGAAGCGCTGCGAATGCCTTGTCGGCGGTGCGACCACGACCGTAGACACTGCCGAACTCGCGCGTGAGCCGCTCATCCTTGTAACAGAGGCTAATGTTTGGAAAAGCTCCGTTGAGAAGAATCTGCATCCTCATGCGCGCAACGAAGATGTCGTTGGGGCCGGACACCTCCGGCCGTGGGCCGGCAAAGTAGGTGATATCGATGAAGCAATTAGCGCCTGTCTGCCGGCACACATCGTGCACAAACTTCCGCAAGTTCTTCATGGTTACCTCAATCTATCTATGCGGTCAGGTCCGCGGGGATGGGAATCTCGCGAATCTGATTGTCGTAGAGACTCCGGCAGCGGATGACGATGCTATGCACCGGCGCTTTCCCATGCGGCTTCCGCAATTCGAGCAGCCCCGCGACCAGATCGGTCATCGCTTCCCGTTCATTCCAGCCGATTCCGAACGGGAATCCCGGAAGGCTCCTTTTCCCGTCTATGAAGACGGCGCATCGTTCGGGGTCCAGATAGCAGGTATGCGTGCCTGCACAGGTCTCAAACTCATTGCGCGGGTACTGAATGCGCATCATGAGTGCTGCACCAAGCTGTTCACACAGCTGCACTATGGTCATTTGTTAAGCCTCCGCAATGAATATGGCACGACCGTGAGAGATAGTCAAATACTTGCCTTTTTAGTGCTTATGTAGTAGGATAGTTCACTATGTTGATGATCCGACTGCAACGCATCGGGAAGAAGAAGCAAGCCCATTTCAAGGTGGTTGTGCTTGAACATACCAAGAAGCCGCAGGGAAAATACCAAGAAATGCTTGGCACCTACGACCCCCGCGGTAAGGTGTTCAAGGCGGACCGCGAACGCATCGAAGCTTTGATGGCTAACGGCGCGCAGATCAGCCCGACCGTCAACAATCTAATGGTCAATTACAAGGTATGGGATCGGCCAAAGATGGAGAGCTGGAAGCCCAAGAAAAAGAAGGAAGAAAAGAAGTAATCCGAAACCGACAAGAGGGAGCCTGCCATGCAGACGCTCAAGACTGACTTTGCCGCGGACACTATGCCGGTCATTGAACGGGTTGTGGCGGTGTTGCGCCGCGGCGGCACGGCGGTGTTTCCAACCGATACGCTTTACGGTTTGGGATGCAATGCATTGGACCCGACGGCGGTCGGGCGGGTGTTCGACATCAAGCATCGCAGTTATGTGAAGGCGCTTCCGATGTTGGTGCGCGATCTGTCATGGGCACGCGAGCTTGCGTACATCACTCCCGAACAGGAAAAAGTTATCGAGCAGTTTTGGCCGGGGAAGGTGACATTCGTGCTGCCGCGTCGTTCTATTGTGCCGGCCGTCATGTGTGGGGGAGGGCAGACTGTCGGTATTCGCGCGCCGGACTTCCCATTTTTACAGGGGCTGTTGCGTCACCTAGGCTACCCGCTCACGGGGACATCCGCAAATGTGTCTGGCTCGGAACCGACAAGTGACGCCGCGCATATCGCCGCCGCATTCACGGCGACGGTTCCGCAGCCGGATGTGATTATCGATGCCGGGCCGCTGCCGGACTCTCTGCCGTCAACTGTGGTGGATCTCTCCGGCCGCGTGCCGCGCATATTGCGTCAGGGTGCTGTGCGTGCAGACAAGATACTAGCGTTGCTCTAGAATAGAAAATAGAAAGTGGAAAATAGAATAAAGAAAAATGACCGCGGAAATTGTTGACGGAAAAGCAATTGCGGATGTGGTGATGACCGGCCTTGCCGAACAGTTGAGCGCGCTCGGTGAACCGTTGCGTCTTGCCGCGCTCTGCGTGGGCGACGATGTGGGGCTGCGTTCATTTGTGAAACTGAAACAAAAGGCGGCACAATCAATTGGCGCTGAATTCTCCAGTTATTTTTTTGATGCAAACGATGAAGATGGGGCGCGGCAGACTCTGCAGTATCTAGTCGGCGATGAGGGCGTGCACGGAATTTTTGTGGAGTTGCCGCTACCCGTATCGTGGAACAGCGCGGCGCTGTTGTCGCTGATACCCGCACAGAAAGATGTGGATGTGCTATCGCCGCATACACAGAAGATGTTTTATGAAAATCATGGTGCGGTCGTGCCTTCGTCGGTGTTGGCGCTAAAGTATGTATTGCACGCGCACGAGATTGCGATTCGCGATATGCGTATTGCGATGGTGGGAGCGGGTGAGCTCGTGGGCAAACCCGTCGCTCACTGGCTTGCGCAACAGGGTGCGCGTGTAGACATCATCGACATAAACACGCCTCATCCGTCGGAGATTTCACGGCAGGCAGAGATGGTGATTGCCGCAACCGGAACGCCCGGCCTCGTAACAGACGAGTGGATACGCGAGGGTGCGATCGTTATTGATTACGGATTCGCCAAAAAGGGCACCGCATATTTCGGTGATGTTGATTTCGCTTCAGCACACAAAAAAGCCGGCCTTCTGACGCCGGTTCCCGGTGGTATGGGTCCGCTGGTGGTCTCCGCAGTACTGGAGAATCTGATTGTGCTGGTAACTCATATCTGATAACCTGTCGGCAGTTCATACGAGGAGGTGTGCATGGAAAAACGGTACACGGGTGTCCTGTTTGACTTTTTTGAGACGGGATGTGAAGGCACGGTCTGGGTGTTGGATGTCGATACAGACCAGTGCGGTTCCGATCTGATGTACGATGCGCTGGCGATTATTGAGGAGGGTGATCACCTCAAGGTGGAGTCATCGGAAGGCGCAATTCTGTTCGACGGTGTTATCCATACGGACCATTACGAGGGTTTTCACCCTTATTCGTATCAGTGGTCCAAGATTGGAAAAATCGTTGTCGCTTTCTGGGGCCACTTGCCATCGTGGGCGCGGAAGATTGTCTATAAGTACGAATGGGTCAGCGGACAGCCGGTTGCGTGTGGCCGCTGGATCCACTGGACCCAGCGGGGGTGGAGCGCGGAGGACTGGGCGCTCATGTTTTTTCAAGAACAGTATCGCGCCGAACTGATCAAGCACAGCTAACACAACGCCCGCCATGTGGCGGGCGATTCTTTTAGCACTTGGCTATATGCACATGCATCTCCTGACCACAGTGCTGGCATCTTTTTTCAGTCAGTGCGCACGAGAGGCAGAGATGAAAATCCTGGCTTGTCGTATGCACTGAACAGTGGGTGCAGGTGCCGTTGCGGCTGTCGACCCAGGTGCCGTCGCATTCGCGACAGAGCAGATAGGATTCGGGCAGCGGTTCCGTTCGCTGACGCTCATGTTTTTGTTTGTGTAGTTGTTTCATCCCTCCTTCGCTAAGGCTTCGGAGGGTAACTCCCCCCGCGCACGCCGCGCGATACGCGCATGATAGCATGTTGATTTTCAGCGCAATGCCTGAAGGTGTGCATAAATAAAAAGGATCGGCATCCACAGAACAAAAAATCCCTTAGGGATTTTTTGTTCTGTGCCGCTGGTCGGAGTCGAACCGACATGGGATTGCTCCCGATTGATTTTGAGTCAATTGCGTCTGCCAATTCCGCCACAGCGGCATGTGAAAGTTATTATAGCATGGTTTAGGATTTTTTCAATGTGGGGTTGCGCGTTGTTTCTTTGCAAATCTTGGATTATCCAATAGAATGGGATGGCCATGGCGAGAATCATTGCTGTCTGTAATCAGAAGGGTGGTGTGGGGAAGACCACTACATCGGTCAATCTTGGCGCGTATCTCGCCGCGCAGGGTAAATATGTTCTGCTCGTTGATTTAGATTCGCAGGCCAACGCCACACTGGGGCTGGGCATGGAGGTGGAACCGGCCGCCCAGAATGTGTATCACTCGCTGGTGAGCGACGCCAACCCGTTGCCGATGGTTCGCAAGACATCCATTTTCGGCTACGACATATTGCCAGCCGCACAGTCTCTGGCGGGCGCGACCGTAGAGCTGGTGAGCATGGAGGAGCGCGAATATCGTCTGCGCCGTGCGCTCAACCACCTGCGCAATAACTACGATTATGTGCTTATCGATTGCCCGCCGTCGTTGGGATTGCTCACCATCAACGCGCTCGCGGCGTCCGATCATGTGCTGATTCCGGTGCAGTGCGAATACTATGCGCTGGAAGGCCTGGGCCAGCTGATGCGCACCATTGATCTGGTACGCGGCGGCATCAATCCAAACTTGAGCGTGCTGGGCGTCGTGCTCACCATGCACGACAAGCGCATCCAACTCTCACGGCAGGTGGTCAACGAAGTGATGAACAATTTTCCGGGGCGCGTGTTCCAATCGGTGATACCGCGGGTTATTTCGGTCGCGGAAGCGCCCAGTTTTGGGAAAACAATTCTTCAGCATGACCCCGCCGGAAAAGCCGCCATGGCGTACCGCCACTTGGCAGAGGAGATAATTCGTTTACACTGACACTATGCCCAAAAAATTATTCGGATTAGGCAAAGGGTTGGGTTCCCTGATTCCCGACTCCGTCGCGGATGCGGTGAACAACCGCCGCGAGAGTATCTTCTTTGTTGAGGTCACAAAGATTCAACCCAACCCCGATCAGCCCCGCACCGATTTCGATCAGGAGGCGCTCGCCGAGCTGGCACGGAGCATTCGCAAGTTCGGTGTGCTCCAGCCGTTACTGGTTTCTAAAATGGAAGAAGATCTCCCGCGGGGGAGAGCGGTCACCTACCAGCTCATTGCCGGAGAGCGCCGGTGGCGTGCCGCGCAACTTGCGGGACTGCCGACCGTGCCGGTAATCATCCGCGACGACCTCACACCCAGCAGTTCCGGGACAAAATCAAACCGGCTTGAAGTCGCGCTCATCGAAAATCTCCAACGCGAAGACCTCAATCCCATCGAGCAGGCCGAAGCCTATTGCCGGCTTGCGGGAGAGTTTGGTCTCCGGCAGCAAGAAATCGCCGATAAGGTTGGCAAATCGCGCGAGGCGGTTGCCAATGTGATGCGTCTGGTCAACCTCCCGCAGTACATCAAAGATGCCACGCGCGATGGCCGCATCAGTGGGACCGCCGCCCGTTCGCTCCTGTCGTTTCAGGATGCCACTGCGCAGAAACAGGCGTACGAGCAAATTGCGACCGGTGGTTTTTCCACAAAAGACCTCGAGTACGCCGCATCATCCGCGAAAGCCGCGGTCGGTCGGCGGAAAGCGCGTCACAATGAAAGGTTTGATGATCTGATGCGCAATCTCGCTGATCATCTAGGAGCGCCGGTCATCATTCGCGCACAGGGGTCTTCATCGCGAACCGGGCAAATCGTTATCCGTTTTGCCGATTTGGAGCACCTCAACACTGTCGTTAAAAAGATTATCGGCTAATCTATAAGTATGGAAGGTCCTCCGATACCGCCGGAAAAGAAAGAAACGGAACTCGGTAGCTACGAGAATGCTTTAGAATTGTTCAAGAAATTGAAAGAAGAAGGGATTAATAATCCGCTGGATTTGGAAAATCCAAAAGTCCAAGAGGCTCAAGATGCGTTAAATGAGTATGAGCAACAAGCGGGAATTGTCAATATGACATCCGGAATCGGCAGTATTGAGCGGGCGCAAGAATTGGTTCGTGCCGCCCGCATAATCTTGGATGCCGGATTTTCAGGAAAAGCGACCCGCGCCGATGCAAAAGGTGGTCTCGATGATTTATACGCTTTTGCGCTACGAGAAAACGACCCTGAAGTCATTGCATACATCAGTGGCGAAATAGAGAGATTAGAACCGAAGAGCAAACTCGATCAGATGATTGGAAGTAAACTCGCAGAAGCTGCCGCCGCTGCGCCAACTAGCGCTGTGGGGATTCTTACCTGCCTGCTTTTTGATCCGCGATTCAAACGAATGAGCTCCGAGCAGCGCCGTGCTGTTGAGCTGGCACGCGATAGCTATAGGCGATAGTGGTGTTATTCCCACTGAGCGTCCAATAGCCGCTGTTTATCGGCGGTTTTTATGTTGGCGCAATCGACGACATGCACGGTGACGCCGCGGGTGAGCGTGAGATAGCCGATGACGGGGGAAGCGGTGGTCGGCGTACAACACTTGCCGAGCCGATATGCCATCCCATCCTGGCCGTCGATGAGAATAGCCGAAGCATGAGCCGCAATCGTCTTCGGGCGTGCGACTTTCTTGCGTGCAGTGCCTGTCGAAAGGCGTGAGCTATGAGATGGCTCCGAGTTAGATTCGGACTTATCCGGCGGCCCCGAATTATTGAACCACGACCTGATGTGTTTGGCGGCCTGGTTTGTCTTCACAATGTGCAGCCAGCCTTTGCTCGGCCTCGCTTCCTTCCCTTTGATGATTTCCGCCACATCGCCTGATTGCAGTGCCGAGCTCAACGGGACGATGCGGCCGTTCACCAGCGCACTGGTCGTTCGATGGCCCAACTCGGAGTGGATGGAATATGCGAAATCCAGCGGCGTTGCGCCTTCGGGAAGATCTTTGATGTCGCCGTGCGGGGTGAGCACAAAGATGCGGTTCTTGAAGAATTCGATTTTCAGGTCGGCCATGCCCTGCGATGTTTTGATGTCCCGCAGGACATTCTTCAACTGGTTCACCCATGCGAGCTCCTGTTGTTTGGCCGACACTGCTCGGGGCTTGCCCGCTTCGGTGTACGCCCAGTGCGATGCGATGCCGTTCTCGGCGTGGTCGTGCATCTCCGGTGTGCGGATTTGGATTTCAGCGATGCGGCCCCGTTCGCAGAACACCGTGGTGTGCAGTGAGCGGTAGCCGTTGGGCTTGGGGAGGGCGATGAAATCTTTCACGCGGCCGGGCATTGGTTTATAGTGCGCGTGGATGACGCCCATGGCGGCATAGCAATCTTTTATTTCCGGCACTATGATGCGCATCGCGACGAGGTCGAGCACCTTGTCGGGATCCATACTGTAGCGCTGGAGTTTTTCATACAGCGACCACATGCGTTTTGCACGCGCGTGAATGTCAATGACCGGGATGTCGGCATCCAGCAACCGCCGCTTCACAAGCGGGGCGGTGCGTTCAATGTAGTGCAGGCGGCTTTCGTATTTTCCCTTGATGGTTTTCTTCAGCCATGCGTATTCGGCGGGGTAGGCGAACGGAAAGGCCAGGTCGTCGAGTTCGCCCTTGAGGCGGCCCATACCGAGTCGTCCCGCGATGGGCGCGTAGATTTCCATGGTCTCGCGCGCAATGCGTTCACGGTCTGCAGGGGGCAGATAGCGCAGAGTGTTCATGTTGTGCAGACGGTCGGCCAGCTTGATGATGATGACGCGCAAATCTTCGGCCATGGCGAAGAACATCTTTTTCAATGATTCGGTCTGCAGGTCGGCGGACTTCTTATCTTTGCGGGTGCCGCGCAGAGTGATGGCGGATAACTTTGTTACCCCGTCCACCAGAAATGCGACCTCTTTGCCAAAACGCAGTTCCAGCTCTCCTTTCGTGACGGGCGTATCTTCCAGAATATCGTGCAGGAGAGCAGCCGCCACTGTGGACGCATCAAAACCCAAGTCTGCCAAGAATGTCGCCACCTGCAGGGGATGGGTGATGTACGGTTCTCCGGATGCCCGCACCTGACCCTCGTGGCCGTGTTGGGCAAACTCGAACGCCTGCTCGATGAGCGTTTGGTCCGATAATCCGAACCGGGCAATGATGTCTGCTAACACGGTTTCCATTTGACGCAAGTCTATAACTATTCTCTGGCGGTTTCAACCTGTTGTGCAGAGACTGCTCCACATCCGAATCTTCGCAGTTGCCAACGCCAAAGCGGGGTCATTTCAGATAGCGCTTCCCGCCCCGCCTGGGCATACGCCGGGTCCCGGTGCATGCGTCGTCATCGCTGTTTGCTTGGCTTTGGCACAGCAAGCGACCCTGCGTATGCCCAGGCGGGGCGGGCTCGCTGGGCGGAGCGGGAACAGAAGTGCCGAGAGCAGTTCTATTTCTATGTTTGCAGTTCCTCTTTTTTAGAAGTGACTGGTTCGTCGTTTGCTTTCTTGATCTTCTCCGTGTGTTTGCACTTCGGGAAGTTTTCGCAGGCGATGAACTTGCCGAAGCGGCCGACGCGGTAAATGAGCTCGCCGCCATCTTTCGGACAGACACGGCCGACTTTTTCAACGGGCGCGGTTGATCTTGGTTCTTTGAAGATGTTCTTGCACTCGGGGAAGTTTGAGCAGGCAATGAACTTTCCAAAGCGGCCGCGCTTGACCACCATCGGACTGCCGCACTTGTCGCAGATTTTGTCGGTGGTCTCGATCTCGGATTCTTTCGCGGCCTGCGCCTCGGTCATCTTTTCTTTGATGCCCAACGCCAGCGGCGCGTAAAACGCGCGGATGGTGGGGACCCACTGGCGCGTGCCGGCGGCGATGTCGTCGAGCTGATCTTCCATGCCGGAGGTGAACTTCGGGTCTACGATGCGCGGGAACTGTTCGACAAGATAGTCGTTCACATCCTTGCCGATTTGTGTCGGGTGAAAATAGCGTGAGCGGTCTTTTTCTACATATTTGCGTAAGACAATGGTGGAGATGATTGCGGCGTAGGTGCTGGGCCGGCCGATACCTTCTTTTTCAAGCGTTTTGATGAGCGACGCTTCGTTGTATCGCGCGGGCGGCTTCGTGAAATGCTGTTCGGGTTTGAACTCCTGCAGTGCGAGCGTTTCCCCGGAGCGCACCAGCGGAAGTGCATTATCTTCGAACTTTGACGGCAGGACTTTGAGCCAGCCGTCGAATTTGAGCACCGAACCGTTTGCGCGGAAACCGAAATTCTTTGCGGTGATATCAATGGCAGTCGCATCAAACACCGCGTCGGACATCTGCGATGCCATGAAGCGACGCCAGATGAGGTCGTACAGCTTGAGTTGTTGCGGCGAGAGTGATGAAGCCATGATTTCGGGTGTGCGTGCGGGGTCGGTTGGGCGCACGGCTTCATGCGCTTCCTGCGCGCTCTTGGATTTTGTCTTGAATTTGCGACGCTTGAAGTAATTCGCTCCGTACTGCGATTCGATGAATGCTTTCGATTGTCCGAGCGCTTGTTCGGCCACACTGACCGAGTCGGTTCGCATGTAGGTGATATAACCGGACTCGTACAGACCTTGTGCGAACATCATCGTTTGCTTGCTGGAGTAGTGCAGGCGCTTATTGGATTCCTGCTGAAGGGTGGAAGTGGTAAACGGCGCGTGCGGCATGCGCGATGTTTCGGTGCGTTCAACAGCGGCGACGGTAAAGGGGGCGCCGTCGAGCGCCGCGAGGATTTTCTTTGAGGTGATTTCGTCGGGAATGCCGAACTTATCCAATGGCTTGCCGTCGCGTTGCGACAGCTCCGCGATGATGGGAATGTCTTTGTGCTCGTCGGACAGCAGCGTCGCGGTGATAGTCCAGTATTCTTCCGGCTTGAACGCTTCGATTTCGCGTTCCCGGTCGACAATCAGCCGTGTAGCGACGGATTGTACGCGCCCGGCCGACAGCCCGCGGTAGTAGCGTTTCCAGAGGACCGGCGAAAGTTTGTAGCCGACGAGACGATCAAGCACGCGACGCGCCTGCTGGGCGTCCACAAGATGGCGGTCGATGTCGCGCGGATTCGCGACGGCCTCTTCGATGGCATGCTTCGTGATTTCATGAAACACAATGCGCTGGATTTTGAGCTCTTTGTTTTTCTTCTGAAGTTTCGCCAGACCCAACGCCTCAAAGAGGTGCCATGCTATCGCTTCTCCTTCGCGGTCTTCATCGGTCGCCAGCACGATAGTGTCGGCTTTTGCCGCTTCTTTTTTCAACTCGGTGAGGTTTTTTTTCGCTTTTGTCGGCACGATATAGGTGGGCGCAAACTCGTGTTCGGTGTCGATGCCCAGCTCGGATTTCGGCAAGTCGCGCACATGGCCGTAGCTCGAGCGGACGACAAAATCATCTCCCAGATACTGGGAGATTGTTTTTGCTTTTGTAGGGCTTTCAACGATGACTAATTTCATTGTGTTGTTTTGTAGATACCACCGCCCATGTGCTGGATGGCACTGAACAGTTCGAGCATCGCAATCGCTGCCATCGTGCGCGGCGTGTCGAATCCCGTCTGCGAGGCCAGCGTGTCCAGATGTGTCGGACCGTTTTGTCGCAGTAGTGCCAGTATACTCTCTTGCACCGGATCGGATGTGGACAGAGCCGCTTCGGGCAGAGGAATTTGACGCATTTTGTACGATTCCAATATGTCCGCTGCGCACAGTACGGGCCGAGCGCCTTGCTGAATGAGCCAGTTGGAACCCACCGAGCGCGGCCAGTAAATACTGCCCGGTACGGCGAACACATCTCGGTCTTGATCCAGAGCGGCTTTGGCGGTGATGAGAGAGCCGGATTTCTTATCCGCTTCAACCACGACGATACCGCGCGACAATCCGGAGATGATGCGGTTGCGCATCGGGAATGTCCACGGCTGGCCATGCACGCCTTCTTCGTATTCCGAAATCAGCAGACCGCCTGCGGCGACGATCTCGTGCGCGAGTCGTACATTGTCTACGGGGAAAATATCGTCGTCAGCGAGTCCCGTGCCGAAGACCGCAATCGTGTTTCCTTTGGCATCCAACGCGGCACGGTGCGCAACCGAGTCGATGCCCGTCGCCAGACCGCTCACGATCGTCACGCCGTTTTGCGCTAACTGGCCGGCGATGTCCGCAGTTGCCTGGCGGCCATAGTCGCTGGCCTTGCGGGTACCCACAACCCCGACGCAAAACGAATTCAATAGCGTGATATTGCCCAGACAATATAGCTGGGCGGGCGGATCGGCGATGCGTTTGAGCAATTCGGGATAGCGGTCGTCATCCGGACGAATGGTGATGATTTCGGTGTGCGGCATGCAGACTGCATATAATATGGAAGGGAATCCCATTTGTCAATTCCGTTGGTAGTTTCCATTACTTGATGCTTCGTATACTATAAGAGGGAACATGTACCTCTCCGTCATCATTCCCACATACAATGAAGCGAAGCGCATCGGTTCGACACTGCAGGCCGTATGCTCGTGGCTGGCGAAGCAGGATTTTGTTTCCGAAGTTATCGTGGTCAACAACCGATCCACGGATGCGACGGCAGATATTGTGCGTGGTATGCAGCATCAATTTCGCAGTATCCGGCTTATCGATGAAAAGCGGCCGGGCAAAGGATATGCGGTGATAACGGGCATGCTGTTCGGTACGGGTGAAGTGCGTCTGTTCATGGATGCCGACAACAGCACCACCATCGATCACTTCGACGCGATGCGGCCGCTCTTGGAACAGGGGATTGCGGTCGTTATCGGTTCGCTCGCGGTACACGGGTCTAAAGTGGTGCGCGGAGGGTCGGAGCCGCTCTGGCGGCAATTGTTGGGCAAGGCGGGAAATCTCTGGATACAGATATGGGCGGTGCCGGGTGTGTGGGATACTCAACGCGGGTTCAAGGTGTTCACTGCACGCGCCGCGCAGGAAATATTCTCACGGCTTACCATTTTCGGGTGGGGATTCGATGTGGATGCGCTGGCAGGTGCGCGCGCCCGCGGATTCGGTATCCGCGAGATTCCCATTACCTGGAATAATCCGCCGGAAACGCGCGTGAATTTTTGGACCTATCCGAAGGTGCTCATGGAAACCGTTCTGGTCGGATTCAAACGCATTCGCGGGGATTACAATAAATAAAACGATGGCAGTCAACGAATTCAGAAAAGATTTGGTTTCAGGCGAGTGGGTCCTTATTTCGAGTTTGCGTGCCCGGAGGCCGCATGACGGGAAGCGCGAACGCCTTATGCAATCGAAAGAGGAGTGCGTCTTTGAGCCTGAACAGATGGGCGCACAGGAAACGCCGGTGCATGTCTATGACAACGGCAAACCCATCACTTGGCATGGTGACTGGAATGGTCCGTGGACGACCGTGGTGGTACCGAATAAATTTCCCGCGTTACAGCATGGGATATGCGGAGAGCCCCGACAGGCAGGACCGTATCTGACGCATGCGGCGAACGGTTTTCATGAATTGGTCATCACGCGCGACCACGACGCGCACTTCGCGCAGTTCACCGATGAGCAGACACGGGAGGTCCTGCAAGTATACCGGGGCCGATACACTGAAATCTCACAGGATGAGTGCGGCGACTACATCAGCATATTCCACAATCACGGACGCGCGGCAGGTGCCAGTATTTTGCATAATCACTCGCAGATTATTTCTACTCCCATTGTGCCACCGGAAATTGTCCGTTCACTGCAGGGTTCCGATGACTACATGCAGCAGCATGGGGTTCCGGTGCATCAGGCAATGATTGACTGGGAGCTGCGCGAAAACAAACGCATTGTGTATGAGAACGAACAGTTCATCGCGTTCTGTCCGTTTGTCTCCAAAGGCGGATACGAAGTGCGTATTTTCCCTAAACGGCAGATGCCGCGGTTCGAGTTGTCCGATGACGCCACGCTTTCGCAATGCGCCAATATGTTGAATGTGGTTTTGCGTAAGTTGTACGCCGCGCTGGACGATGTCGATTACAACTTTTATATCCATACCGCACCGGTCATGCGTGACCCGCTCATCAATTACGATTTTTATCACTGGCACATCGAGGTCGTACCGCGCATCCCGATAGCCGCGGGCTTTGAGCTCTCAACCGCCATCTATATCAACCCGTTCGATCCCGACGACTGTGCTAGGCATCTTCGCGAAACGAAGGTATAGCGCTTCGCGACGGTAGGTACGGTTTTGCCTTGTGCCGCCATCGCTTCGCTCGGATCACCATATTCGGCGGTCCGAGCGAGTCCTTGCTATTATCGTTGAGATTTGATATAATACAAAAATACAGGGGTGAAGCCCTGCGAACATTGAAAACGGCAAGTTCCGGGCCCCGTATTCTGCGTGGGTAGGGAATGAGCCACAAACGAAGGAGGCGAGCTATGGCTCGTCAGAAGAGTGAGTTTCTCAAGGGTTGGGGTAAGGCGTTCGAGGTGTTCAAGGCCCTCGTGGATGCGGTGCTCGCGCTGGGTGGCAACGACGCCGACCTGGAGCGAATCCTCACGAGCAAGGACTTGCGCGGCAAAATTGCCCAACTCATCGTCGGTACCAAGCGTACCGCCATCGAGTTCCTCGACCGCACCATCTCCGTGATGATGGATCTGACCAAGACAACGGTCCAGCTCATCGCCGACGGCAAGTACGACTGGGTCAACTCCAACATCGTCAAGCATTTCAGTTTCGGTACCGGAGACGGCACCCGTACCGCCGAAGTCCATCTGCTCCACTACAACAAGCGGATGACCTCGGACGAGGTCATCGCTGACATGGACCGCCAAGGTCTGCGTCCGGCCACCTTCTTGGAGTTGCTCTGGATCGGCATCCAACACTCGGGTCTCCAGTTGGAGTTTCCCATCGTTGCGCTGGGCACCGTGGCCAAGGTCCATGACGACCGCTATGTGGCGTATCTGGACCGGTACGACCGTGTACGCTACCTGAACCTGTACTGGTTCGACAGCGAGTGGTTCGAGAACTACCGTTTCGCCGCAGTCCGCAAGTAAGCACTGGGAACCTGGGGCTCTTGGCACTGGCCAAGGTGCTGGGAGCCTTGGTTCCTTCCGCCGTGCGAGCATCGTGCTCGCACGGCGGTTTCTTTTTTGTGTATACTGTCTGTGGATAGTAGGCGATGCGGTCCGCGGCTACGGCTTCGGGCGGCCGAATTCTAGAATTGGCGACCGGACAGAATGACTGCGAACATGTTCGTCGTCAGTGTGCCATCGCAATTCTCTTCCAATGAATATACTTGGTGCAGGGTGCTGGTGAGCACAGGCTCCGGATAAAATACAGTCCCGAAGATAGCTAAAGGACAGTGATACGGATGGCACTCTGCACATGGTGGCCAAGGTCAATGACAACCGCAATGTGGCGTATCTGAACCGGAACGACCATGAACGCAACCTGAACCTGAACTGGTTCGACAACGAGTGGAACGAGAACTACCGTTTCGCCGCAGTCCGCAAGTCTATTCGCTGGTCAACTGTTTATGCCAGCCGCCGAGCATCTTACCAATCTCGGCGACTGGCGCTGACAGCTCCGCATACTTTTTTGGAGACAGCGCTTTTGCCTGCCAGGCGATTTTCAAGAAAAACTTGAGCGTATCGAGTTTGGCGCTTGCTTGTTGAACGATAACGAGCTTTCGTTCGCGGGCGGTATATCCGGCGATGAGCATGTATTCGATAGTCTCGAGATAGAGTCGATCTATTTTTGAGCCGAGGGTAAACCGAGTCAATCGCGGTAAACGGGGAAGACACTCATGCCAGAGCAGGTATGCGGCGGTGGCCTTTTGCAGTATCGGTAAGTCTTGTTGGGGGGGGGGTCATATAGGTTTTTGTATGTTTGAGGAAATAATTTCTCTGGAAAATCTTCTGCTCGCATGGCAAGAGTTCGTGTCTGGCAAGCGGGACAAGGTTGATGTCCAAGAATTCGAGCGGGAACTGATGGACAACATCCTATACCTGCACGACGAGCTTGCCAATGGAGCGTATCGGCATGGTCCGTATCACAGCTTTCATATTTGCGATCCCAAGCCGCGCCATATCCATAAGGCAACAGTTCGCGACCGTTTGCTCCATCACGCAATCCATCGAGTGTTATATCCAATCTTTGACCATCTATTCATTTCCGATTCATTTTCTTGTCGGGTAGACAAGGGGATTCATGCAGCCGGAGCGCGATTCCGTTCTTTCATCAACAAGACAAGCGAAAACAATACTCGGACCTGCTGGGTGTTGAAGTGTGACATCCGAAAATTCTTTGCCAGCATCGACCATGTCAGACTATCGGCCATTCTTGCGCGGACGATTTCAGATGCTTTGGTTATGAGGCTTCTTCAAGAAGTCATCAGCAGTTTCCATGCAAGCCCTGGTAGGGGTTTGCCGTTGGGTAATCTGACATCGCAACTACTGGCCAATATCTATATGAATGAGCTGGATTGCTTCATGAAGAACCGGATGGGTTTGCCTCACTATATCCGCTACGCAGATGATTTTGTCATACTGCATCCCAACAGAGTTTTTCTGGTCTCGCTCGTTCCATGCGTAAGCGACTTCCTGCAATGCTATTTGTTGTTGCACTTGCATCCTCGGAAGATTGCGCTCAAGACATTGGCATCCGGTGTCGACTTTCTTGGATGGTCCTATTTTCCAACCCACAAAGTTCTGCGAACAGTAACGAAACGACGAGCGTTCCGTAACATCGTAAAGAGGCCAGTCCAGACTACGCTCCAGTCCTATCTCGGATTGCTCGGCCACGGGAATGCGTATAAGATAGAACAGGAATTGCGCAATGTTGCGTGGCTCTATTCCACATGAAAAAGTTAATCATCGCGAATTGGAAGATGAATCCGAAGACTCTTGCCGAGGCGCAGGATATTGTCGCGAAAATTGACGAACATGTCCGCGGACTGGGCGCAGGGGCGCAACAGCTGGATATTGTGTTCTGTCCGCCGTTTGTTTTTCTGGAAGATGTCGCCGCAATGTTGGGCGAAGGCGTGCTTGCCGATGTAGCGCGGTTGGGTGCGCAGGATATTGCGGCGCGTGATGATGTCGCACAGACGGGCGAGGTGAGCGGTCCGCAACTGGCAAAACTCGGCGTGCGGTATGTGATTGTTGGGCACAGTGACCGGCGCTACAAGCTCAATGAAGATGACGAAATGGTCAACGAAAAACTGCGGGCGGCGCTCCGCAACGGATTGGTGCCTATTGTGTGCGTCGGTGAGCGCACCCGCCTACGCCAAGGCTTCGGCGGGCAAGCTCGCGAGGGCGATTGGCAGGATGCGCTCAAAGCGCAGGTCGCCGCGACATTCCGCGGATTGACGCCCGGACAGGTAGGGCAGTGCATCATAGCGTACGAGCCGGTGTGGGCCATTAGCACCAACCCTGATGCCAAACCCGACACGCCCGCCAGCGCCGTGCAGTCGATGAGTCTCATCCGCGAAGCGTTAGCCGATCATTTCGATGTGTCGCACATCGCCTTTCTCTATGGCGGTTCGGTGACGCCTGCCAATGCGCATGAGTTTTTGCAACGCTCCGAAATTTCCGGCGTTCTCGTCGGCGGGGCGTCCGTCCGCGCTGAAGATTTTGCGCGGATTCTCACCATTGCAAGCGAGATTGCAGAAGATGAGATACAGGGGATTGACAAATCAGGAAGACAGGAGTGTAATTAAAATACAGGGTGACATCAGTCCCTGCGCTCGTTAAAAACCACTTTCCTCGTTTTCTGAAAGGAGTCGACCATGTCCATCATGCTCGACGCAAGCGCTCTGGCCGAGACGGCCGGACCGTTCAAGGCATTTTTTGAGAAACTCGCCGGACCCGAAGGTCCCCAGTGGTTCGCCGCCTTCAAGCGGTTCCTCCGCAAGGAGGACCCCTGGCCCCAGTTCCCGGTCTGGAAGACCATCACACTTGGTACCTTCAAGACCGTGGACGGGCTCCGCGCATCGCTGGTATCCGCGGGCTTCCGCATCAGCGACTACGCCGGTCGGATCCTGGCCAAGAACAGCATGAGCCCCAAGAAGACCAAGCTCGATCTCGTTATCGTCTCCGGCACTGATCTGGGCTTCACCCAGGCCGCTCGCCGCGATACCATCTACGCCCGTGCTCTGGAGTTGGGACTCCGGCTCTGTCCCGCCGAGGTCGGTCCGCAGCTTCGTCTGCAGTACCCTGATCAACCCCCCGGAGAATGGCTCCTGATTGCCATGGAGCCCCTCGCGGACTCGGGCGGCTACCTGAAGGTGTTCAGTGTCGAACACGTCGGCAGTGGCCGGTGGTTGTACAGCTACTACGGTGAGCCCGGCCATGCCTGGTACCCTGCCGGTCGGTGGGTGTTCTTGGCCCCGCGCACGACTTAGTCCTCGGCACTTAGTTTCTTTGGTCTGTCTGACCTCTGAACCTTAGTCCTTCGGCCCCGTCTGGTGGCCGTGCATGCGAAAGCGTGTACGGCCACTTTCTTTATTCTGGTATACTCACTTTGGTATTAGGCGAATATGTGGGAGATTACGGTTTCCCGCTGCCGAATCCAGTATCCGTATGTTGAGAACATCTCCGATTACGGTTTGAGATGGAGGACATATGCAGAAACTTCAAAAAATGAAGATACTTGGTAAAGGATGTTATGGCATTAATGATGCCGAATACGATACAGTCCCAAGAGCATTCGAGGGACAGTGGCATAGACGGCATCCTTTATACACGGACTCGGACGACTACCTGAAGGTGTTCAATGTCGAACACGACAGCAGTGACCGGTGGTTGAACAGCAACTACGGTAAGCCCGACAATGCCTGGTACCCTGACAATCGGTGGGTGTTCTTGGCCCCGCGCAACTCTCTTCATTTCTCTCCCTTCGTGGGGGAGTTTTGTTTTTGAAGTTGACCGCTCCATCCGCCAAGCATCCTGCCAATCTCGTCTATCTTGAGCGATAGTGCGATGTACTTTTTATCGTCGAGTGATTTTGTTTCCCAGAGCACCATCAGTAGTATTTTGAGGGTATCCGTTTTTCTGATAGCAATACGCACATAAGGGATTTTTTCTTCACGCACCAGAAAACTCGCGACTGCGAGTGTCTCAATGATTTCAATAAATAACGCATCAACCCTCACGCCCAGGGAGTGCCGATGGGTTTTCGGGAGTGTCTGAAGATAGCTATACCAAAGTCCGTAAGCGCTTTTTGCGCTTTGGAGTAGTGGAATGAGCCGGGGGGGTATTATTGGGCGAATGAGTCATATTCAGCTTGATGAGGGCTTTCAGCATATCATTTCTTTGGAAAATCTCCTTGGAGCATGGAAGGAGTTTTTGGGCGGCAAGCGGGCCCGTAGAGATGTGCAGGATTTTGAGCACAACCTAATGGATAATGTTGTTATGCTCCATAACGATCTGATTGCAAAAACATATCACCACTCACCATACGAAGCATTTAACATTTCTGACCCAAAGCCACGGAGTATCCACAAAGCAAGTGTGCGGGACCGCCTTCTGCACCACGCCGTGCATCGGGTGCTGTGTCACTATTTCAGCAGGAAATTCATTGCCGACTCCTTCTCCTGTCAGCTGGGCAAAGGCACGCATCGTGCACTAAACCGGTTTCGCGCCTTTGGGTACCGGGTCTCCCAGAATCATACCCGCACCTGCTGGGTGCTACAGTGCGACATCCGCAAGTTTTTTGCCAGTATAGACCACGACATTCTGAACGACATCATAGCTAAACACATTCCTGACTCCGATACCCTCTGGCTTCTGTCCCGCATTATTTCCAGCTTCTTCCCGGGCCTCCCTCTCGGCAACCTGACATCACAGCTCATGGTGAATATCTATATGAACGAGTTTGATCAGTGGGTGAAACACGCGCTCAAAGTGAAACACTACATCCGCTACGCGGACGACTTTGCAATTCTGCACGGCGACAAGTCTTATTTGCAGGAACTCCTGTCTCGTATCGGCGACTTTCTGCAGGAAAAACTTCATCTCGATTTGCATCCACACAAGGTTTCTCTCCGCACTCTAGCTTCCGGCATCGACTTCCTGGGCTGGGCGCACTTCCCGGATCACCGAGTACTGCGGATGAATACAAAGCGCCGGATGTTCAGACGGTTGCGGGAATGTCCGGTAGAAGCAACAAGGCAGTCATATCGGGGGTTGTTGGGACACGGAAATACCTATAATATTCGAGAGAGCATATGATGCGTACACTCGACCAAGCAGGGAATATACGCGGCAAGAAAGTATTTCTGCGCGCGGATTTTGATGTACCTGTGAATACTGATGGCACGATTGCCGAACGCTATCGCATCGTGCGGCAGAAGCCAACGCTGGACTATCTGCTTTCGCGCGGCGCGCATGTAGTGTTGGCGGCACACATCTCCGCGGTGCCAAGTTTTGAACCGCTCAAACCGCAATTGGAGCAATTGCTTGGCGTTACATTCGGGGATGAGGTAGTGCTGTTGGAGAACACGCGCCAGCATCCCGGAGAAGAAACCAACGACGAATCGTTTGCACGCGAGCTGGTCGCGGGATGCGACCTCTATGTAAATAGTGCGTTCGCGGTGTGCCATCGCGAGCATGCATCGGTTGTTGCGGCGGCAAAACTCTTGCCCGCGTATGCCGGCTTGCTGATACAGGAAGAAACCCGACAGCTTGTGAAAGCCATTAATGCACCCGCGCAGGGGAAAGTAGTCTACATCGGCGGTGCCAAGGCGAGCACGAAGATACCGGTCATCGAACATCTTATCGTACGAGCAGAGCATGTTGCCGTCGGCGGTGTGGCTGCCAATGAGATTCTCGCAGGGATGACAAATATCAATACGCAAGACTCACGACTGCACTTGCCGACGGATTTTATCATGGACGATGGCCACGCACGGGACATCGGGCCCGAGACGACGCGGGCATTTACGGTGCTCGCGGAAGGAGCGAAGCTCATTATTTGGAACGGGCCCATGGGGCGTTTTGAGGATGCGCGATTCATGGCCGGAACCGAAGCGATCGCCCGTGCCATCGCCGCAAGCGGCGCATTGTCGATTATCGGGGGCGGTGATACCATTTCTGCGGTTGATGTTCTCGGACTGCTGGAGAAGTTTACATTTGTTTCCACCGGCGGGGGAGCGATGCTCGCATTTCTTGCGGGCACACAGCTACCAGGGCTCAAAGTACTTGGGTATTACGATGAAGCATGAAACATGGAGCATAAAGTAAAAAAACCAAAAGAAAAGATGCCGTTGCGGTATGTATCGGATACGCGTATCAAGGAGCGGCCGCTAGCGTTCGTCGACTTGGAATTTTCCGGACTGTCTGCTATCAACGAGATACTGCAAATCGGTGTTGTGTTGGTGAACCAGCCAAAATTTGAAATTATCGGCGAATGGCAGACGCGGGTAAAACCGCGACACATGGAGAACGGTGACCGCAAAGCACTGGAGCTCATTGGTTATTCTGCGCGCAAATGGAAAGACGCCATACCGCTGAAAGAGGCGCTGATGCGGTTCGATGCATTCGTCAGCGGCGCGGTACTCATCGGGTATAATGTTGTCGGTGATTTCTTTCAGCTCAAGAAATCATTTCATCAGGTGGGCATCGAGCCCTCGTATCATTGGCAGGTACTGGATGTGCAGAGTATGATTTTCAGCGACTTGTACCGTTCACATATGGACGGATTTCGTATGCGTGAAGTAGTAAGATATTTTCATCTCAAGAACCAGCAGTGGCACGATGCGCTTGTGGATGCGCGTGCGACCTACGAAATCTTCAAGAAGCTCATGGACCGGAAATATGAGTAGCATATCTGTGTACACCGTATACACCGACGGCGGGTCCCGTGGAAATCCCGGTCCTGCTGCGGCGGGGTATGTTATTGAAGGTCCGGATATCCGCCGGACCGAGCAAGGACACTACCTAGGGGTGCAGACCAACAATGTTGCCGAGTACTCCGCGGCGATTCTTGCGCTGAACAAACTGAAAACGCTCATCGGAGCCGAACGCGCCCGCGCGGCGCATGTGCGCGTGATGGCAGACAGCGAATTGCTTGTGCGTCAGGTGAACGGGGAATACAAAGTCCGCGATGCCGGACTCAAGAAATTATTCGTTGATTTGTACAACGCGCGGCAGGATTTTGCCAAAATTTCGTTCACGCATGTCCGCCGCGAGCACAACAAGGACGCCGATGCCATGGTCAACGAAGCGCTTGACCGACAAGATTCCCCGAAACTTGAGCTGTAGTATAATGAAAGCATCATGACGAGCCCGGAACATATCGAATCGGAAATCGAGCGGAAGATACGAGCGCTGAAAGCTGAATGGCAAACGGTCAAAACGCCTGAAGAGCCGCGCATTCTGATTCCGTTGGAGCTTTATGACGAACAGGTCCGGCATATTCTGGCGGATGTCGTGTCTCTTGAATCGGCATTCGAGTTTGCGCTGAAGAACAAATTGACGAAGGCAAAGCTTCAGATGCTTCATGATGGTTTGGATGCCGCACAGGAGAAGCTTCAGGAACTGGATGAACAGGCAGAGGCACCGGCCCAATCAAAGGAGCGGCGTGCGCTGATGGGATTGATCAATAAGCTGCGCACCGAATATCCGGCCACAATGCAGCAGATTGACCTTTCGGCTGTCCGTGACCTCCATCATCGCGTAAAAGTTTCGTATGCCTCCGTCCAACACATGCTAACCATAGACCAACGCCGCGATATGCGAACGCGAATCGCGACGCTTTCATCGCTCGTGCAGCGCGTCGAAGACGAACGGCTGGCGCGGGTCGGCTCCGCTGTGCTGGCGGCGGTGTCGCATGCCACGGAGCATGCTCCCGCCGTAGCGCATGTGGCGATTGTGCAGATGCAAAAAGGACCGGCTCAATCCGCGAAGAAAGGCTTACTGGCGACCCTTGCCGGGGCATTCCGGCTAAAATAGTATCCACAGTTGGTACGCGACCCCGCCACAAGAGCGGGGTATACTGTATCCATATGCCAGACGAACCGGCAGTTCAGGATGTGGGCGCGCAAGCCCAAGCATTGGGCGCCGATATTTTGGCGAAACTTGACGAACTAACGCAGAAACCGGCGGTTACCGGAAGCGCAGCGATGGAGGTATCACTGGAAGAGCGCAAGCGCCTTGCGAAGCTGGCCATCGACAAAATGGACGCTATTGTTGTCGATTATCTTGCACAGGCAAAGTCACAACAGGCCGCAGGTGCACAGGAAGAAATAGAACGCATCAAAGCGAGCATCGGTGCATAATAACATGACCAACAATATTCTCGAAGAACTTGAAATCCCGCATCCGCCGTACCGCATGTCGCGTCCGGTAGTGCGGCTTGCGGCAATGGAAGAGTCGTCTCACAAAGAAGATATGGAGGAGGCGCGACAAAGTGAAGAGCAATGGCGTATACGGGAAGAAGCATCATGGAAGGAATTCGGAGAACAGCCGTCCACTCCCGAACAGATTGACCGGAGCGTCGAATCGAAAGCCGAAGACGCCAAGCATCGTGTTGATGCAACGCCATCACCGGATGTAGCCGCAAAAGAAACGGCAAAGAACGAGATAGAAGAAGCCCGCATAGCGTATGAGAGGGGCCTGAAAGCAAAGGCAGCCGAATTTTCGGGTGAAAAGAAAACGCTCGGTTCAATTGAAGAAGAATATGAAAGCGCGGAGGCGGCCTTGAAACGCGCCGAAGCCGAAAAGAAACCGCAAGAAGTTCGACGGCTCACAAAGTTAACACAACAATACAGTGATGCTCTTGAGGAGAAGGAGGCTAGGGAAGAACCAGAAAAGGATCGTCTGAATGATATACGCAAGAAAGCTTTTCAAAAGCTGTACGAAATTGAAAGGAGACTTGGCATGGACAGTCCCGAGGCAAAATCAGCCCAGGCCATTGCCGTAGAAGCACAAAATAAGTGGTTCCAATTTGGCGAGAAAAATGAACCAGAGCATCCGACTGGTTCGCGGGTTGGTGATGTCGTTACCGAGGGCAAGGTAAGCGCCCGTGTATTGGAGGTCAATGCGGAGGGCCGCCCCCCGCGGATGGAAACGATAGAGGAACCAAAACCCGAACTGGTTGAAGTGCCTAGGGGAAAGATTGAGAAGGGCCCAGACTTTTCAGTAGCGCAGTCATTTGATCAGTTGCGCGAATTACTCATCACGGCAGGGGAAGTCATCGGCACTACCGGTAAGCCTTACAAAGCCGACGAACTGATCGGAAACATCACAGACATCCGCGACACATTCCGCAAAGAAAAAGGAAATCTTTTGGCAGTTCAGGAAATGCTTCAATACATAACTCCGGCCGGCGGCTTGCGGGAAAAGGTCAGGAATCTTCTTGAGCAAGAAGCTGCTTCCCTGTCGGTCTCACCGGAAGTCGTAGCACCATCACCCGATGAATCACTGAATATTTTACGGCAAGAACGGGGCCCATCGGAAGTACCGGGGAAAAAAGAAGTCGGTTCCGAGAGGGTAAATGTACCGCTGTCTCCCGAGATACAAGTGGCGCGCGAAGCGGCAGAAGCGAAAATAAGTGAACTGAAGGAACCCCAACCACCCGCACCTGAACCAGTCGAGCGGCCCGCACAAAAAGAAAAAGAAGCACCGGAACAAAAACCTCTTCACGAATACATCAGCCCGTTTGATTATGTGCGCGGAGCACTGGACTGGGCGGTCGAAAAGAGCGGGACAAAGCCATGGCTTGATACACTTGCCCCGCGTTTGGAATCGGTATTCCACCGGCAGATGGCAGAGGTGCGCATGATGCAACAGGTCCGCACACAAGGACTATTGAATCGGGCGAACAACAAGTTATCGAACTGGGAAGCAACAGCCCAGGACGCCGGATGGCCTATGAAATTGTTTTATGCGAATCGGGTCCGGGCATGGCAAAAACATGCGAATACATGCGAATCCCGTGTCGACAAATATGAATCGGTCCGACATCGCTGGCAGGAGAAACATAATGATTTACAACGGCAGGTATCCGAACGCTACGAACGCGAGCTGGAACCGTACCGGGAGTTGGCTACGGTGTTGAAAAGCAAAGAAGCCGCAGCAATGGATGTTCGGAAGAATCTTTCGGCGTTGCGTCAGGATGCGCTTAAGAAGCTCGCAGTTGCAAAGGCAGATGCGGGAAAACGAAGTTCGATGTTCATGTCTTCCCGTGCCCGGCGGGCTATCAAAGAAATTGAGCAGGAGGTCAAAAGTCT
This sequence comes from Patescibacteria group bacterium, assembly GCA_038065515.1. Classification (GTDB taxonomy): domain Bacteria; phylum Patescibacteriota; class Minisyncoccia; order 2-02-FULL-40-12; family GWA2-44-9; genus JAGOPO01. Next base: position 34,621 of record JBBTQV010000016.1, on the reverse strand, counting down.
TGAACGGCTTGAGGCGCAAGCCGATAAGAGTGTAGCGAAAGCACGGGCTCCGCTGGCGCGCGCACAGGCGGGGATAGATACATGGGAGCTGAAGCAGAAGACCATCGCGCAGCGCATGAAATTCCCCGAGGCGGCAGGTCTGACACGGCCGAAACGCACAACCGTTGAAGCACCGCCGCAGGCGGGCATTGCAACGACAGCGGGTCCGGAGCAATCCACGGTGACCGAGGGGCCCAATAGGGAGCAACGCATGGCAGAAGAATGGCAACCGGCTGACTTTGTGAAGCGATGGAATGCGTACAATGTGGAGCTTGTGATTGAAAAACCGGACGAGTTTGTTGCGTTCGTCGCATCCGAGCAGGCCCGGTTGCATCAGGATGGCATTCCGACACGGCAGCAGCTATTGGACCTGACGCAGAAATACCAACAGCTCCGGCTATCACCGAACACGATGAAGAAGTTTAAGGCAAGCAGAGACCTCTTTGCAGCTAAAGTAAATAAATAATGACCGCTATACACTCACAACAAGTCATGACAAAGCGGGACGCAAAAGCAATTCGGGGGTTGGAACAGCTTGCTGACGAACTGCGCGAGAAGCTGGCGCTTTATGAGGCCGCACTCGGTGGCCTATCAGCCGGCATCGACGAGGACTCGCAGAAGCTCGAAAGTTTCGGACTGGATGCCCGCATCGCCGAAGCCGAGAAAGATATTGCCGCAGCTACTGTCACGATGGCAACCGGTATTGTGGATGAAATGAATGCCGTAGAGGATGAGCTTATTGAGGACGATAAAGCAGAAGCTTTTCTGATTGAGGAAGACGAGGCTGACCCTGAAGAAGAGGGCAAGAAATTAGCGGGACAAGTCGCACAGAAGTAGATGAATAAGAACGCCCCGGAAACCCCGGGGCGTTGCGCGACAGATTCAGAGACGATGATTGAGGACTTCCTCCTTTGCTTTGTATCCCGAGTGGCAGACCTCACGGACCCAAGCGCCAAAGTCTTGTCCCTTTGGTGCTCCGCTGGCCATACATTCCAGCATGGCCCGATCGACGAGCGCCAGCATGGGGAGCATCGAGTACTCCACCGTTGCGCTTAGTTCGCGGTACCGATCTTTGATGAACTTCCTGATGCCATCCTTCACGGAGAAGTGCAAGAAGACGGACGGATCGTCCTTGATCACCGCGACCCTCTTGAAGTACATGGTCTCCATGATGACTATCCACTTCTGGTGAAGCTGCTTGATGTTCGTGCCGGTGTAGTGCTCCTCCAGTAATTCCGACTCGACCTGGCTAATGGCGGCTAGGATTGCCAGAGGATTCGGACCGTTCTCGGCTTCAAACTCTTCGGCCTTGGCGTCGATGCGACGATCTAGGTCTTGACCCAGCAACCCGAGCTTCTCGGCCAGGTTGTCGCGGCTGATACCGCTGAACACACTGAAAATGCCCATCGCGTACCTCCAAAATGTTCCAGAATGGAACTATGTTCATCATAGCATACAAACTAAGGAATGTCAAATACGAGCCCCTTGTAATTGCTAGTCTAGTATTATTGTAGTAGGCACCAGATCGGCAAGTGCTGGCTTTTCTATAAAAACTGTGCTATACTACAGGAGTCGGTGCGTGCAGACTGTCGCGCCTGGCCGCAAGGCTGAGTGAGGAAAGTCCGAGCACTACGGTGCCACATGGCACTGAGAATGGTAGCGGGTAATTCCCGTCTGGCGCAAGCCAAGAGGTGCGAGCAGAGACGATCTGCGCCGAAAGGTGCAGGAGAGCTGACCCAGGGCCATCGATTCTATCGGAGGCTACGCTCAATCCCGGTCGCGGGTAACAAGACCGGGGGTGAAACGGCTAAATCCTTACCGGAGTGCAAGTACAGCGTTGATTCCCTCCGTCGCTAAAGCTATGGAGGGCACAGCGAAAAGTTCGTACGCTATTGTCCGCCGAAGCTCGCAAGAGCGAAGGTGGGCTACAGGTGTGTGGCAACACACATCGCAGATAAATGACGGTCCCCCCACCATGGCGACATGATGGGGGACAGAACTCGGCTTATCGCACGCACCGACCCTGCCGGCAGGCAGGCGCAAAACCCTCACTTAATCATTAAGTGAGGGTTTTGCATTGAGAGTGGTCGGTATTTGTGGTATACCCAGCCAGATGAATCCTGACCCCATCTCATGAAAAAGGGTGATTTTATATTCAATGTGCTCCGGGTGCCACTGGATTTTCTGGTGCTTGTGGCCGCCGGTGTAGCCATTTATATTCTCCGTACCCGGGTACTGGATGCGTGGCGTCCGGTGCTTTTCGGGCCGCAACTTCCGCTGGATAGGTTCGTGTGGCTTGTACTGGTGGTCTCCGTGTTGTTTGTGCTGATGTATGCCGCAAGCGGTTTGTATGCCATGAAACTGCGGATGACCGTACCGCAGGAGACCGCCCGCATCATCGTCGCGTCCAGTGCGGCGATGATGATAGTCATTCTTGTGATTTTTGTACGCGCGGAGGCGTTTAACTCACGCTTTTTAGTTATTGGTTATTGGGTATTGGCGACGGCGATGATTTCAGTCGGACGGCTTGTCTTGCGGAGCGTGCAGCGGCGGCTGATGGCCCGGTATAATATCGGCGTTCACCGTATACTACTTATCGGCAACGACCGCGTGACCCGCCAACTCGAACAAACGATGGCCGCAGACCGCGGTTTAGGCTGGCGTGTCGTGAAGCGCCTTGATGATCCGGATCTTTCCGAAATTGCGGCATCCATCGGCAATCCGGGAGTGGATGAGGTCCTATTGGCGAACCCCGATTATCCGGCGGACCGCATCGTCAGCCTTGTGGACTTTTGTCACGAACGCCATATCATTTTTAAATTTGTTCCGAACATCTATCAGACGCTCACCACGCACTACGATGTAGATGCCATCGGGCGCATCCCGGTCGTCGAATTGCGGTGTACGGCGTTGGATGGGTGGGGGAAGGTGTTCAAGCGTATCATTGATATCATCGGCAGTATGGTGGCGCTTGTGTTGTTATCGCCGGTATTTGCCGTCGTGTCATTTGCAATCAAATGGGAAACTGCGGGGCCGGTACTGGTGCGTTTGTACCGCGTGTCGCGGGGACATTCATTCGGTCTGTATAAGTTTCGGAGTATGGTTGAGAATGCTGAAGAGCTCAAACCATTGTTGGCAGCGCGCAATGAACGCGCAGACGGCCCGCTGTTTAAGATGCGCGACGATCCGCGTATCACAAAAGTCGGCAAGTTTATCCGTCACACACGACTCGACGAATTGCCGCAATTCATGAATGTGCTCACCGGAGACATCAGCCTGGTGGGTCCGCGTCCGCATCAGTCCGACGAAATCGCGAAATATGAAAAACATCACCGCAAGGTGCTGGCAATCAAAGCCGGCGCTACAGGACTCGCACAGGTGAGCGGTGCAAGTGACCTGCCGTTTGAAGACGAGGTCGCGCTTGACACATTTTATATCGAGAACTGGACGCTCTGGCTGGATGTTCGCATCATGGTGCGCACCGCCGCGCGGATGTTGTGGGACCGTTCGGCAGTGTAGAGAAATCAAAAATAAAATATCAAAATGCAAAATGACACATCAAAATTCAAATACGAGTTCAAAAAACGCCTCTATCAATGGACTCTCAATCTCGTGAGCTTTGTTGAGCATCTGCCAAAAGGTACTTCTGGCGATGTTATGGGGAAGCAGTTGTTAAGAAGCGGAACGAGTATTATTGCCAACTATACCGAAGCTTCGGCGGCTAGCTCCCGTCGGGATTTTATCAATTTCTTCACCCATTCCCTGAAGTCAGCGAATGAATCGAAACTTTGGCTTGCATTGTTACGCGACACCAAGCAAGCTACGGAATCAAAAGCAACTCTCCTGCTCGCTGAAATTACCGAAATTGCTAACATATTGGGTCCAAGTATCTTGACGCTCAAAAAGAAGAAAACTATTTAGATTTATTCATTGTCATTTTGATATTTGATTCTTGAAGTTTAATTTTATATGAAAGCCGCTATCATCCATGAATATCTGAATCAGTACGGCGGCGCCGAACGCGTCCTGCAGGTGCTCGGCACGATGTTGCCATACGCGCCCATCTACACCACACTCTACGACCGCGCGATGACCGGAGGAGTGTTCGACGGCAAAATAATACGAACATCGTTTCTCCAGCGCCTGCCGTTTGCACGGCGGTGGCACCACTTGTATTCACCGCTGATGCCGCTGGCTATCGAGCAGTTTGATACCGGCGCGTTCGACACCGTGCTGTCGGTATCGGCATCGTTCGCCAAAGGCGTGATTACGGCGCCGCACACGCGGCACATTTGTTACTGCCTCACCCCTCCGCGGTTTTTGTGGGATGACAGCCAGCGGTTTGCACAACGGTTCGGGTATCCGATTCCTATCGGCAAGCTCGCGCCGTTGGGATTGTCGTACCTGCGCGTGTGGGACCGCCAGGCCGCCGAGCGCGTGGACGAATGGATTGCCATATCCGATTGTGTGAAACGGCGTATCGCTAAATACTACGGAAAAGATTCCGTTGTGGTGTATCCGCCGGTGAATGTCTCGAAATTTGCGGTCAGCCATAAGCCGGGAAGTTACTGGCTCATGGTCGGACGGCTGGTGGCGTACAAGAATTTTGATTTGGCCATTCGTGCGTTTAACCGGCTGGGTTGGCCGCTGAAAATCGTGGGCACCGGCGTTGAAGAGCGTCGCCTGCGCGCACTGGCCAAACCGAACATCGAGTTTATCGGCGCGATCACTGACGAACAGCTTGCCGTACTGTACGGCGATGCCCGTGCAGTGCTGTTCCCGCAGGAAGAGGATTTCGGCATTGTCCCGCTCGAAGCCATGGCTTCCGGTCGTCCCGTCATCGCATACCGCGGCGGCGGCGCACTGGAAACGATTATCGACCGCATCACCGGCGTGTTTTTTGATGAACAAACCGAAGAGTCTCTGATGGCGGCCGTGGACCGTGCGAGCCGGATGAAGTGGCTACCAACGGTATGCCGGGGTCAGGCCGACCGTTTCGATATTCCGGTGTTTGTTAAGAAAATGTCTACGCTTCTGAACAGCTAACATGGCCTATTAGCGCTGTTATGAGCCACGAGCTACCCTAGATGGCAATGGGCACCATTGACAGCGTCAGAAAACACTCTAGTATCGGGCATATGAATGATCGCGACTACAAAGATTCTGTGCCGGGTGGGTATTTTCATATTTATAATCGGGGGAACGCAAGGCAGGATATTTTTCTTGATTCCGCTGATTATCAATTCTTTTTACTCCGACTTGTCCAGAATATTTATCCCGATCGTAATAAATTACCACGGAGAATGCATTCGCTCCCGGTGGGGGCATTTTCACTTATCGCATATTGTCTCATGCCGAATCATTTTCACTTATTAATCGGACAGAACAAAGAAATTCCTACGAGCGTTCTCATGATGAGAATTTGCACAAGCTATTCAAAATATTTCAATCTGAAACACAAAAGAGTCGGCCACATATTCCAAGACCAATTTAAGCAAAGAAATATCGGAGATAATCAATATCTCAAAAATCTCTCGGCATATATACATAATAACCCCTGCAAGGATGGTCTAGTGAAAAATTCAGCAGCGTATCAATGGAGTAGTTGTGGGGAATACTTTGGGGAGGGGAATGGCGAATGGTGTGAAAAAGACATTATTCTTAGCCAGTTCCCAGATCGAGCGGGATACTCGAAATTTATTGAAGAGTATCGATCAGATAAATGCGCCACCGACGATCTGTCAATGGTGCCCATTGACAGATGAGGATTGGAGTTGATATCAGGGTGTTGGGAACCGGACGCGCGAGCGGTATTGAAGAATATACCGAACAGTTGTTGGCGCACATGATTCCGTTGGAGTTCGCTGTGCAGTGGAAACTGTTTTATAGCGGCCGTGCGCCGTTGACGCGACGGTCATGGATGGAGATGCCCAATGTGAAAGTGTATGAAACCGGCATGTCCAACCGCGCGCTGTGGTTGCGGACGCGGCTCACCGGGCGTCCGTTTCTGGATACCATCATCGGAGGCGTCGATGTGTTTTTCTTTCCGCATTTCTTACTGGGGGCACTCTCACCATCATGTCGGCGAGTGATGACATGGCATGACCTCTCGTACGAGCGCATGCCGCAGTTGTTGTCGTGGCACCGCCGCCGCTGGCACGACATTCAGATGCGTCCGCGCGCGCAGGTGCGGGCGTCAGACCGCATTATTGCGGTTTCCCGGTCGACGGCCGACGACCTCACCGGTGTGTACGGCATCGCACCGGAACGCATCGCCGTCGTGCATTCGGGTACGGATCCGCTGCTGCGCCGTCCGTCGGAGCAAGTCATACGGCAGTGGTGCGAATCGCACGACATCGAAGGGCCGTTTATACTGGCATTGGGAACACGCGAGCCGCGCAAAAATCTTCCCGCTCTCGTGGCGGCGTGGAACCTGCTTCGGCGCAGAGAGGGTATGCAGAATATGCAACTGGTTATCGCCGGTCAGTCCGGTTGGATGGAGCAGGAGTTGATGCGGTCGATCCGTGCAACACGCACTCCCGGTATGGTGAAGTTTCTCGACCGGATTGACCGCGCGGAGCGGCCGCTGATACTGTCTGCGGCATCCGTTCTGGCGTACCCATCGCTTTTAGAAGGGTTCGGATTCCCGCCGTTGGAGGCTATGGCGTGCGGGACACCGGTTGTGGCTGGCGCGACATCATCGGTTGTGGAGGTTATCGGAGACGCAGGACTTCTGGTGGATCCGTACCGTATTGAAGGTATTACCGCCGCATTAGAAGCGGTGTTGCTTGACGCAGGGCTACGGTCGCGGCTGATTGCGAAAGGATACGAACGCGTTACGCGATTTTCATGGCCTGATACTGCCCGTCAGACGCTGCAGCAACTGCGCTCCGTGGTATACTGAACGGGTATGCAATCCCGACGCCGATACTCCGGCGATGTTGTCGATGTCCGCGCGCGCGCGGACGCCGTTGAAGTTTCCGAAGATATCGTCCGCGAACTGGAGCAGACAATCCGTGTTGCGCGTCAGAGCACATCTGACGAGCTTCCCGTTGCGCAATTCGCTCCGGTGCAGATGCATCCTATTGATGCGTGGGTGAACGCGGGCCGGCACCGTCTGAAACATCCGCAAAAAGCGCCGCCGGCTTCTCGCAACTGGCGAGGGCTTGCCACGCTCGTACCGTGGGTATTAGGTGCCGGTATTGTTGTTGCGGGACTTTTATATGTGAGTCAATACGGCGGCAAAGTGAAAAACAGAGTTGTTCAGCAGGGCAATGCCGCCATCGGATATTTGATGAGTGCGAAAGACAGTCTCGAGCAACTTGATGTCGAAGGCGCGAAAACAGACCTGAACCAGGCACGCGAACAGTTCGACGGAGCCAGTCGTGAGCTGGACATGCTTGGTCCGTCGTTCATCAATTTGATTTCTCACATTCCCGGCCTGTCTTCGTTGCGTATCGGCCGCGACCTGCTCGATGCAGGACGGCTTATTTCCGACGCCGGCATCGCGCTCAGCGGTGCACTGGATACGCTGACCACTTCCGGCGGCATCTTGGACGCGGGCTCCGTCGAAAAAACCTCCTTGGGCGATGCGTTGGCACCATTTCGTGATGCGCTTGCCCGGGCGCAGAAAGATGTTGATACAGCATCAGCGCTCATCGGAGGAATCAATCCGCAAGAATTACCCGATCAATACAGCGGGCAGTTCATCTCGCTCCGCGACCGTTTGCCTGCTGTTGAAGAACTGGTCGGGCGTACCGTCTCGATGACGGGATTTCTGTCGAGTCTGACGGGCACCGACCGTCCGCGCCGGTACCTGGTGCTGTTCACAAACTCCAGCGAGTTGCGGCCGACCGGCGGGTTCCCCGGCAGTTACGGTCTGCTGACATTCGAAAAGGGGCGTGTCAAAGATTTCCGCGCCGATGATATTTACAATCCGGACGGCCAAATCAAGGAACTTGTCGTGCCGCCGCTGCAGTTGCAACACATTACGCCCGGATGGGGGATGCGCGATGCCGCATGGTGGATAGATTTCCCGGCATCGGCGCGCAAGGTGATGTCGTACTGGCAGCGCGGCGGAGGTGCCGCGGTGGACGGAGTCATTACCATCAAGCCGGATATCCTGGCCGGTATTCTGAAAATTACGGGCCCCGTGTCGCTTCCGAAATACGATACACTGCTCACTGCGGATAATGTTCTTGCAACACTGCAGTCGGAAGTCGAAGACACAAACAGTCCGCACCCGAAGCAGATTATCGTCGACCTGGCACCGTTGATCATGCAGCGGCTAAGCTCTGCTCCCGCATCGCAGTGGGCGCAATTGCTGACATTGTTCAAAGACGGTCTGGATGCGCGCGACATCATAATGTACTTCGAAGACGACGCGATGGAGAAATATGTTGTGTCCGAAGGGTTTGACGGCGGAGTGAAGCAAACGAACGGGGATTATCTGATGGTGGATATTTCCAACATCAAGGGTGCGAAAAGCGATGCGGTTACCGATACCACGATGAAACTGGAGAGCTGGCTTCAGGACGGGACCATGGTGCACCGGTTGACGCTGACCCGTCGGCACAACGGGGGGACCAGTGACTTTGGATTTTACAACAAGTCGAATCATTCATGGATACGCGTGTTGGTACCGGAAGGCTCGGTGTTGCGCGGCATCAGTGGTAATGAGAATCCCTCATACCGTCCGCTGATGGATTATACAAATGAAAAGGCTGTCCGCGATGCGGATTTAGTTGCGCTGGAAGCGACATATAAAAAAGATACGCGCGGAGCTGTGACATACGCAGAATCCGGAAAAACAGGATTTGCATTTTGGATGTCCGTAGAACCGGGCACCACTGAAGCGGTGCAGATTGAATATGTAGTGCCGGCGCGTGTTGTGGCCGACAACTATCAGCTATTGGTGCAACGGCAGCCCGGGCTGGATGTCACCGATTTTGAGTTTACTCTACAAAAAAGCGTATCTGTTTCGGTTACAAGTTCAAAGCCGAAATTGACCGAGTGGCCGGACAGCTGGCGATTGCATGATGGCTTTGCACGGGATGTGCAAATTGAGGCCACGCTGAAATGATAAAGGCCACGCTCATCGCGTGGCCTTTTTGCCCGTCACCGCTTACCACTTCCAGATGCATGCGAACCCTGCATCGTGGAAATGCTGAAGAAGACTACCTAGCGTAGTCGCCTCCAGAGGCCGTAGCCAGAGTTGGCCGCAGTACTCACAGATGAGCCATCCGAATCGTCTGCGGTAGATGACCTTTCCTCCGCAATGTGCGTACGGCTCGTGTGACAGCAGTGTATCGTGGAGTCTGATGTCCCTGCGTTTCCTCGGCAAATCTAGCCGCCGATGACGCGTCGCGATGGTGATACACCCGCCATGATCGAAGTCGACTACGGCCAATTCATGCGCGGGCATGGCTTGGGGCTTTCGAAATAGCTTCTGAAAGAGCTGCATTTCTTCTTCCTCCTATCAACACAACCATTATACTCCAAAATACACAAAAAGTCAAGCTCAACCTTGATTTACTCTAGTATTTCTGCTAGATTAGCACACTCATCGCATGACCAGCCACATCAGAAATTTTTGTATAATCGCCCATATCGACCATGGGAAGTCCACGCTTGCGGACCGTTTTTTGGAGCTGACCGGCACCGTGCAGAAGCGCAACATGAAAGAGCAGTATCTGGACACGATGGAGCTTGAACGCGAGCGGGGAATCACCATTAAACTGCAGCCGGTGCGGATGCACTACACGCTCGACGGCACCGAATACGAGATGAATCTTATCGACACGCCGGGCCATGTCGATTTCTCATACGAGGTCAGCCGGTCGCTGGCTGCCGTCGAAGGAGCTATCTTGCTGGTGGACGCAACGAAGGGTGTGCAGGCGCAAACGCTGGCGAATTTGCATCTTGCGCAACGCCAGGGGCTCACCATCATACCGGCGGTGAACAAGATCGATATGCCAACCGCACGCACGGCACAGGTGAAGGAAGAATTATCCTATCTGTTGGGCGTTGAAGAATCAGAAATACTCGAGATTTCCGGCAAGACCGGACACAATGTACAGGCATTGCTCGACAGCGTTATCCGTATCGTGCCAGCGCCCCAAAGCCGGACGCATGACAAGAATACGCGCGCAATCATCTTCGATTCTTCATTTGATGCGTACAAAGGCGTTCTTGCATTTGTTCGCGTCGTATCCGGTTCCATTCGCCACAACGACAAAATCATGGCGTGGGCGACACGGACGCGCGCCGATGCGCTGGAGGTCGGGTATTTTGCGCCGAAACTGACTGCGGCACAACGGTTGGATGAAGGACAAATCGGATATGTGGCAACCGGATTAAAAGACCCCGGAGAAATCAGAGTGGGTGACACTATCACTATGGCGGGCACCGACCCTGCGCATTTTGAGCCATTGCCGGGATACCGCGAAATTCGTCCGATGGTGTTCGCAAGTTTCTTTCCCGAAAACGGTGAGCAATATGATGAGCTCAAAGACGCATTAGGCAAGTTGAAACTCACTGATGCGGCGTTGCAATACGAACCGGAATCATCCGCAGGGCTTGGACGCGGTTTCCGCCTCGGGTTTCTGGGAATGCTTCATGTGGAAATTGTCAGCGAACGGCTCACGCGGGAGTTCGGGCTCAAGCTCATTGTGACGACACCATCGGTGCAGTACGAAGTGCAAATGAACGATGGGAGTACCGAGCTGGTGCGCTCCGCCGCGTTATTGCCCGACCCGTCGCGATGGACCGACATTGCCGAACCGGTCGTTGCGCTTGAGGTCATAGCTCCCGTGCAGTATATGGGCGCAGTCATGGAGCTCATGGGTACCATCCGCAATATGTACATCGCTACCGAATATATCGGTACCGAGACATCGGTGCTCAAATATCGAGTCCCTCTTTCAGAAATCGTCACCGACTTCTACGACCGGTTGAAATCGGTCTCGCAGGGGTATGCTTCCATGAGCTATGAGCCGGCAGGAGTGCAATCATACGACCTGGTGCGCCTCGACACGCTGGTTGCCGGTGAACTTGTGGAACCGTTTTCACGCATCGTGCCGCGAGAACAGGCGGCGTATGTCGGACGCACGATGGTCACCAAACTCAAAGAGGTACTGCCGAAGCAGTGGTTTGAAGTCACGCTTCAGGCGGCGTTGGGCGGGAAAATAATCGCACGGGAGACCATCAGCGCATTGCGAAAAGATGTGACGGGCTACCTGTATGGAGGAGATGTGACCCGCAAAATGAAACTGCTCAAGAAACAGGCGAAAGGCAAGAAGCGCATGAAGGCCGAAGGTCGCGTGCAGATTCCGCATGATGTGTTCTTGAAAATGCTGAAGAAGTGATACAATAACGGCATGAAAAAATTACTCATTTTTATCGCGGTAGCTGCAATTATTAGCGCAGGAGCTTGGTATTACCGGGGCAAGCAGAGAGCGAATGCTCCCGCAGATGTGTCGCCGACACCATCGGCAGTGGGTTCAGTCTCTCCGGCGCCTAGCGCAACTCCCAGTCCGACTCCTTCCCGCACGCCGCTGGGAACGCCCGTTTCGGCTTCACCGACGCCGGGGCTTATTGTAAACGAAGTGAAATTTTACACAGTTGTCATCCAGAATTTTGCGTTCGTTCCGACGACTCTTACGGTCAAGAAAGGGGATCTGATCCAGTTTACGAACCTCGACTCCTCAAACCATACCGTGACATCGCTGACGGGAAAATTCGAAAGCGGTTCAATGCCACAAAATGCATCGTGGGATCTTGAAACGGCAAATATGGCTCCCGGCACATACGAGTACCGCTGCAATATACATCCGACCATGCGCGGTACCATTGTTGTGCAATAGAGGCTCTACACAAATAATGGGATGAGCAAGAACGCAATCATCCCGAGAATGGTGACGACTGCGACTCCGATAGTCAGGATTCTCATTGTTCGTTTTTCCAGTGCCATAGAATCTCACTGTAACGCGGAAAACGCATCCTGACAATTGTATGCACTCACTTTTCCGCTCAAAACTGACGACGGTAGCGCTGACGGCATTCATGCTGTGGCTTGCGGTGCTGGTGGTGTCGGCCGGCATCCGTCGGTACAGTGCGGCATCCCAATTGAGCGCATTGGAAGCACGCATTGAAGATGCACAGAAAGAGAATGCGCGCCTCGCATCGGAAGTTCAGCGCATGCAACAACCCCAATGGCTGGCATTACTTGCTCGCCAACGCCTGAACTACAAACTGCCTGGTGAAACGGTCGTATTCGTGTACAAATCCGAAAAAGCTGGTACAATAGTCAAGCCGCAAGCGTCTGAAGGGGACGCTCGGGCCAGCTGGCGCAAATGGCTCGATTGGGTGCGGGGGAAATAGGGTCTGCGGGTGTGGTTCAATGGTAGAACGCGACCTTCCCAAGGTTGAGACACGGGTTCGATTCCCGTCATCCGCTCTTCGATGGTAAATCGTTATGCATGCTAGGTACCACTGTCTGGCTGTACAATGGTTACCGGGTTGGTATGATGGGATATGTCGTACCCAAAGAAGCCTCGTGCACACTGTCCTGTTTGTTCTAAAGAAGTGAGAGAAGCGGATGGCAAATATTGTAGTAATGCTTGCCAAGCAGAACATCAGTACCGTTCGTATATCCAAAGGTGGAGAGATGGCGAAGAAAGTGGTCTCATGTCGTTGGGTTTAGTTTCGAGATATGTCAAAAAATACTTGCGAGAAAAATATAACAACCGGTGTTGCTTGTGTGGGTGGTCTGAGATAAATCCTAGCGCGGGTGTCGTTCCAGTAGTTGCGGATCATATTGACGGGAACTGGCGTAATAATGTTGAGGGTAATCTGCGACTGCTGTGTCCGAATTGTGACGCACTGACCCCAACATATGCGGGATTAAATCGCGGCAATAGTCAAAGGATTCGTGTGTTGAGCAAGAGGGCCAAAGAGGCTCGCGCAATGAAGGCATAGAGATGCCGACCTAGCTCAATGGTAGAGCATTCGCATCGTAAGCGAAGGGTTCCGGGTTCAAGTCCCGGGGTCGGCTCCCAGTAGGTAAATATCTGTCCCCAGTGCAAATCTGGGAGGTGGCTCATGAAGACGCAACCTCGTATGAGCGGGGCTGCGGTAATGTAAAGGATATTTGACACCTCGACATTTAATTCTTATACTGCAGTCTATCAGGCGTATGCATGAAAGAATTCATCACGAATCAAGTTTACGAATTGCGAATAAAATCCGGCATTACGCAGGAGGCGTTGGCGGATGCGGTTGGCGTCACTCGCCAGACTATTATCGCAATCGAAAAAGGAAATTATGCGCCTTCGGTGATATTAGCTCTGAAAATTGCCGCGCTATTTAAGAGGCCACTCGAAGAAGTGTTTTACCTTAAATATGAAAAATAATTTTTTTTAAGAAATCGCTACCTCCCTAGTTCTTATTGTTCTGCTTGTATTATTTTTAGACCCATTCGCATTTTGGATGCCGAGCGCGCTCTTCATGATGATGGTGCTTGGTCTCGTTGTTGTGTTTGTCGTGTTCGCAAGCTTTGTTTGGAAAGAAAACTCCAGAGATGAACGAGAGGGCCTTCATAAGATGATAGCGGGTCGAATTGCTTTTCTTGTTGGCGCAGCTCTTTTGGTGATCGGCATTGTTGTCCAAAGCTTCAAGCACGAACTTGATTTTTGGATGGTATGTACCCTTGGTGCGATGATTTTGGCAAAAATTATCGGGCGTATATACGGCCGGATTAAGTATTAAACATATGGGAAAAATTGAAGTGATAGCATTCGGAGGGGGTTGTTTTTGGTGCACCGAAGCAACTTTCAGCATATTGAAAGGTGTGATAGCGGTCTCGCCTGGATACGCCGGAGGGACAAAATCGAATCCCATCTACGAGGAAGTCGTCAGTGGGACGACGGGCCATGCAGAAGTGACGCGTGTGGAGTATGACCCGCAACAGATTTCATTCAGGGATTTGCTTACGGTATACTTCGCGAGCCATGACCCGACAACACCAAACCGGCAGGGATCGGATGTCGGAACGCAGTATCGTTCGATAATTCTTTATACGACCGAATCGCAAAAAAACGAAGCGGAGCGCTTCATCAAGGAAATAAATGCTTCGCACAGCGAAGGCAATCCGGTGGTGACAGAATTAAAACCGCTGGATACATTTTATGTCGCCGAAGAATCTCATCGCGACTATTATCGGAAAAATCCGACACAACCCTATTGCGAACTCGTTATTAATCCAAAACTTCAGAAGGTCAAGGAAGAGTTTGCCAAACTACTAAAGGATAACGAAAAATAATCACGGATGATGATATGAAAAAAGACGAAGCGCTTTCGCTGGGACTGTATCGCGTGGTGCGAGGAAATTATGTTAATTCCGTGTATTGGGAACTGAGAAAGAAAGAGTAAGCGCGAGAGTTATCCACAATTAGTATGTAAAGGTGACTTGACATTGATTTTGCGTGGGCGTAGGATGTAAAACATGATAAACAATTATTCACAAAAAGGTTTCGCGATGCCTTTCGCTATGGCAATCGTCGCGGTGGTCGTGGCAATTGGCGGGATCGCTTATTATGCAACGCGACAAGAGCCCCCGGTCAAAGAAGAGGCAATGGGTAAGCCCGCAGAAGATGCTATGAAAAAAGATGATGCGGTAGCGACGAAAGCGATGGAGAAGAAGGGCGCGGTGGTAGCAATGAACGCGCTGAACGCTTCCGGTCAGACGGGTAAGGCGACGCTAAGCGACATGAATGGGAAGACGAAGGTGGTAGTTGAAATTTCTTCCGGCGCCGTCGGCATTCCACAGCCGTCACACATCCACTTGGGCTCATGCTCGACCCCGGGCGCAATAGGATATCCGTTAAGCGCGGTGCTGAACGGAAAAGCGGAAACCATCCTCGATGTATCACTAGAGACACTGAACAGCAAACTGCCTCTTGCGGTGATGGCGCATAAATCAAAAGATGAAATAAAGACATTCGTATCTTGTGGCGATCTGTCAAGGGATACATTGGGTGCTTTGATGATGGAGAAAAAGGAAGACGGAGCCATGATGGCAAAATATACGGGAACAGTTTTGGCCGGCGAGACCGCCCCGCTTCTTGATTTTGCCAAAGCCGACTATGATGCGGCATTAAAGACGGACAAGCTCGTTGTCCTGTACTTTTATGCAAACTGGTGTCCGGTCTGCAGGGCCGAATTTCCGATACTGCAGAATGTATTTAAGGAGCTGACCACGGACAAAGCAATCGGTTTCCGCGTGAATTATAACGACGATCAAACCGATGTCGACGAAAAAAACTTGGCTAGGGAATTTGGCGTGGCCTATCAACACACGAAAGTGTTCGTGAAGAACGGCCAAAGGATTCTCAAGTCACCTGAAGGATGGGATGACAAGCGCTATGACATGGAGATTAACAAGGCTTTGGCCCAATAATATATGACAGAAAGCCTTGTTGTTGGTGCATTTTTAGGAGGACTTGTTTCATTTCTTGCGCCCTGTGTTCTCCCCATCATTCCCGGTTTTCTCGCTTATCTTGCGGGAGCAAGTACTACCGAAACGGGTTCGAAGCGCAAAGAGATATTCATCAACAGCGCGTTCTTTGTTCTCGGTTTTGGTGTCGTCTTTGCCCTACTCGGGGTGCTTCTGAACACGCTCCTTGAGGGGATTGCGTATGATGTGCAAGCATGGCTCTCTCGTATGGGGGGAGTGATGATTATCTTCTTCGGTCTCTATTTGGTGAGACTCATCAAAATTCCTTTTTTGGAAAAGGAATATAAATTCGGGGTAAAGACAATATTCAAATCCCGATACGCCACCTCCTTTCTCTTTGGTTTGGCATTTGCCGTCGGTTGGACGCCGTGCGTCGGCCCGGCATTAGGGGTTATCCTCGGCCTTGCGGCAACGCAACCCGGTTCGGCATTCATTCTCCTTCTTACTTATGCGTTGGGGCTGGGCATCCCATTCCTCGCTGTGGGAGCCTTTACAGGTCAGGCCGCAGACTTTATCAATCGTCATGCGACGGGACTCAAGTATCTCAATTTCGTTTTCGGAGTCGTCCTCCTCGCTCTCGGTGTTCTCATATTTACTCAAAAACTGTCCCTGATTGCCAATGTTGGATTTCTCAACGACATACTCCTCAAATAAATGAAAGTCTCAAAACCATACATTCTCATTGCGACTATCATTGTTATTGCGGGGGTGATTGATTTTATCAATGCGAATAGCGTAAGCAAAAAAGGATCGGACGAGGCCATATCGGTTGTTCCGAGAATGTCTTCCGAGCAAAGCGGGACGAAAAAAGAAGAGAAATCAAAACGCTATGAGTTAGCCAAAGAAATCACTACTCCCGATGGCTATATAAATACGGACGGGAAGGCAATCGCCATCAATAGTCTTATCGGGAAAAAAGTTATCCTCATTGATTTCTGGACATACAGCTGTATCAACTGCCAGCGAACAACGCCTTATCTGAACGCGTGGTATGAAAAATATAAAGACAAGGGTTTCGTTATCATCGGTATCCATACTCCGGAATTTGGATTTGAAAAAGATTACAATAATGTCAAAGCGGCGGTAGAAAAATTTGGCATCAAGTTTCCGGTCGTACTCGATAACGATTATTCGACCTGGACCGCATATAAGAATCAATATTGGCCAAGGAAATACCTCATTGATATCGACGGCTATGTCGTCTATGACCACATCGGAGAAGGGCAATACGAGGAAACGGAGCAAAAGATTCAAGAAGCGTTGGGAGAGCGGATGGCTATTCTCGGCGAAGATGGGACGATTGACAAAGCGATAACAAAAGAGATCCCCGTTCAGGGCGGCCCCAAAAGTCCTGAAACATATTTTGGCGCTACCCGCAATCAATTTTTTGGAAATGGGACACGCGGTGTCGTCGGAGATCAGAAGAGTCTCATCGCCCCCGCCAAAATCAATCCCGATACTTTGTATCTTTCCGGTGATTGGAATATTGCAAATGAATCCGCTCAAAATGGCTCACCGAATGCCGGCATTGTATACAAATACAACGCAAAAGATGTCTTCTTTGTTTCTCAAGCAGACAACGAAATAGTCGTTGAGGTTCTTCGCGATGGAGAGCCCCTTGGCTCCGAAGCGGGAGCGGATATCGTCAAAAATTCTGATGGAAAAACATTTGTGAAAATTAAAGAAGCGCGCCTCTACAAAATCATTCAAGGCGATCGATCAGAAGCCCATATCATTGAATTCAGAATTCTGAAGCCAGGACTTGAAGCGTTTACCTTTACCTTTGGTTAGCGATGGTCTGTTTCTGTACAGAAGAGCTCATTTTTTGTACGATGCAGAGGCGTGTTTACCTATGAACCAAATAAGGCCGTGCTCTCCGTGTTCGCGGGAGCCGGGGGGGTGGATGCCCAGGATTGGGCGTCCATGTTGGCGCGCATGTATCAGCGGTACGCCGCTTCCCGCGGTTGGAAATTCACGATGCTCGACGAATCGCTCGGGGAACAGAAAGGCATCAAGAGTGCATCGTATGAAGTGGTCGGACCGGCGGTGTATGATACACTGAAGGGGGAGGGTGGCGTGCACCGGCTCGTGCGTATGAGTCCGTTCTCCGCAAAAGGACTCCGGCATACATCGTTTGCGCTGGTGCAGATCATGCCGATTGTTCTTGCGAAGGATTTCGCGTTGAATCCCCAGGATCTGGAGTACGAGACTTTTCGCTCCGGGGGCAAGGGCGGTCAGAATGTGAACAAGGTGGAAACGGCGGTTCGTGTCCGTCATAAACCGACCGGGCTCACCGTCGTCGGGCAGACCGAACGGAGTCAGGCGCAGAACAAAGAAAAGGCGTTGACACTTCTGACCTCACGGTTGGCGGTGCTCATGGAGCAGTCAAAAGTATCCGAGTTGAGCCAGCTCAAACCGGAACTGAAATCAGGGTCAGTGGACTGGGGGAGTCAGATCCGCAGTTATGTGCTACATCCGTACCAGATGGTGAAAGATCACCGCACCGGCGTGAAATCATCCCAGCCCGAGAAAGTGCTCGAAGGCGACCTTTCGAAATTCATTCTTTCATGATAGAGCTCAAACAAATTTCCAGCGTATACGATGACCATTTCGTAGCTTTGCACGAAATTGATTTGCATATTGAAAAAGGGGAGTTTGTTTCCATCGTGGGACCGGCAGGCGCCGGTAAGAGCACGCTGTTACGCGTGCTGACCCGCGAGCAGAAACCGACATCGGGAGAGGTGCTCATCGACGGAGTCAATCTCGCCGCGCTGTCCAACGATGACATTCCGCTTCTGCGTCGGAAAATCGGCACTATTTTTCAGGATTTCAAGCTTCTGACGGCAAAGAACGCGTTTGAAAATGTCTCATTCGCACTGGAAGTCGTGGGGGCTCCGACCAGCCGTATTAAAGAAGATGTTCCAAAGGCGTTGGAAATCGTCGGACTGGCGGACAAGGCTGCTAATTTTCCGCACCAGCTCTCCGGCGGCGAGAAACAACGCCTGGCCATCGCCCGCGCGCTCATTCACCGTCCGCGCATCATTCTGGCCGATGAACCTACCGGCAACCTCGACCTAGTGAACAGTCACGATGTGATACAATTGCTGCAGAAAATCAACGAACTGGGTACGACGGTCGTGCTGGTCACGCACAACCGCGAGATTGTCGATTCCCTAAGCCGCAGAGTTGTGACGATGGAGAAGGGGAAGATTGTCCGCGACCAGGTGGAGAACGGAAAATATATCATCTAACATATGTTGAAAGAAAAATTACGCCGCGTCGTCACCTCGGGATGGACGAATTTCCGCCGCAACAGCTATGTCAGCTTCGGCACCACCGGAGTTATGGCGCTGGTGCTCATTCTGTTTTTGGGTCTGGTCGCCGTGAATTTTCTGGGAGGCGTAATGGTGACATCGCTTGAATCCAAAGTGGATGTGAGCGTCTATTTTAAGGCCGAAGCAAGCGATGATGCCATCCGCACGGTGAAGACTGATTTGGAGTCACTCAATACCGTAAAAAGCGTGCAATATGTCAGCCGTGAGGAAGCGTTGGCGCAGTTCAAAGAACGGCACGCACAGGATGCGCTGATTCAGGAATCACTTGCCGAGCTGGAAACAAATCCGTTGCAGGCATCGCTGAATGTAAAAGCTACCGACACGGGGCAATACGCGTCTATCGTCAGTTTTTTGGAGACGCACAAACAGCGCACGACCATCGATAAAATAAACTACTACGAGAACGAGGCGGTCATCGGTCGCGTGCAGAACATTTCGCAATCCGCACAGCAGTGGGGGCTCATCGTCACGCTCATTTTGGCGGTCATTGCGGTGCTCGTCGCGTTTAACACCATCCGCCTGACCATCTACAACCAGAAGTCGGAAATCGAAATTATGCGGCTGGTCGGAGGTTCGAATTGGTACATCCGCTCGCCGTATCTGGTGGAGGGGTCGCTGTACGGCATCTTTGCGGGCGTACTGGCTTTGGTCGTGTTTTACTTCGGCGCCGCAGGTGTTTCCTCGAAAGTCGCGTTGGTTATGCCGGGCGTTTCGCTCATCGGATATTTTGTCGGCAATGGCATCCAAATCGTGCTCATGACGCTGGCGGCCGGTATCGGCCTTGGCGTAGTTTCGTCCCTCATCGCCATCCGCCGTTTTTTGAGAGTATAATTTCAGCGAGTTGCTTTTGGCCATTGCAAACTGGTCTTTTTTGTTGTATGATTTCTGCGCATTTTGCGGGATCGGCTAACGGTAGGCCGTCACCCTCTGGAGGTGAATATCTTGGTTCGAATCCAGGTCCCGCAGCCACGCCGACCGGACTGACACCAACGCCGAGCGGTGTTGGTGTGCCGACCTCTACTCCGACACCAAGCGGTGTCGTCTCAAAAACTCCCACACCGTTGCCTGCGGGAAATTACACAATGGCGCAGGTTGCCGCACACAACTCCCGCTCCAGCTGCTGGACCGCTATCAACGGTGCAGTGTATGATGTTACCTCATTCTTCAATGCGCACTCCGGAGGCGCGGGTACCATTGAGATGCTGTGCGGGATTGATGGATCGGCTTTATACAACGGTCAGCACGGTGGTGCGCGAAAACCTGCAAACGAACTTGCAGGATTTAAGATCGGGGTTTTGGCGAATTAGAAACTGACCGTTTCAACAGCGCTATCTCCTGCGGAGTAAGCAGGCGGTATTCGCCCGGCTTCAGACCGCTCAACACGACCGGACCGATACGGAGACGCTTGAGGTACACAACGGTGAGGTGCAGGAACTCACACATCCGCCGAATCTGATGCTTGCGCCCCTCGCGTAAGACAATCCGGAAGAGATGCTTGTTGATGAAGTGCGTTTTCGCCGGCAGTGTCATGCCGTCTTCGAGTTCAATGCCCGGTTCTAACATCTTCAAACGACCGGCATTGACCTCTTCGCGCACCGCAACCTCGTATTCTTTTTCCACCACATGCGCCGCACCGGTCACGGCTTTGGCGATCACGCCGTCGTCGGACAGCATCAGAAGGCCCTCACTTGCTTTATCCAGCCGCCCGACGATATCGAGGCCGGAAAATTTCGGGAAGAGATCGTACACCGATGTGCCCTCGGCACGGACTCGCGATGACGCGATGCCGCGGGGTTTGTAGAGAGCAATGGTTTGTTTGGCGGTCATTTCTTTCTTCGCGAACGGAAGAACTTCCACCGTATCTTTGGCGGGGTCGATTTGTACACCCATTTCGCGCACGACCGTGCCGTTGACCGAGACCAGGCCTCGCTTGATAAGCCGTTCGGCTTCACGCCGGGATGCCATGCTTTGCTCGGACATATATTTCTGGATGCGCATGTGCACATCATATACGCGTTTGCTGTGATATGATAGATGTATGACTTATCACGCGCTTTTGGAGTTTATTCGCAAGGCGAAAGGATGTGACGCAAGCGACGCCGATATTATTGAGCGCTTGCACAAGGCGGGATGGTATAAGGTGGACATTCAGGATGCAATGGAGTTGTATCGCAAAATTACTACCCCGAAAGAGACCGTAATCTGCGAACCTGTGCCTGTGGCACCCCGCCCTTCAGTGGCAGAACGCATTGCGCCGCGCAGTTATGATCCGCATCTGATTGCGGTTGCCGCAGTATCATTCGCAATCGGCTTTATCGGGTATCTGTTACTCTCGTATTATTGATGCAAGGATGAAGCACTGGCAAGTAATTGTGATCGTCCTGCTGTTGGCGGCCTCCGCATGGGCCGTCGTTTTGTATCCTCTCGGCACGCGCACTGTGCGGATTGTTGCGGGCACCACGCCGATGCCGATTGTCCGCGACGCGCAACCGGTGATGCTCCTGTTTGCAGGCGACATCATGCTGTCGCGTTCGGTGGGTGACAGTATGAACGCCAAGCGCGACTGGCTCTGGCCGTTCTCCCGCATCGCTTCAGTGACCGCATCTGCCGATCTCGCGTTTGCAAATCTCGAGACTACCGTTTCGACCCGTGGCGCAAAAAACGGTTGCGGTTTTTGCTTCCGTGCCGACCCGAAGGCCGTTGTTGGGCTGGTGAATGCCGGTTTCGATGTGTTGTCGGTGGCAAATAATCACATCTGGGACTTCGGACCACAGGCGTTCACCGATACGCTCGGTTACCTAGCCGTCAATGACATCAGCGCGGTCGGCGGAGGCAGAAATGCCGCAGAGGCGCGCTTGCCGGTCGTGCGCACCGTGCGAGGGGCGCGCATTGCGTATCTCGCGTATACCGATCTGCTGCCCGCTTCCGCCGGAGCTCTCGCCAGTCATTCCGGCGCTAACATCTGGGATGAACAGCGGATGAAAGAAGATGTAGCTCGGGCGCGTACGATGGCGGATGTCGTGGTGGTTTCCGTTCACTCGGGCACGGAATATGAATTACTGCATAATGCTGTGCAAGGGCGGATGTACCACGCGATTATCGATGCGGGAGCCGATCTTGTTGTCGGCACGCATCCGCATGTGGTACAAGATGTAGAGCGCTACGGAGGGAAATGGATAGCGTATTCGTTGGGTAATTTCGTTTTTGACCAGAACTTTTCGGAAGAGACACGCAAAGGGTTGTTGTTGGTGGTGACCGTTACGGGCGGCCGCATCGCCGATGTTTCCCAAATTCCTGTGGATATTTCGAACCAGTATCAAGTGGCCATTCATGACTCAAGAACCACTATTCGGTAACCGTCCCAATATGCCGCCAGCCGTATTCTCGGTGGGCGAGTTTTTGGATTTCATCAATGAGATTCTCGGAGCGCATGATTTTTTTGTACAAGGCGAGGTCATCGGTGCACGGCCGCATCCGACCGGCATGTATTTTTCGCTCAAAGATGCGGAAGCGGGCGGGGTGATGGATTGCTATATGAGTCCGTATGCATACCGGGGGCTGGGCATTGTTATCGAAGACGGTATGCAGGTAAAAGTCGGTGGTATTCCGTCCATTTATAAACCAAAAGGAAGATTCTCATTCAAGGTGGAAACACTCGAACCCGTGGGGGAGGGCTCGCTGAAAAAGGCATACGAAGCACTGAAGAAAAAGCTTGAAGAAGAAGGGCTGTTTGCACGAAAACGGGCGCTGTCTGAATTCATTGCGCGGGTCGGATTGATTACCAGTAAGACCGGTGCGGTCATCGACGATTTTCGGCGCAATCTGGCAGCGCTGGGCATGAAAGTGTACCACCGTGATGTGCGCGTTGAAGGCGCGGCCGCAGTGAACCAAGTTGTCTCCGCAATCGGGTCGTTCAATCGCAGGAAGCAATCTATCGATGTGCTGGTGGTTATTCGCGGGGGAGGCTCGATGGAAGATTTGCAGGCATTCAACAACGAGCTGGTGGTGCGGGCGGTGTTTGCTTCCCGTGTCCCTACCATTATTTCCATCGGTCATGACCGCGATGTGCCGCTGGCGCAGATGGCGGCCGATGCGAGTGCCAGCACGCCAACAGCAACCGCGATACTCATCAACGCATCGTGGGATCGGCTTCGTAACATTTCGGGTCAGGCGGACACGCTATTGTATGCGATGGAGCGGGCTATCGATACCGAACAAGGCAGACTCGACGGTGCGTGGCACCGGTTGGACGGATTTGTGCAGCGTATTTTGGGAGCGGGCCAGCGGTTGCAACAGCGCATCGCACTTGCAATGCAACGGGTGGGACAGGTCATCGGACAGATACAGCAAACAATTGATGCCGCAGAGCGTCAGCTGGTCGCGGTGAGCCCGGAGCGACAACTCCGGCTCGGGTACAGCATCGTGACCGATGATGCAGGCGCGGTCATCCGCTCGGCAAGTCAGTTGCGGCACGGACAGGTCGTTAACACCCGTCTGGCAAAGGGGGCTTTCGCAAGCGAAGTAAAAGAATTACAATCTGAACAATAGACCTACTGTTCAATAACCTTTCAACTCCAATGCTCATATTCTGGCTACGGCTTCATAATAATTCTTCGACATATCAACCGATATGCTTCAGAATTCTTACTTCGCCTCGCTCAGAATCTTAGCATTTCGTTATGAAAATTATTAAACAGTAGATCTATGAAAAAAGAAGATAAAGAAACGATTTCGCAGTCGCTGGGCAAACTTGAGAAAATTATCGAATGGTTTGACGAGCAGTCCGAGGTGCAGGTCGAGGAGGGCCTGAAAAGGGTTCGCGAAGGCGCTGGACTCATCAAAGACCTCCGCGGGCGTCTGAAAGAGGTGGAAAACGAATTCGAGGAGCTCAAACGAGATTTGGAAGAGCCGGAATCATAACAACGCCATTATGTTTGAGCATCTGAAAAACAAAAAATTGTACCGCTCTCCGAAAGACGGCCTGGTATTCGGGGTCGGGTCGGGGCTGGCGCATTACCTGCAGGTCGATGTCATATTTATACGGTTACTGATGGCCGCGGTGGCGTTCTTTTCCGGTTGGTGGCCGATGGTTCTCGCGTATATTGTCGGTGTTGTTCTTATGCCCATTGACCCTGCACAAGACACTGTGGCGCGTGACCAGGAGCCGAAGGATGTGACACCCGAACCAGTTGAGAATATGGACCGCGGTCAGAACATGTAAAAAAGAGAAGCCCCGCCGTGGCGGGACTTCGGGGTGACAGAGTGCGGGCTAACCAAGAGACTCGGTGGCCACCGCGTCTTCGGCGAATCGCTGTCGGGCGCGGGCGCGATATTCGCGGGCGGCTTCGATGACGACGGGCTTGGCCTCGGCCCAGAGTCGCTCCACATCCAGGGGCTTGTCACCCGGAGTGTCGAGCACTGCTGACAGAAACACTTCGACAGCTCCGTGAACGATCTTGCGGGTTCTCTCACGGTCGGCGACACCGCTTCGCTTTGCTTCGGTGGCGGGAACAGGACCTTTGCAGCTCGGATTGCAGTATAGCCTGTGGTCGCGCAGATTGTCTAAGTTTGGCATACTAACTAACCTCCTATACAAAGTATAACACATACGACGCATAAAGACAATAGCTGGCGGGCGGCGGAAATACTGCGCATACTGAAGCGGTTGTTTCCGCGCGCGAAGATGGCGCTGCAGTATCGTACCCCGTGGGAGTGCATGGTCGCGGTGCAACTGTCGGCACAGTGCACAGACAAGAAGGTTAATGAGGTCACGAAGGCGCTGTTCAGGAAATACCGGGCGCTCGACGACTATGTCAGAGCAAAACCACGCGTATTTGAGCGCGATATTTATCAGACCGGATTTTATCGCAACAAAACCAAAAATATTCTGGCTGCTGCCAAGATGCTCAAAACAAAATTCGGCGGCAAACTGCCGCGGACGATGAGGGAAATGCTCACGCTACCCGGCGTGGCCCGCAAGACCGCCAATGTCGTCCTGGGTACGGTGTACGGCGTGGTGGAGGGAATAGCCGTGGACACCCATGTACTCCGGTTTGCGCGGCAATGGGGCTTAAGCACCGGGAAAAACGCCACGGAAGTCGAGCGCGATTTGATGAAACTGTTCCCAAAAAAAGAATGGCCCGCACTGACCTATCGCATCATTGAGTACGGTCGGATGTACTCACCCGCAAGGAAGAAGAACCACTCCGACGAACCGCTTGCGAGATTCTTTGTACAGAAAACGAAACCCCGAGAGTGATCTCGGGGTGAATCAGGTAGCAATCTCAATGAGCTCGTCCAGTGTCGGCGGCTTTGTGGAGATGTTGTTTTGTCGCGCGGCGTCGATGAAGGTGCTGCGCTGTGAATGGAAGCGCTTCATCAACCGCACGAGTTCCGACTCATCGATGGGCTCGGGAAGCTTTTTTGCATGTTTGGCGAACGCGACCCGAGTGCGAACCTCGGCAACCGCCAGCATGGCATCCCATAAGTTCAGCCAGGATGGCTTGAGGCGACTGTCGGTAAGGCACAGATCTCGTAACTCCTGCGTGGTCATGATAGTGGTTCCTCCGTGCGCATGACTTGGCGCGCAATCGTCATAGCCCAAAGTGCTAAGCGGTCACGGTCTAATCCTAGCATATTTCGCCATTTGTTGTCAAGTCCCGCCGTTCGGTATGCGCGTGAGAGTTGATTGAGTGTATCTATGAGCGAATCGTGGAGTATTCGACGGTTTCGGTCGGAAGCCTCAATGGAGCTGTTGTCGCCACTTCCGCGTTCCCGACGAACCCATTCACGCTCACTACGAAAAAGAGCCTCCGTGTACTGTGCGATATCGTGGTCGAGGCGATCCATGATTGCTTTTATTTTTTCATTTCCATCGCTCCGCTCGCGGATGTCAAAATAGAGCTCCAAATCACGCATTTCAGGGGTAACTTCCTGCTCTTGCTCGGCTACGCGCTGCCAGCTTTCGCGCAAAAAAGATTCGCTCATACATCGATTGTAAAACAACGAGGCTCCGATGCAAGGGGCGTGCCTACTTTCCGCTTCGCGGAAGTAGTGATACGCTCTTGCGTGGGTTGTTCATTGAAGGAAGGGGGAGCTTATGAGCGAACCACTCGAGCCGTACTGGACGGAAGAAGACTGCGCAGATGTCGAGAAAGCGACGGAGTTTGGGGAGCTTTCTGTGGTTGCCTGTCGCATTGCGGCGCGTATGCCGCCTCCAGTGGGTATCGTGTGCGGGCCCATCACATCGGGCGGGCTGGGGAGCACTGAAGCAAACCTAGCACACTTCTGGTGCGCCATCGAGTACCTACGGTGCCGAAGACTGGTCGTGTTCAACCAGTTGCCGTTCGAGAACGCTCTTTTTGAAATAAAGCACTCAAAGCGCGGTGACAGCGGTGCGCAATTGCTGAATGAGTTTTACCTGCCGTTGTTCCGTACCCGCTTAATCCATGTCATGTACTTCATGCCCGGTTGGCAGGGTTCGGTCGGTGCCTCATGGGAGCGCGAACGGGGGCGGGAGTTGCGCATTGCAATTCTGGACCTCCCTGACACATGGTGGCGGTGATTCGCGGGGCTCGCAAGAGCCCTGTTCTCTTTTATACTGCATCGAGTGGAAGAAAAAACATTCAAAGCAATGGTGATGCGCTACTGGCACCGGCACGGTCGGCATGATTTGCCGTGGCGACGCACGACCGATCCGTATCGCATTCTCGTGAGCGAAGTCATGTTGCAACAGACGCAGGTGATCCGCGTTATCGACTTTTATCGTTCGTTTCTCCGCGCGTTTCCTTCGTTTCGCGCTTTGGCTCGTGCGACACCGGCTTCCGTGCTGAGGGTGTGGCAAGGTTTGGGATACAATCGCCGGGCGTTGATGTTGCTCCGGTGTGCAAAGGTTGCGGCAGATGAATATAAAGGCAAATTGCCGGACGACTATGAAGCATTAAGAGCGTTGCCCGGCATCGGGCCGTACACGGCGGGTGCAGTGCTGGCGTTTGCATTCGACCGACCGGTGCCGGTGATCGAAACGAATATCCGACGCGTCTATCTCCACCACTTCTTTCCGAAACGGCGAAAGGTTCCCGATTCGGATATTCTCCCAATCGTTATTCGCCATTCGCTATCCGTCAGTTCTCCTAGGGATTGGTACAGCGCGCTGATGGATTACGGCTCGTGGCTTGCGACGCAGGCGGAAAATCCCAATACCCGAAGTAAGCACTACACGCGACAGTCGGCGTTTGAAGGCTCGCAGAGGCAATTGCGTGGTGCGGTTGTCCGCGTTCTGGTGTCGCAAGCCCGGATGGTCGCCTCGGCCATTGCCGCCGCGACGGGTAAGCCACCCAAAGAAATCAAAGTGGTTATGGAAAAATTGGAACGGGAAGGGTTTGTGGCTCGCTGTGCGCATGCATGGTGTGTGCACAATCCGCATTGGTCCTTGCGCTGACAATGGTACAATAAAAAGGTACATGGCGGATTCTGAACTCGTTGACTACATTCGGGAGCAGACTCAACAAGGCGTTACCGCCGAGAATTTGCGCGTGTCGCTGATGGAAGCGGGGTGGCACGAGTCGGACATCAACAACGCTTTGCATGATGTTGCCGCCGGTTTGCATCCGGCAACGCCCGGCGCGTCGATTCACGAAGATTTGGCGCAGGTGCGTGGGATGGTCGCTCATCTGGCGACACGGGTACAC
The DNA here is from genome assembly GCA_038065515.1 of Patescibacteria group bacterium. Classification (GTDB taxonomy): domain Bacteria; phylum Patescibacteriota; class Minisyncoccia; order 2-02-FULL-40-12; family GWA2-44-9; genus JAGOPO01. The sequence goes on along the minus strand of JBBTQV010000016.1, from coordinate 7,043 downwards.
AGCATCGAGGCGACGCTTGCGTCTACCGGCGCGCTTGGGATGCAGGAGCAACTGCCCTCCGGTACGCTTGGTCCCGATCACGAGATTTCCGCGCCGAAGCGGCACCATTGGTTCGGCAGAACACTATCGTTGTTGGCGCTGATTGCGTTGTTCGGTTTCGTCGGTTCGTATGCTTCCGGTTTGGTGGCGCATAATGCGCTTGCACCGCTGGATCAGCTGATTATTGCCGCCGCGGCTGGGGCGTTGTTGTTGGTTTGTGCGATCATTGCGATGCGCCGACATAGCGCATGGACGGCATCATTGCTGACCGCATCGGCGCTCATGCTGTGGGGTATGGACGGTCTGATATCCTGGCGCGCATATCATTATATGGAATGGACTACGGCGGTCGCACTGGGTGTCCTGTTGGTCGTTATCGCGGTCGTCATGGGTTCGTGGATTCGCCGGTACTCTTCTCGGTAAAAAAGTCGACCCCGCCGGGGCGGGGTCGTTACTACTAGAACGCGACTGCGAGGCCGACGCGGCCTTGCCAGTGGTTCTGTCGGATGGGAACCGCGTATGTCTCGGTGAGCGAGGACGCGGTGGGGTCTTGCGATGCGCTACCTGCGATGTAGCGGGCCTGCAGGACGAGTCCTGTACTATGGTGTTTGCCCCACGGCCAGCACTGGCCGTCAATCGAGAGGAACGGCAGGAAGCGGTTCAGAGTCGTCTCGTTGCGGTTCACATCGTGCTGGAGAATCTCGAGTCGCGTGGGGCCGAAACCGATGACAGGAGATATCATCCGCGCCTTGGTGTATTCGGTGTTTTCGACGACACGCACGCTCCACAACTGCACCCCGATTCCGGGCGCCAGAACGAAATTCTTGGTGTCCTTCAGCGGGTCATATGAAATGCCGAGGCTGAACGCATCGTGATGAATGCGATCCGCGACCGTCCGGTCATCGATGCGCTGTACCAACTTCGGAGAACAGGGCAGGGCGATGCAGTCGAGCGTCTCGAGTTTTGGTTGATAGAGCATCTCGCTGTCGATGCGGACGGACGCAATCCGAGAGCGCTCCCAGTCCAACGCGAGCCGGAAGCCATCGTCCATGACCGTGACTTGGGCGCTCATGGTAGTGCCGGTATAGTCCGTCGGTTGCGCAGAACTGGTGCCGGACAGCGGACGATCAAGCGTCCCAGTCCCGAGGATTCGGTAGTGGCGTTCCCAGTTCAGCGGCGCGATGTTCAGGGGTACTCGGAACGGGTCGTGCGGTGGCATGTTGAACGATGCCTGCACCGACGGTCCTTCCGCGATGACGGGGGAGGGCATAACGACGAACAAAGCGAGGACGGCAAAAACGACGAGCAACCGCTTCATTTCGGTTTCCTTTCTGTGAATGAACGACGGAAAACAGTGTAGCATATTCTTTTTTTGGTACAATATAGAAGCATGACACTTCCATGGATTACAAAATCTTTCGCGTGGTTGCGCGGCCGTAAAGGCAAGGCGCGAAAAATATTTTTGAAGTCACTTGCAGTGACCGCGTTGGTGGCCGCCGCCGTTGCGCTTGTGGGTCCGCTCACCTACGACGAACAGGCGCATCTTATTTTCGATAATACCACCCGGCGCTGGTCAGCATGGGGCGATCAGCTTTTGGGGTTCGATCTGACGGCACCTCGGCAGAATATCTTTTCATTGGCGCGCGACCTCGACCGCGTGGTCGTCGTTGTCGACCACGGCACGACATACAGCTCACGTGCGCTGGGGATTGCGAATTTCATTTCCCGCGGCTCAATCGCGACGATCGCCGATGTACTTCGCTGGTTCGATGTCCCGCTTACCGTAAAGCAGGCCAAAGGGATTCAGTTGTGTAAGAAGTTGGATCTGGTACGCGAGAGAGAAGAAATCGTCATACAGCCTGACCCGATTCAGTACGGGGTCGCATCGTGGTACGGGCCGGGGTTTCACGGCAGACTCGCCGCATCAGGTGAGATATACAATATGTACGAACAGACGGCCGCACATAAAACATTGCCGTTACAATCGCTGGTGCGCGTGGTCAGTCAGCGCACGGGCCGCAGTATTGTTGTTCGCATCAACGACCGCGGGCCATATGTGGGCGGCCGTATCATTGACATGAGTCTGTATTCCAAGCAACTGCTGGGAATGGGCGATCTCGCCGCAGTATACCTCGAACGCATCGACCCGATGGCGCTTGATGTGTCGTGCGAATAGGAGATCCGTACGCCTTATTTCTTCGCGAGAAGCTGAAGCGCCTTGCGGACGCGGTCGGAGAGGTCGGCGGCGCCTTTGACCTGCTTGAGCGCTTCTTTTGCCTGCGTCTGCGAGTAGCCCAGAGAGACTAATGCCTCCTGCGCTTGTGCTTCCATGTCGAGCGCGCCAAGATCCGAACCGGTCATGTCGATGTAGTCGAGCTTGCCCTGAAGTTCCACTACAAGCCGCTGGGCAGTTTTCATACCCAAACCTGATATCGTACGCAGCGCCTGCGGGTCTTCGTTCGCTACGGCTTCTTTGAGATGCCGCGGCTCTACGGTACTCAATACCTGCATGGCTGTTTTTGGGCCCAGGCCGGATACGGAAGTGAGTATTTTGAAAAGTTCCAAGTCTTCGGTTTTTGTGAAACCGTACAGGTCGAATGTGCCCTCGCGCATGTTCAGTTTTGAGTACACGAACACCTTGACGGGTCCTTGATTCTTTGATAAACTGGTCAGTATTTTCGGCGCGAGTGTGATGGTATACCCTATGCCCCCGGCCGAAATAATAGCCTGTTTATCTCCGATATATTCGATTGTTCCTTCGATGAAGCCGATCATATATTCAGTATGGCGAATTTCAAACTAAAATCAAAGTACCAGCCCGCGGGCGACCAGCCCGAAGCAATCGCAAAGCTGACTGCGGGATTAAAAAAAGGTGCGAAGCACCAGGTCTTGTTAGGTGTGACCGGATCTGGCAAGACCTTCACGATGGCGCATGTTATCGCAAACTACGGCAAGCCGACGCTTGTCATCTCGCATAACAAGACGCTTGCGGCGCAACTGTACCGCGAGTTCAAGGAATATTTTCCCAACAGCGCCGTTCACTACTTTGTGTCGTATTTCGACTATTTCCAGCCGGAGGCGTACCTTCCGTCGACGGACACATTCATTGAGAAAGACTCCAAGGTGAACGAAGAGATAGATCGTCTGCGTCACGCCGCCACGCAGGCGCTCATGAGTCGCGACGATGTCATTATCGTAGCATCGGTATCGTGCATCTATAACCTGGGCAACCCCGAAGATTATCGGCAGATGGGGCTGGAGCTGTTCGAGGGAAAGAAACTGACCGCCAGCGATCTGGTGCGTCATCTGATGCGTCTGCAGTACGGACACGAGATTGAACTCAAGCGCGCATGTTTTCGCAAAACGCATGACGAAATAGAAATCGTCAGTCCGTCCGCTACCGAAGTGCGCCGTGTCAAGTTCAAGGGCGATCGCATCATCGGTATGGCGCTGGCGATGATTGATGATCCCGAAGAGCTGGAAACCGGCAATCCGCGTTTTGAAAAGGTAGTGGAAACAACCGTATTCCCGGCGAAATTCTGGACCACCAACGACAACAAGGTCGCACTCGCATCGGAGAATATCCGCAGCGAGATGGAAAAGCACATCAAAGTATTGAAACGCGCGAAGAAATTCGAAGAAGCCGCACGGCTTCAGGAGCGGACGCTCTATGATTTGGAAATGCTGCGTCAGACGGGATACTGTTTCGGTATCGAAAACTACTCCGCGCATCTTGATTTCCGCAAACCGGGCCAGCCGCCGTTTACGCTGGTGGACTACTTCAAGAGCAAGGGAGAGTTTCTCACGATCATTGACGAATCGCACATCTCACTTCCGCAGATCAAGGGGATGTTCAACGGCGACCATGCTCGCAAGACGACGCTTGTAGAATTCGGGTTTCGTCTGCCGTCGGCCATTGATAACCGACCGTTGCGGTACGACGAATTTAAGAAACTTTTGCAGAAAACGGTGTATGTTTCGGCTACACCGAGTGACTTCGAAATAAAGCTGGCAGGGCCGAAAAATATCACCGAACAGGTTGTCCGTCCGACCGGACTGCTGGACCCGACCGTGGAAATACATCCGACGGAGGATCAAATCGAACACCTGTTGGAACAAATTCACGCACGCCTGAAAGTGGGGGAGCGCGTCATTGTGACCACACTGACCAAGCGCATGGCGGAAGATATGGCCGAGCATTTGGCTGCCAACGGCATCAAGGTTAATTACCTGCACAGCGAAATTAAGACGCTCGACCGCCTAAAAATCCTCAAGGATTTCCGTTTGGGTATCCATGAGGTGCTGGTCGGGGTGAACCTGTTGCGCGAAGGGCTGGATATGCCGGAAGTGTCGCTCATCGCGATCATGGATGCTGACAAAGAAGGATTTCTGCGTACCACGACAACGCTTATTCAGACGATGGGCCGCGCGGCCCGCAATGTGAACGGGCATGTGATTCTGTACGCCGATAAAGTGACACGGTCCATCAAGGCCGCGGTGGATGAAACGAACCGCCGTCGTGCAAAACAAGAGCAGTACAACGCCGAACGGGGCATTATTCCGAAAACCATCATAAAACCGGTCGGAAACAGCTTCAGTCTGCCGGTGTCAAAATCTCAACCGCAACGGCGTTCGATTGCCGATTATGATGGTTCCGCCGTCATCGGCGTAGGGCGCCGCGCCGGATATATCGATCAGCTCAACAAGCTGATGGAACGGGCAATCCGCAAGCTCGATTATGAGCAGGCGCTGCTTATCCGCGATCAAATCCAGAAACTCAAACATCAGCCAAGCGAATAGGGTCTTGCATGAATCGTCAACCTGTAGTACTATATAACCTCTAACCAAGAACGATGCCGAATACAAAATCAGCTATTAAAGCACTCCGTCAGTCCGTCAAGCGCCGCGCGCGCAATTTGGCGTCCAAGAACGCATACAAGATTGCCGTCAAAGAATTTCGCAAGACTGCTGCAGTGAGCACGAAGAACGCCGCTGAAATGCTGGCGAATCTCCAGCAAAAGCTGGATAAGGCCGCTAAGACGGGCGTCATCAAAAAGAACAAAGCCGCGCGTCTGAAGAGCCGCGCCGCCAAACTTCTCGCGAAGAAGTAGACCCTCCCCATTTTATCCACACCCCATCCTAGCGGGGGGGGGGTGCTTTCATGGGATACTGGCGGGGTATGGCATTGCTCAAAGCCCCGCTCATCGCCCTGGCAGGCTTTCTCCTGCTTGCGGTGGTCACCCTTTCCCCGAAGCAGCGCTCGACCGATCAGCTCGGTCAGATTGCGGCTGCGGTCTCTTCTCCGCTCCCCTCCGCCACGGTCGCTCTACCCCCAACCCTACAAGCTAATAAGCTACCAGCTGTCCCTTCCGCTCCCACCCCATCCCAGCTCCTCTCCGCCGTCGAAGCATACTTCAAGCAGGGCCTCCCATTCTCTCTCCTCTCCCAGCTCAAAGGCCCCAAGGGCGATAAAGGTGATTCCGGCCTGCCCGGGCAGGCAGGCATCCAAGGCCCCTCGGGATACTCCATCGGCTCCGTCTATCCCACCACGACCTCCACCAATGCCGGCACCATCGGCGGCGTCTCCTACTTCGGATCCAAAGACCTTTCCACGCAAACGCTGACGGTCTCGGGTGCTACGACGCTTTCCTCCCTCACCGCAACCGGGGGCGCCTCCATTGGCGGCTCACTCACCGCGGGCACCTCAACGCTGGGCGCTACCACGCTCGCCTCCCTCACGGTGAACGGAGCGACATCATGGTCTGTTGCTTCAATTTCTTCCAATCTTGATGTGAGCGGTACCGTCAGCGCAAATGACATTATCACGAAGGGTCCGTACGCTGATGTACGGGCATATGGAGCGAAGGGGGATGGTGCTACTGATGACACTAGCGCGATCCAGGCGGCGATAAACAGTCAGACAACCGGCGGCGAAGTCTATTTCCCAGTAGGGACATACAAGATTACCTCGACGCTGAACCTCCGCAAATCGACGCGCCTGATCGGCCAAGGTATGGGCGTGCCGCGAGTGGGTTCGGCAGACGTGACGGTTATCGACGCAAGCGCCATCACAGCGACGGCGGCAATCAGCGGCCCGGGCAACGCATCGGGCGGAGCCATCGAGAATATGCGTATCACGGGGCCGGCCTATGGCAGTGTTGCGTCATCGGATATCGGCGGTTCCGTCGGCGTCTACTCGGGATATTTCGCTATCAATTTCACGATGCGTAACGTATATGTGTCCGGCTTCGCAAACTCAGTCGTGCTCGAATATAACGACATGGCGGCGTTGTACAATGTCCGCACTGGATTTGCGCGCACGCATGGCCTCGTCATCACGAATTCTTCGAATGTCCAGTGCTTCGGCTGCCTTTTCACCAACAACGGCATGGAAGGAGGTGGTAGCACCGCCAACATCTACATCCGCGATACGTCTACGCGTATCAACTTCTATGACGCGCTGGTCGACGAGAACGGCAATTCCGGCGGTGCGTCTATCTACGTCCTTTCGGGCACTGATATTAGCTTCGAGAATATGCTTGTTTACAACACTTCGCCCGGATACGGCCTATGTCTAGGCAACGGCACAACGAATCCCTCGAGGGTCCGCCTGCAAAATGTCCGGATCCAGCCGTTCTCTGGCGGTCAGATTCCGACCAATACAATCTTTATATCAGGCGGTTCCGGCCATGTACTTGAAGACGTAACGACCGACCCCAACGGCGGCGGAGATATTGTCGACAATGGGACGGGCACGACTTTCGCCAACGTCAACGGGAAATGGAATATAGGATTATCCGGCAACGTCGGTATTGGTACCACCACTCCCACCACCAAGCTCGATGTCGTCGGCGCGGCATCTATCTCCACGAATTTCGAAGTCCGCACCGGCTATGCCTCCCTCTCCAACACCCTCTGGGTCTCACCGCCCGGCTATGCGGGGAATGTGGGCATCGGCACCACCACACCCGTTCAGAAACTCGATGTGTCCGGAAGCGTCAATG
>JBBTQV010000015.1:0-28425 GCA_038065515.1 Patescibacteria group bacterium | reverse complement strand
CAGGATGCTTCCGATTTACATATTGCCGAAGGCCGTCACCCGACACTCCGCGTATACGGAACGCTGATCGCTCTGGAGAACGAAGAAATACTTACGCCCGAGTCGGCCGAAGGTCTCGTCAACGAGCTGATGCCTTCCGATTTGAAAGACCGCTTTCTCAAAGACCGTCAGGTGGATTTTGCGTATTCAATGAAAGGCGATGGACGGTTTCGTGTCAACGCATTTTTCCAGGAGGGCACCTGGTCGGCTGCCCTGCGTTTGGTACCTGCTAAAATCCGCACCATCGACGAGCTCGGACTGCCGCCGGTTCTGCATGACTTTGTAAAATTGACGCAGGGCTTTATACTGATGGTCGGGCCGGCAGGACACGGCAAATCAACCACAACCGCCTCGATTCTGGATGAAATCAGTCGCACGCGGAAGGTGCACATCGTCACCATCGAAGATCCCATCGAGTACCTATTCTCCCAGAATCTCGGTATCGTGTCCCAGCGCGAAGTGGGGGGCGATACATTGTCATTTGCGGACGGACTCAAGACCGTTCTGCGTCAGGACCCCGATGTCATTATGGTTGGTGAGATGCGCGACTCGGATTCCATTTCCGCCGCGATGACTGCCGCAGAAACGGGCCACCTTGTGTTCTCCACTCTGCACACCAATTCAGCGGCCCAGACGGTCGACCGCATCATCGATTCTTTCCCGCCTGCACAGCAGGAGCAAATTATCTCGCAGGTCGCCACGACACTCGTGGCAATCGTATCGGAACGCCTCATCCCCCGCATCGGCGGCGGCCGTGTGCCTGCGATGGAAGTGATGCTCATGAACCCCGCGATACGCAATCTTATCCGCGAGCGGAAAATCTTCTCCATCGATTCCGTTATTCAGACGGGTATCAAAGAAGGTATGATGACTCTGGACTACTCGCTCGCATCATTGGTGAAGGCAAAACAAATTACGCAAGAAGACGCAGAACTCTACGCCGCAAATCCAACGGAGCTTCGGAAATATCTCTAAAGCATTACATCACGAAAGGTTCTAGGGCGGAGGGAGTTCGGTGATGCTCGAGTCTTTGCTCATGTGTCCCATACCATACTCAACCACAGCATGGGTGTCGATTCGCTCGCGGAATAGTTCGGTGTCGGACAGCAGCACTAGAATCAGAACGCGATATCTCCGCAAGCAACATACACCTGGGGTTCTTGGCCGGACTTGTGGGCATTCACGGCGAGTGGGACTTGCGTTTTCAGATCTGCAAGCGAAACTGCCAACAGGGTTACAGATGCCACTCCGTCCTTGGGAAAGGCAAGCGGATATACCACGGTGCCCAGTTCTGCGCAGGTTCCCTCGTGGATATGAACTGGCTGTACTACGCCGGCTGGCTGCCCAGCGACTGTCAGGGTCACCTGGACCTTGCCGTCAACCTCTTTGAGTATAGCGGTCCCGGACTCACCCGAGGAGTTCTGCTCCTTCAGTGAGACCTGAAGTGTTCCATCCTTTCCGACGAGCAGATAATACGCACCGACGGATACGACTAGAACGACAAGCCAGAGAATTTTCTTCATGAAAATGCAATGATTCAATACTCCGTAAGCATAACACTGTCCAAGCCTCCTGCATCCACCCTGTGCACAAACCACACCCCTCTAGAGAGGTTCTTTTCTTATTTCTTCTTCGGCTGCTTGGGTTTTTTGGTTTCCCGCCGGTGGGAATCGTTTCCTTTTGCCATAGTTTTTTGTGTTGCTACGAGAGATGCTTCGAGACCAGCTTGGTCATCTCGAACATGTTGACCATTGCCTTGCCGCCGAATACCGCCTTCAGCGCATCGTCCGCATTGATATTACGCTTGTTGTCCTTGTCCTGAAGGTTGTTCTTCTTAATGTATACCCAGAGGTTTTTCACGACCTCCGAGCGCGGCATTGGTCCCGCACCGACAACCCTCGCCAACTCCTCACTGACCTTCATAGGCTTCATAAACGCCGAATTTGCTGTTTGTGCCATTTCTGTGGGTTAGTTTTATTACCGCCTTCATTCTACTCTCATACCACTCTATTCGCAACGGTAAACGGCAAAGGAAAACGCCGACCGGGGGTCGGCGGTGTTACTGCGGTGACGCGGCGGCCAGTTGTGCCATCTGCAACAACTCCCTCATCTGTTGATTGAAAGCCTTCTCGAAGCGCTTCATCAGAGTGTCGCCCAGGATCACGGGCAGGAGTTGTTTGAGATGCCAGCACAGCATTTCGAACACCCATTGCTCTACCTCAAAGACACCGATGCGGGACAACTGCCTAATTTCGCCGGACTTTTCGGTGCAGAAGGCGCGCATGTCACTGATGATTGCCTCATCGCGCTCGCGGTTCTCTGCCTGATGCGGCATGACACTTCGGAAGATCCTGACCACGGTGGCGGTCGTGAGTGCCTTTTCAAAGAGCGAGCGGATCGCTTCGGCCTCTTCCGGCATCACGATTCGCGGCTGTTCGGTAGATTGCAGAGAAAATGGAAGCGCTCTTCCCCACTGCTGGATCACATCCAGGAACATCTTCTGCTGGAACGAATCCATGTCAGGTTTCAGCTGCAGAAACACATTTATATTGCCAATGAACCATCCCGCCATCGCGGCCCGCAACCCGGGCGCACCTCCGTGATGACCGGACATCAGAACCTGAAACCGTACGGGCTTTTCGCTTTCTTCGTCCATACAACCTCCGATACTGTATTACCGTACTACACGATATCTGACAAGACACAACGAATAGAGTCCGTGACTCAAAGTCACGGACTCTTGGATGCGGCGGTGTCTGCCGGATGAATCAGTTCGCGCCGGGATGGGTGTGGCGATTCATCACAGTGAATATGATGTTGGTCATCTCCTGCATCTGCGTGGGCGAAAGCTCTCGGATAGTGCAGACACCGACCGCTTCGAGACACACACGAACCTCCGGTGCCTGATCAAGCGTCTTTGCCAGCTCGGCGCTGTGCTCCCGGAGGTCTTTCGAGTAGCGCGCCAGAACCTCATTGACGCGTCTTTGCAGCTCCCGTTCATCTTCTCCCATAACTCCCCCTCCAGCTTTCCAGGTCATTAAACCACAATACGGTTGCGTATGCAAGAAGAAGTTAATCGATGAACCAGAGGGGGTTGCCCAAGCGGAGCTTGTTGAGCAAATCGAATGAAGGCGACTGTTCGGTTGCGGTAGTGATACTGTCACCTTCCCAGACGACAAGGATATTGGCCTTCCCCTTCTCGTAGTAACCCATCACCGCCGAAACATACACCACAGCCAGTAATAACAGAAATAAATATCGATTCATTCCCCCATTTTACGCCGTTGCGGCGGCCTGTCGAGGACCGCCATATGGACCGGGTAGTACCGTTTCACTGGGTAGTGAAAAGAAAAGAGCGACGGCAGAAGCCATCGCCCAAAGTGGTCACTGACGATTCATAACTACCGCTTCGGCATCTTCCCCGCCAGGAACTGCTCGTAAGTGACCGAGCCCCCGGAAGGACCAGCGCCGGTAGCGATGAAGTTGCCCTGCGACAGACGCACCGTCTTGATGTACCTGCGCCGCTTGCGGGTTATGAATGGCCTGTACATAATGAACTCTTTGCCGCTGCCGTCACAGTTCAGGCACACCACGCCAACACCTTTCGGCTCCGCAAAGCCCTGATAGACGCCGGTTCCCCCGCACGAACTGCATTGGGCTTCGACTTTCCTCTTTTTGGCCATTACACACCTCTATCCCATGTATAACACATATCTCCCCGAAGCGCAAACGGATTACTTATTTACCCACTCGTTTGTGGCAGGGTCGAGTTCCGCGATGTCATCGCCGCTGTCTACATCGCCATGCGTGTACTCTTCAGCCATGAGTCTCGTGGTGAGCGAGGAAGACCCGCCAGGGTATGTTCCTTTCCGCAGATACACATATACCGTATATTCTCCGGGTCTGGTTTCCGGGCTTTTCGCCTCAAGATAGTAAACTCCCCGCTCGTCTCTCCGCTCATCAAGCACCGTACAACCCTCGGCTCTCCGCCGAATTAAATCCAGCACCTCTTCCCGTGTCGGTATCCGTTCCCGACTTTGTTCAAATTGGTTCATGTCTATAGTTTAGCACAAAACCATAAGCCCAGCAGTAGCGATAGTTTCGAACAAGGGTTAATACTACTCTCTCGCCTCTCCGAAGCACAGCCGGCTCGTTGATGCATCGAAAGGCAGCTGTTGCTCACGGGGTGGCTCATGAACTGCGAGCGGGTCGAAGTAGTCGCCAACAGATTTTGCCAGCGCGCGTGAAAGAACTGTTGCAACAGCGTTACCTATCTGCAAATTTCGCGAACTGCGAGAACCAAAGAATTGATACCTATCAGGAAAATACTGGAGCCTCGCCCCTTCACGGGTCGTGAGCGCTCTCGCCACCTTTGGATGAATGCACCGCGCTGATGACGGAGTGCCAAGATTCCGAGTAATAGTCGTGCAGGGCTTGTCCCACCATAGACGGGCGTATGAGTTTGGAAAGCCGGATTTTGGCCTCAAGTGTGCAGGAAGGTCTTTGGGCAAGCCTCCTTCCGGAAGCGCCTCCATAAGCGCCACCAGATTTGGGTTGTTGAAAGAGGCGTTATGATCCATCAAATGGTTCGAGGCGCCTCTCCGCATTTCTCGCTGGAAGTCATTTTGCGGCTCTGACGCATATGAATGGGACTCTTCTCCTCCTTTAATCAGTGGGAGGTCGCTTATCGCTTCTCCTAGGGTGAGGTATGGTCGAGGACCCATAGCGTTGCCCGGCGGTATATCGCGGGGGTCAGTATGCGTTGGTGTAGGATACTTGAACTGTCGTGGCAAGCGGCTACCGGTCAGAATGACCCTCTCCCGAATCTGTGGCGCACCGTAATCTGCAGCATTTAGGAGCTGAATTTGCGTCTCATATCCCAGCGAGCCGAATAATTCGCAGATTTCTGATAATAGTTTTCCCTGACCCATCGATTGTAAGCCGCTGACATTTTCGAAGATAAAAAACTTTGGTTCGAAATCCTTCAAAATACGATGATACTCCTTGAATAAATAAGCGCGAGGGTCATCAAGCAGCCGCTTACCTGAAGTTGAATATGCTTGGCACGGCGGGCCGCCAATAATGAGGTCAACCTCTTTCGGATTTATCGCAAAGTCCGCCTTGAAAACATCCCCGGAAAATTCTGCAACATCGGTTGCGTACATTTTGACTTCCGGATGATTAAGCGAATACGCCTTGGCCGTATCCGGCAATATTTCGTTCGCCGCAAGGATTTCAAACCGCGGGTCCTTCGAAAAACCGTATGACAAACCTCCCACCCCTGCAAACAAGTCGATAACACGAATCTTACGCACCTATTTGTTCTTTAATCTTTTCGAATGTCGGTGGCGGGTCTGTAAGCCGCCAAACGAATGAGTTTTGATCTATGGCAAATACCGTTTGCCCTTCCATTTGCTGTCGGGTCACCCAGTTTACATCATCGTCGGCAATCGTATCGAGTTGCACAAAAGCCGCCTGTCCATTATAAAAATCAAAATGAACTGCCCATGTTTGCATCCCCTTCTCCAATGCCAGACGACGAGCCTCCAATACCTTGTGCTGCTTAATATCGTTGATGCTTTGAAAGCCAGCTTGAGTTTCTAGCCGAAGATTATGACCGGGAATCTCGATGTCAGCTTTCGGAGTCTTCTTGAAGTCGGCTATATGCGCGATATCGTCGTCACCCACCAGCGACACTGCCGACTCCGCGATGCCGAATATTTTAGCGAGAGCAGGCAGCGCAAAATGCGATACAATGTTCCCCCGCATCCAATTGAAATATACATCCTCCGGCGGTCGTCCGAGATTGTTAAAGCGGGGGAAAATATTGTTCTCCTTCAGTATCCGATAGACATCGACAATGTATTCGGCTGTAAATGCCTGGATATCAGTAATTCTGACTGATGCGTGAACGACGGAGTTCAGTTTCGATACAATCTCCGCCAGTCGCGCGTTCAACATCTCGATGTGCTCAAAACTGACCGGGCGGATGATGTCTTTTGCCGAATAGAACGCCTTTACATCGTTCTGGTTAGTAAAGCCCAGTAGATTTCGGAACTCCTTAAACTCTTTCGCCGTAATCGTCACCATCTCAGAATCATATCATTATGACGATATCCATCAAACACAAAGTGTGATCGCACCTCATTAGCCGTTTAGTTGAGCAGCCGTCCCGTTCGACAATCGTTTTCGGAGCGCGAGAAAACAGAAACCCCGCCGAGTAGCGGGGTTTCTCTGCGTTAGCGCTTGGCCCAGCGGGGACCTTTGCGGGCTTTCTTAAGTCCCGGCTTCTTGCGTTCCACCTTGCGCGGATCGCGGGTGAGGAAGCCTGCCTTCTTCAATTTCTTGCGGAAATTGGCGTCGAAGAGTTCCAACGCGCGGGAGATGCCATGGCGGACAGCATCAGCTTGCCCCGAGATACCGCCCCCGTTGACCTTCGCGGTGACTTTGAAGCGCTGGAGCGACTTGAGACGGCGCAGTGGCTGTTCGATGCGCAGGATGAGGTTCTTATCCAAAAAGTAGTCGGCATAATCCTTGTCGTTGACCGTCATGAGCGCTGTATCTTCGGTGAGCTTGTCTCCGGATTTTCGGGTCATCAAACGGACGCGCGCGACGGCGGTCTTACGGCGTCCGATGGCTTCGAAGTATTTCTCTTTTGCGCCTTCGGGAAGCTCTTCGAGCTCCATCGGACCAAGCTCAATGTCATCTTCGTCGCGAACGGTGTCCACGAAGGTGGGAGTGGTGGGCTTGATTTCGACTTCCGGCTGGATTGTTGCTGTTTTGGTAGCCATTATTTAACGATGATGTGATTGAGCAGTTCACTGCGTTGGCGGTTCTCCGGAAGCATACCGCGCACTGCCATACGCAGGACTTCTTTCTTGTCTTTCGCCCACCGCTGTTCCAGGGTGCGCTCTTTCATACTACCCGGATACAGCGAGTGCTTGTAGAAGATGGTGGACTGCGCCTTGGTGCCTTTGAAGACGATTTTGTCGAGATTGTGCACGACCACCTGCACATCGGGGATGATGTTGGGAGTCCAGCCGGGCGTATCTTTGCCGCGCAACAGCATGGCGATACGGGATGCCATGCGGCCGAGTGACTGATTTGTTGCGTCGATTTCGAGGATTTTCATCGGTTTATGAAACAAACTCCACAATTGCTACAGGCGAACCGTCGGACTGACGGCGTCCCAGTTTGATGACACGGGTGTATCCCCCGGCGCGGTCGGCGAATTTCGGGGCGACTTCTTTGAACATCTTGGTGGCGGCCTCGGTGCCGACTTTGCGCATCAGGAGGCGGCGGCCCGCGATGGTACCACGCTTGGCTTGTGTGACCAGCTTGTCGGCTTCGGTCTTGATGGTCTTTGCACGCGCGGTGGTGGTGCGGATTTTGCCGTGAGCGATGAGCGCCGTCAACAGCCCCTTGATAAAGGCTTTGCGTTGCTGCATCTCTCTTCCGAATACCCGCTTGTTACCGCGTTTCATAGATTTATTATACTATCACGAAAGTTAGCTATTGTCTACTCTTTCTTGGCTTTCTTTACCGTTTTTGCCTTCTTCGCCGGCTTTGCCTGGGCTTGTTCAGGAACGGTGATCTGCGCAACGAGTGCAAAGTGGTCGGCAAGAATGGTGGCGGCTTCTTTCATCGCCTGCTCCGGCTGGATGGCGCCGTCAGTTTCAACTTCCATGGTGACCTTGTTGAAGTCGATACGCTGGCCGACGCGGACATCATCAATGGAGAAGTTCACGAGGCGGACTGGCGAGAACGCTGCATCGATGGCAATGACGCCGATAGGAAGCTTCTCCTTCTGGCGCATCTCCACGGAGACATATCCGCGGCCTTTCTGAACCGTGAGTTCCATGTCGATTTCGGCTTTCTTGTCGGTGAGCGTGCAGATGTGCTGGTCAGTATTGATGAGCTCGACATCGGAGGTAAGCTGGATATCGTTACCCGTGACTTCGGTATCCCCCTTTGCGATGAGGCGGACGGTGACGGGGTCATCGGAGAAACAGCGGAAGCGGAGCTTTTTGAGGTTGAGGATGATTTCGATGACATCCTCCTGAACGCCAGTGATGGCACCGAATTCGTGCTCTACGCCGACAATCTTGATGGAGGTGACCGCAGACCCCTCCAGAGACGACAACAGCACACGCCGGAGCGGGTTTGCCACCGTGGCCCCGTAGCCCGGCATTAAGGGACCGATTTCAAATACGGCCTTGTTGCCCTCTTTCTTTATTACTTTTACTTCTTCGGGGAGCTGAATCATTACGGATGGCATCTTGCGTTCGCGAATCGTGAGGATAGGAGGTTAGTGGTCGGTGCTCCCGGTCCGTTCGCGCAAGCTACCTGATTAACTTAAGGACCTCATTAACAATACCTTTTCGTCTGCAATTGCCATCTGCTGACTGCAAGAAGTTCAGATCTCGTCAGAATGGCACACGCTATTCCTCCTCAATCTTTACCTCTTTCGTACAGCACATGACAATTTCGACATGAAAAGTATTATTAAAGAGGCCCTATCTCGAATAATATTCGATAATCGCCTGCAAATCCGTGGTCTGTACGCCGCTGGTATCTGCGGTGGGCGTGGACTTTACGGTTGCAGTCGGGATTGTTTTGTCTACCGTTAGCCAGTCGGGAGCGGTGTGCTCGGCGAACCAACGCGGCATCAGGGCGCTGAAGAACGGCAATGCCTTGGAATGCTCGCGGATGCCGATGACATCCCCGACGCGGACTGCGATGGAAGAAGTCTTGGCGCGCTTGCCGTTGAGGGTGATGTGGCCGTGGCTGACCAGCTGGTGCGCCTGATCGCGAGACTGCCCGAGACCCATGCGATAGACGACATTGTCCAAACGCATTTCGAGCGATTTGATGACGGCCGTGTACGGAGATTCCTTCTTGGTGTTCTCCAGCGCCTTCTTCACATACGCCTTGAACGGCTTTTCCATCAGGCGGTACATCTGGCGGACTTTCTGTTTACTGCGCAACTGGGTGCCGTATTCGGACAGTTTGCGCGGGCGGCGTCCCGAGCCGTGCTGACCGGGCGGATACGGCCGTTTCACAATACCGGATTTTGGCGAATTGGAGCGCTCGCCCTTGAGGCCGAGCCGTTCTCCGAGTCTGCGTTCGATTTTATCCCGCGGTCCAAGATAGCGTGCCATGTTGCAAAATTAAAAGTGAAAAATCAAAAATCTAAATTGAAAAACCACTGCATATTCTGGATGTAATCTCGAGTCTGCAATTTTGCATATTGATTTTTGCATATTTTGAATTTTTTAGATGCGGCGGGGCTTGGACGATTTTACACCGTTGTGCGGAACGGGGGTCGTATCCATAATGGAGCTGATATTCATGCCGGTGCCTGCGATTCCGCGAATTGCGCTCTCACGGGCCGGACCGACGCCTTTGACCGAAATGCGTACATTCATCAGGCCAAACCGTTTGGATTTCTCGATGACATCCTTAGCGACCAAGTTTGCGGCATACGGGGTGGACTTCTTACTGCCCTTGAAGCCCAAGAGTCCTGCGCTGGAGAATGCAATGACATTGCCTGCCAGATCGCTGATGGCGATAAGCGTATTGTTGTATGAAATATTGATATGCACGACGCCGTTGAGCACCTGCTTCTTGGATGCTTTGACGGCCTTCGCAACAACCGGCGCCTCGGCAACCGCAATATCGGCAGTTTCAGGTGCCACGATTTTCGGTTCTTTGGCCGCTTTCGGCTCTTTTGTTACTGCCGGTTTTTTAGATGTAGGCATAAGGGTATCATGTCTTCTCCGAAGCTTTGGAACGGCCCGAACCCATCGTGTGGCGGACATTGCCACGGGTCGTGCGGCTGTTGGTTTTGGTGCGGCCTTTGACGGGCAGGCGACGAGAAAGCCGTGAACCACGCCAGGTGCCAGTCTCTTTATAATGCTTCTGGTTTTCACCGACCTCTTTGCGTAAATCCCCCTCTATCTTATAGGCGCGTTCAATGATTTTCTGGATTTTGCCAAGCTCCTCTCCGGAAAGTTCGCTTGCTTTCTTATCGGGATCGATACCCGCGCTCTTGAGGATGATGCCCGAGGTCGTCAATCCGATGCCGTACAAATACGGAAGAGCATACAGGATTTTCTTATTATCAGGAATGGTGGCTCCAAAGATGCGAGGCATATCTCGAAAATTAGAAGTTAAAAATCAAAAATGAAAGATCCCGAAATACTGCCGCTTCAATTTTGCATTTTGATATTTGCATTTTGATATTCCCTTAGCCTTGGCGTTGTTTATGCTTGGCAATCTTGCAAATACAATACAGACGCTTCTTGCGCCGTACGAGCTTGCAGTTCTTGCACATGGGTTTTACAGATGCCTGTACCTTCATTTTACAAAATAAGACTGACTAGACTCCTTGTATTCCGCAGGTTAATTGCGGTAGACGATGCGTCCACGGGCGCGGTCGGGGCTCAATTCCAGAGTTACCTTGTCTCCGAGCATGACTTTGACATAGTGCAGGCGCATTTTGCCCGCCAAATAGGCGAGCACAACCGTCCCGTCTTCTAATTGCACACGGAAGGTAGCGTCAGGCAACGGTTCGATGACGACGCCTGTAACTTTTTGCTTTTGCTGGTCGTTCAAGGGTGCTCTTTGCATGCCCATACCTGCCGCAAGGCAGCCGATACAAAGCCTGACTATATTAGCAGATGGCTCTGCTACTGTCAAACGACTGCCTGGACAGGCAGGGTCCTATTGGCCGTTTTGGTCGTAGAGGAGCTCAAGGTTGATTTTGGAGGCATTTTCGGGCACTTTGGAAACCCAGAACGGAGACAGTGTGACGGTGGCCGACCGCACTCCCTCTTTGTCCTTGAAATACGCGCGGATATCCTCGGTGTTTTTGCCCCCGATATCTTGTTTGATGGCATCGGTATCCACCGACATGAAGCCGGTGCCTTTGACGGCAACGGTGAAGGTGAGCGTTCCCAGATCGGGCTTAAACGAGATATCAGAGTATGTAAACTGCAGTTTTTCGGGCATCACGATGAGACGATCTTTCTTGAGGATACTTCGGCGGATGAGATCCTGCAGATCGGCGGTTCTGAACGCGACCGTCTTGAGGGTGCCCGTGGCCGTTGCAGTGACACTGTCGGCTGCATCATCTATCCGTGACGAGCTCTGCGTGTCTTTCATGGCCGGCGAATCGCCGTCGATGACCATCAGCTCGGGACCTTGCGAGGCTAGGGCTGATTTTATCTGTTCTTTGACCGCGGCGATTGCCGCGTCGCGTGCGCTGTCGAAATCGGCCTGTGTCACGACCGTGGAGGGACCACTTGCACCACCGGACATCGGCTGGTCAGAGACACCGTAGAACTGTTTTGCTTTTTCAGTGTCTCCTTTTTCGATAAACGCCATAATAGTGAACTTCCCCGCCACGATGTTATAATCTGTCCCCGGTTTATCGGCAACAACATCAACGGCGACCGTTCCTGCGACTGTTTTGCCCGCCTTCACCGTACTGCCGGGCACCGTGATATTCTGCAGGGTGCGGAAGACTAGCCCGTTTGAAGATTGGAAGCGCGTAGTCGCAACGAGGGTTTGCGGCGATGAAGAGTATGCATTGTATACGGTCAGCTTGCCGCGCGCCTTCGATGCGACATCGCGGGAGCCGGTCGCGGGCACGGTATTCGTTGCCGTCTTACTAACCTCCAACAGCTGGCCCGGTATCTTGAGGAAATTATCGTCAACCGTGGTGAAAGTGTCGGATGCCTGCACGATAATCTGGGTACCCAGCGGTTTGCCGATGGGTGAGAGCGACACATGTGCGGAGCCGGTGGTCGCATATATGACTGAACCGAGGATGACGATTGCGGCAAGCAGGATGCCTACGGCAACTTTTTTGGGCATTGATGAACCGCCTGCCGTGCGTGCGCTTTTCGAGAATATGCGGGAGAAGAACGACGGTAATTTCGGAGCTAAGAATGTTGACCGCGGACCTTTGCCGACTTTGTCGCGCCAGACCGCATCAATGTAATCAAGTTCGTGCGCACGCTGCACTGCAATAGGTGCCGCTTTCTCGGCGTGCGATTTCGGAGTGAGCGTTCTCTGCGGCACGCCGCCACGGACACCATCGAGCGCTGATGCGAGCGTTGCCGACGATGCGCTCTGCGGTGAAGAGACAAATTCAGACTGACTGTCGGCGATGGTCAGGTCTTCTTCTTTGGGTTCGTCGGTTTTGCCGTCTTCGTTTTCATCAACAGGATTACCCTCCTCATCAAGGACATGCATATTGCGAAGTGGGTCGACTTCGTTTGCGACGGAATCGATATTGTCGTTGCCCATCGTCGCGTCCGAGGTCATCGGCACATCACTGAACGCATCGTCCTGCTCATCGCGGATATCTGGGTCGGCCGGTGGTGGTAAGCTGGCAAGTACGGCTGCGGCCTTCCTTGCCGGAACAGCCTTTCCCGGTTTCTTTGATGCAACAACGGTAAATCCGAACTTGTGCGCTAAGGCGGCGGTGTCCGGATTGGGCGTGAGAATTGAAACCGTCTTTGTTCCCTGATTCGCCTCGCTGGCAAATACGGCAAAGTGATCTTCGTGCCGGAAAAGCTTGCCGTTTTTTGGCAGTACGAGAAAAACTTCACCTTCGGGCGCTTTACGGAACAACCCCAGTATCTCTTCGAAAGAGTCGTCCTTGAGAACATTAATAATCTTCACAACAATCAGTATACCCCGTTCTTCCGAGAACGGAAACCTCACAATGTGGACTAATAGGTATATGAGGGTATATCAATACGAGGCTTGACTTTCTCTGCAGAAAGAGTATAATATAAAATAGCAGTTCCAAAGGAGGAGTTATGAGAATCGACGAGTTGGTCGAAGATGCGAAGCCGAGTCTTGCCATCCTCGCGGTCGCCATTCTGGGACTGCTTGCCTACAAGGGCGGCATGACCGTGGTGCGAAGATTGCATAACGAGCCGGACGAGGAAAAAGCGGCTCGGCTGGAGAACGCACTCCGCGCCGCCGTCTGAAAGAAGCGTTTCCGTCTCTGCGGCCCGGTGTTCATACAACGCCGGGCCTTGTCTTTTTGTTGCTCCATCCCTCTGCTGCTTCGCCGCTGCTTCCTCCACTCCCCACCCCGCCTAGGCGGAACGGGCTATTTATTTTCCATCAGATTACGGAGAGCGCAGTACGGACAGTCGCGGTCGGTGCACCGTGTATTCCAGAATGCCAATGACAGTATCTCCCTCGCCACGCGCCGGATGGTCTCTTCTAATTCCTTGACTTGCGCGGGCGCGATTACAAACTCTTCGCGTCTATATTTTCCGCGAGCATCGGGTTCCACGAAATCGATAATGCCCTTGCTCATGCGGTACTTACCACCCTGCCAGCGATCCAGCAGTAATTTGTAGAATACCAATTGGCGGAGGTAGTTGCCATCGCCGTCTTTCACCGTGCCCGAAATGTGGGCGCGGCTTTTCGGTTTGCCCGTTTTGTAGTCGGTTACCAATACGGCGTCGGAGGCATCAAGCAGTTCTACCTTATCAATTTTGCCGTTTAGGGTGACGGTGTCGTCGATAGTAACGGCCGGTATGCGCATCTGGTTGATGACATTGTCCTTCCACGATGCGCTGTAGGCGTTGTAGTAACCCTCGAGTGCTTTGCGCCCGCGCGCGAGCGCTGTCTGCAGGTCGGCGGCCTGCAACGGTTGATGCGTGATAAACTGTTCGAATAATTCGACGAGATTTTCCCGTGAGCCCTTCATCCCCGCTGCCAGGCGGTCAAAGTATTCCGTGAGCGCGCGGTCGACTGCGTTTCCGTACATCAGCGCAAATGACGGCGCCTCCGGAATACGCAGGAGACTGGTATAGAAATAACTCCACGGACACGAAAGATAGTGGTTCAGGGCTGTCACCGAGAGACCCTGTTTGATAAACAGCTCGTTGAGATACGCGATGTCGGAGCTCTGCGGAATCCGCGTTTGTGGTTTTTCAAAACGGATCGCACTATTTGATGCCCATTCCTGTTCGTACAGTGCGGTATCGGGACGCGTCAGCAGAGCGGGGCGGATATCGGCGATGTAGCGCGCAGGGAGCAGCTGCCCGCCGTCGTTGTTCGTCTGGCTTATCGTGATAACAATCTCGCGACGCGCGCGTGTGAGTGCCACATAAAAGAGATTTCGCTCTTCGTCATCAGTCTCCTGCGCAATCAGCGGTGCTCCTGCTTTAAGGAATACCGATTGGGGAAGCTTGATGAGCTGTCGGCGCGTGCGGGTCCCCCAGTGACCGTCCGCGCAATCGATAAGATATACGAAATCGAACTCGAGGCCCTTGCTTTTGTGCGCCGTCATCAGGCGGACGCGACCGGGAAGCATGCCGCCCGTACCCGCGGTGACCGCGATACCGCGGGAGCGCAGAAATTCCAGATGCGCCGCGAACTTTGAGAGTGTCAGGGTGCGATCGCGCTGTACATGCGCGCGGAGCATATCGTAGAGCGCGTGTAATTTCGCGAGCGAATCGGGAGCTTGTTCGCCGGCAACGATGGCAGCCAGCACGCCCGACTCTCGCACTACCTGTTCCAGCGCATCCGCCGCCTGCGGTTGGGATGCGGCGCGCGACCATGCCCCCAGTTGTGCCGCCAACTGCTGAAGACGCACCGCGCCGTCAATGCCCGCTTCATGCATCAGTGCGGGAGCGCGTAGCACATCGTACGGATTGCGGCCTTTACGACAGAACTCCATCAGTTTGTACAAGTCGAGCGGTTCGACAGCCAGTACCGGCGCGTGCAGCATTTCGTAGAGCGGCGCCGCTTCTCCGAACTGTCGCAGAACATCCAGAATGAGGATAAGCTGATGCAGATGCGGGTCGGTAAGCGCATCGGCCTGCGCCGTCATGCCGTACGGCACCGCGAGACGGTCGAGAAATTGAGCAAGTGATTGTCCGTCTGCGTTATCGCGGTACAGCACGGCGATTTCTTCCGGTGCTACACCCGATTCAAGTTGATGCAGAATCGCGCGGGCAACGGTGTAGTACTGCGCTTCGGGTGTACTCAACGACAACAAGCGGATGGGGGCGTTTTCGTGTCGTGTCTGCGATTGCAGGCCTTCACCCGCTGACGGCCGTATCCCCTGTGCGGCGTCGAGGATGAGCTGGCTCGAACGGTAGTTGTGCTCCAGCTCGATGAGTTTCACATCCTTGTACAATCCCTTAAAGTATAAAAAGTTCTCCAACGATGCACCCTGAAAGCGGTAGATGGCCTGCTTGGCGTCGCCGACGACGAACAGGTTCGGCTTCTCCCAGAACGATGCCAGCAATTCGATGACACGGTTCTGTGCGTTGTTCGTATCCTGGTGTTCATCGACGAGAATGTACTGATGCCGCTCCTGCAACATCAGGCGCAATTGTTCGTCACTCTCCAGTGCGCGGGCGACCTCCATCACCATGTCGCTGTAGTCGTACAACCTGCGCGAACGCAGGGTGTCTTGGTACGCCCCGTAGAGTGCGGCCAGTTCGGTGAGTTTAGCGGATTGCTTCAGCGCTTCGGCATAATCACCTTTCATCTTTCCTTTATAGGCACCCTTCTCGTGGTAGAGATCTTCAGCGGACAAAACCGATTCGCTTTCAGTATCTGCGATGGCGACAAGGCGTTCCGGCGTCACGCCCTCTCGTTTAAGCGTGTTAATGCTTCCCAATACCGCTTTGAGATACAGGTCGGGGGCGTTCACCGGCCGCAACAGGTCCAAACCTGCCGTGGAATCAATCAGCTCCTGCAGAATGACCGCCTGATCCGCTTCGGTCATTGAGGCCGCACCTGCCAGCGGGCCGAATGATTCGGGGTATCCCTGAATGATGTCATTGCAGAACGAATGAAAAGTCGTGACGGTTACGCGGTATGCATCGTGTCCGATGATGTCTGCAAGTCTGCCTTTCATCTCCGAAGCACCCGATTCGGTGAAAGTCAGTGCCAAAATCGCCTCCGGCGGCGTGTCGGTACGGGCTAAGATATTCGCGATACGCAGAGTCAGAATTTTGGTCTTGCCCGTCCCCGGCCCCGCAATCACCATCACCGGACCGTCGATGGCATCAACGGCCTCGCGTTGGCGGGCGTTGAGCTGTGCGTAGAGTGTATCGAACTGTTCGGTAGTCGGCATATATGCAAAGTGTAGCATTTTGGGCAATATGCTAAGCCTTGTAATAATCCATGAATCGTGCTATAATTAGGTTTGGAGGTAGGTATGGCAAGTTCGATGGCGTGTAGTTCTTCCCGCAGTTCGCGGTTCGTGCCGCTCACCAAACTGGACATTGCACTGGCAACCGGCAAAGTTCAGCTTCCCGGCGATACCGAAGCGGATGCCGAGGAGGCCTCGCTCTGCGACCCTCTCCGCTACGGCCTCGACGAGTACGATGGCTGGGATGTTCAAAACGACGACTGGGCGTACGACGACGGAGGCGATGACAATTAGCGCTTTCCGTCCTTCCCACGCCTACCGCGCAGTTGCGGTGGGCGTTCCTTTTTGCAGATACTCGGTGACGATGGCGCGAACTTGTTCCGCGCCTTTTTGTTCCATCAATTGCGCGCGCAGATTCGCCGCACCCGGCCAGCCGGACACATACACTTTGTAAAACTTTTTCATGAAATCGAATGATTTCACACCACCCCACTGTCGCATCCATGCATTGGTGTGCGTGAGCAATAGGTGTAGGCGTTTATGTGGGGTATGTTCGGATTCACCGTGCGCACTAAAAAGCCACGGGTTCTGAAAGATACCGCGACCGACCATAAAGCCGTCTGTTCCCCACTGTGCGCACAATGCAACGCCCTGCGATGCATTCACGATATCGCCGTTGCCGACACAGAGCACTTCCCCGTCGTGTGCCATTGCCGCGGCGCGGCCGATGATGTCCCAATGTGCGGCAACTTTACTCGCTTCTTTCACGGTCCGGCCGTGCACCACGAGTACATCCGGCTTCGCATGCAATATCACTTCCAACCACGCATCCGTCTCGTTTGTGCTGTACAACCCTAATCGCGTCTTGACGGCGACGGGAATCCGCCGACTGGCGGACGACGAGCCGTCGCGGAGCGCGTGTATCAGGTCTGCCGCGAGCTCCGGCGTTTTCATCAGTGCCGCGCCTGCACCCTGTTTCATGATGGTGCGGTCGGGACAACCCATGTTGATGTCAACGCCGTCGAATCCAAGCTCGCGCGCGAGCTTTCCCGCCTCGTAGAGATGTTCGGGTTTTGTGCCGAAGAATTGCGCCACTATCGGGTGGTCGCTGTCGGTCAGCGCCAAATCGAGCAGTAGCCGCTGGCGTCCCGCAGATGCCAAACCATGTGCGGATACAAATTCGGTGTAGAACACATCGGGCCGTCCGCATTGCGCGACAACAGACCGGAATGCGACATCGGTGACATCCGCCATCGGCGCCAGCACCGAAAATGGCTTCTTCAGTTGTTCCCAGAATCCGTGGGTCATAGGTGTAGTATATCAAAAAGAGCGCCCCGCGTGTGCGGGGCGTGAGGCGCTAACGGAAGAAGTCCTTTGTCGTGTCAAGCCACCAGGTCGTAGTGACTGTATCCTTGGCGCCGCAACAATTTATACAGTTCGATAAGATGCGAGTGCTGTTCTTGGGGCTGTGCACCGCGCTTTTGCATCTCTTCAATGCGTTCACGCAGTCCTGGAATCGTATCGACTGCATCACTGATAGTCTGTATGAACTGGCGGCCGGTTTGAGCAGCCCACTTCGAGGAATGTAAGTGCAAAGAATCCATGATGCGAGGTTTGTCCAAAATATCCGGAAATGCATTGAACTGTTCGACATATTTTGAAAAAGGCATCCACAAATGGAAGTTGTTCAGATCCTTCGGTACAATCTCGTCGATGCGATGCTCATACCACCTCGACATCGCATCGAGAGGCGCGTTGCGGCCGGGCTTCTGTTCGGAATTGTCGAGGGGTGCCTGTTCTGTATTCATGCGATTGCGGTTTTATGGCCGGAAGACGGAGAAAAAATCGGCTTCACTTCAAGTGTGCGGGAACCGAGCGACACACCATCCAGCGACAACAGGAACGAATAGGTGCCGGGCGCTGAAAACTGCATCTGTTCAAAATTCGCAATGACCTGCCAATTTCCGGCATGAGTGGTCACCGGTAAATCAGTGCGCGCAATCTGCTTTCCAGACGAGTCCAACACATCGGTATGCAAAATATGATTGCCACCCATATTGATATCGAAGTTCACCACAAGCGCGAAGCGCGTGTACATGAACGGAAACTCGTCAGCATTAATCTTGGTGAACACATTGATGAGGTTAAGGTTATTTGTTCCTGCGGCCAAAAACGCTTCGCGACACATGATAATAAAATGAGGCTGTATGTTCATTATTGAATAACGGCTTTGATACGACGAACGCCTGCGGAGACCGCCTCCTCTTTGATGATCTTGAATGTCCCACCGATTTCGCCTGTGCGAGTAATATGCGGGCCGCCACAGAACTCCCGGCTGATAACCTCACCTGTTGCGGGGTCGCTGACAGTATACACGGAAACGGTATCGCCGTATTTCTCGCCAAATGCACCGAGTGCATCCAACTGAAGTGCTTTTTCCTTTGACATCATCTCCCGTGTCACCGGCAGATCGCGCCGGATCCAGCCGCTCACCAGCGATTCGACTTTCGCGATTTCTTCCGGTGTCATCTTGGCGGGATGCGAGAAATCAAATCGTGTGCGTTCGGCGTTGATGTTACTGCCCTTCTGTATGACATGCGCACCCAACACATCGCGCAACGCCTTGTGCATCAGATGGGTGACCGTATGGTACCGCACCACGATTTCGGAATGATCGGCCAGCCCGCCTTTGAAGGTGCCGGCTGAAGCGGTACGGGAAAGATCTTTGTGCTTGGTAAATTCCGCTTCAAATTGCGATTTTTCTACCTGCATGCCGCGTGCCAGTGTGAGCTCATGGGTAAGCTCCCATGGAAACCCGTAGGTCTGATAGAGATTGAACGCGGCGGTGCCGTCAACTGTTTGCAGTTTTTCGAATTCCTTAAGTCCTTTGTCGAGCGTCTTTCCGAATTTGTCGCCTTCGGTGACGATGACGCGCCCGATAGTGTCTTCGTTGGCCATCAATTCCGGATACGCCCCACCCATGACCGACAGAAGTGCCCCGATAAACGGCGTATACCAGCCCGCGTGCATGCCCAATTGTTTTGCATACACCAGAGAGCGGCGCAGGAGGCGTCGCAGAACATACCCGCGGTCTTTGTTGGAAGGCTCCACACCGTCGGTGATGATAAACGCCGACGCACGCATATGGTCCGCGATGATGCGCAGAAAACGCGTGGTGTTGCCGTGCTCGATGGTCTGCTGTGATTTCAGTGCGGCAATAAGGGGCAGGAATAATTCGGTGTCATAGACCGATATTTTGCCGTCCAGCACCGTCAGCGTGCGCTCCAGACCCATGCCGGTATCCACATTCGGTTTTGCGAGCAGTTCAAAAGCGCCCGATTCCGTTTTGCGATACTGCATGAACACATCGTTCCAGATTTCCACCCAACGCGCATCGGACGGGTCAAACTGCTGCGGCGCGGGTATATCGTTGTCTATCCAATAAAACATCTCGGTGTCCGGACCGCAGGGGCCGGTCTGGCCGGCAGGTCCCCACCAGTTCGCATCGCGTCCCAGAAACGCAATGCGCGAATCCGGGATGCCCAATGATTTCCAGAGCGTAGCGGCTTCTTCGTCTTTCGGTGCGCCGTCGTCGCCCGCAAAACAGGTAAATGCTAGCCGTTGGACGGGAATGTTGAGCCATTTGGGAGAAGTCAGGAATTCGTAGCTCCACGCGACGGCATCTTTTTTGAAGTAGTCGCCCAGCGACCAGTTGCCCAGCATTTCAAAAAAAGTGAGATGCGTATCGTCGCCAACCTCATCAATATCGCCGGTGCGGATGCACTTTTGCACATTGGCGATGCGCGTTCCCGCCGGATGGGGTTCGCCCAACAAATACGGCACGAGCGGGTGCATGCCCGCGGTGGTGAACAGCACCGTCGGGTCATTGACGGGCACCAAAGGAGCCGACGGAACGACCGCATGTCCCTTGGAGCGGAAGAAATCAAGGAATAGTTTGCGAAGTTCCGTGTGAGTCATTCCTCGTATGGTATCGAAATATACGCAAAAAAAGAAGACCCCTTTGTGATGCGTCACAAAGGGGTCGGAACGGTTTTCGGAAGTGTTACAGAACAAGCGCAGCCGCGTAAAACGCATACACCGCCGGAATCTGCAAGAGATGGAACAGATCGTTGTTAAGCGGCCCGACGATGCCGACGAGCCATCCGCACTGAATGAGTCCCGCAACGAGGCTCCCTGCCGCACCGGCTATCAGCCACCGGCAAGCGGGGTGATGCGTTTTCGCGGCACTGAACGCGCCGATAAAAACGATATCGAGACCCCAGGAAACCGCGACCCACATCGCATCGGCATCTTTGAGAAACCAGAGACCGCACATCGCCAGTTTGAACAGGCAGAATGCGCCAAGCATTCGGTGATAGCGCGGATTGCCCACGAGGCCGCACAGGATACTCCAGAGCATGAGCGTACCCGACATCATGATGAACAGGTAACTGGAGTACCATGCGCATGCGTATGCGATTTCGGACAACTGTGGTGCAAAACCATGCCGCACTCCGCCGATGAACGCCGCGACGCCGCAAAGCGCCAGGGACCGCGCAATATTCAATACTGCCGGTGTCTCGGTGATGCATCGCTGTTTGATGCGATGGGCGAGCACCAGACATACTGTGGCAAGTATTGCATCTGTGGCACCTGTCGACCATTCGTTGATAAGCAAGGAACTTCCTCCTTACCTACGGATGACAGGCTGGATCGCCTTCGGCGTGCCACAGAATGAGGGTGGCCGGCGTCTTCCCGCCGTTGACCATCTCTCGGGTGAACTCGAACCCGGCGGAGACGAAGACCGCGAGAGCCATACCGAAACTGGTTGCGAAGAAAGTCTTGAACCAGAGCCGTCCGATGTGCCCCTCACGGCATACTGCCCCGAGCAGAAAGAGATACAGACCATAACAGAGTGTGTCGCTGAACATCGACTGCGTAGCTCCGTAACGCTGTCCCTCGCGTACAACGAACGGGGCCATGAGCACGGCCGCGATGATAAGCCATGTTGCGGCACGGCCGATCCGGCGCCCGCACAGGCGGATGACTCCTGGACGCGCTTCCTCCGATGCGCGCCGGATGGCGAGAAACACCGCCAAGTGAATCGCGACAACCAGTGCGCCCTTGAGGCCGTGATGGCTGTGCAAATCGCCCCAGGGGGTGAGAACACAAGTCGATGCGATGCGGTGAGTCACCTCCCAATCCCCGGCGACCATCGAAGTGATGATCATGCCGAGAACGAAGGCTCCACTGCCTGCAATACACACAGCCAACGGACGCACACCGGGGATGTGGAGTAACAGCGCGAAAACTCCGGTCCACAGAAGCGCCGATACCATGAGGTTCGCATCATGGAGCGCCACCTTGCTCACCAAGAGAATCAGAGCGAGTAGCGCGTAGAACAGCGTCCCGTACTTGGCAATCATTTTACTGTCTCCACCGTGGCTGTCGACACCACGCAATGATGCGTACCGAGCCGGTTGTCCTTGAGTGCACCGTTGAACGCGCCACAGGCATGTCCGGGCAGACACTGCTGTGCCGTCGGCAGTTTGATACGGTATGCCAACGCCTCTGCACCTTCACTCAAGACTTCGGGATACTTGTACACGAGGAACCAGTTCCCCCCGCGGTGCGCGGAGATGAGCCAATTGTTATCCGGCGAGAGCATCAGGCCGTAGGAGCCGTCCACCAGCGTGTTGCGCGTAACGAACTGTGCACGGCGGCGCAGATACCCGTGATTCGTGAACAAATTGCCACGCCATCGCGCTTCCTGCAGATTCCGCAGAGCGGCGCGCAGAACACCCGGACGGAGGATGGCTTTGTGCGGACCCTTGAACAGCCAGACACCTTCTTCGACGAACCGGGGGAACGCTTTCTGTTCCCGCCCGTCCGGCTCCAAGCGCACCATCACGATTGTGCTCGACGCACAGGCATTGTAGAGCACATTGACACTGCCATCAGTATTGGGAACCACGACCATGTCCGATGTCAGATGCGCCGGTTCATCCATGGACATGCCATAGGCGCGAACCCGCGGCTGCGCATGTTCTTGAGTGCTCGGTATCACTTCCCAGAGGTAGTTGCCTTCCACCGGAATGGTAACACCGTCCCCCCAGCTGGCATGATAGTTTTTGTCGCCCTCTTCGTAGTTCTCGGTGACCGCATACATGATGTCTTCGGTCGGATGCGTCTGGATGTGCCATGATGTGCGTTCCAAATGTGCAATCTGCATCCGTCCTTCTCTGCCCGCCCGTGGTTCGAAGATGCCGATGCGTCGGATTCGCTGACCTTTTTGGTAATCAGCCGCACCACAGAAGATGTACCGGCCGGTCGCCGATAATTTCAGTGCGTGGGGGAGGCCAAGTTGGTGCGCCGCGAGAGGACGCGCGTGCCTGACGGAGCCGGGCAAGTCGGACAGGTCCAATTCCCAGAAATAGTCCCCCGCTGTTGTGATACATGAGCGGTTGGCAAATCCCGAGGTCCATGCCGAATCGCCCTTGGGTGGAAACACGACATGCGTAGGGCTGCGATGTTCAACATCGCGTGGGCCATCGTACAAATCGAGCGAACGGTAGTCGGCCAGCCACTCCAGTGTTCGCGGGTCGAAGAACCGGCCCGTTTCTGACCATCCCCCCAAGAAACCAATGGTGCCATCGGGGCTGATTTGCACGGCGTGTCCGGCGAACGCCCCGGCGAAATACTTCACGGCCGGCTCTTCCCACTGCAGTTGGTCTTCGTCGGAAGTGAGCCGCATCCGCAGGACACCGGCCCTTCCTTCCATGCCGTTCAGACACGGCCCGTCCAGGGCCGAAAAGACATCAAAGCTTATCTTTCCCACTTCTCCTCCTCACTCTATTGGCAAAGTCCTCGTATCGGAATACCACATTCACGGCAGGCCGTAAAGCATTGGCCACTTGCGTATTATAATACATGTGTTATAATGCGCTCATCATTCTTCTTGCAAGGAGCGTGTGATGGAAGAATCGAGAAAAGAGGCGTTGCGCCGGCAGCTTCTGGCGCGGAGCCAAGAGTTGACCGAACAGATTCAGAGGTTGCGGCCTGATTTGGCGGCCATGACCGTCGTCGGTGATTCGACCGACGCAGTGCAAACACGGAATGCCATCGGCACCGCCGAAGAGCTCATCCGTCTCACCGACCGCGAGCTTAGCCGCGTCATCAGCGCAATGGATGACCTCGCAGCCGGTCGGTATGGCCAGTGCATCGAGTGCGATGAAGAGATCGCGCCCAAGCGCCTCGAGGCCGTCCCGGGAGCGAATCGGTGCTGTCAGTGCCAGGACAAGGTGGATGCAAAGACGAGCAGAAAGTTCGGCTCTGCTCGCATTCCTTTTTACTGCCTACCACAACGCCCATAGAAGCGTACCGCCTCCCCCGCCCGATGTTCTCGGGCGGGTCTTTTTTTGGAATGGCTAGGAGAAGATGCGCACTATCTGGCGGATGGCAATAACCCAGAAGGCGATGCCGGAACTGAATACGAATATCCAGAAGAACACGAACTTTTTTTCATCGCCGGAAAGATCTTTAAACATAGGATTAGTGGTACCAATCATGAGGCAGGGTGCCGGGCGTGTCGGCGCCTGAACTGACACGCACGACGATGCGGGTTGCGTCTTTGCATTCGTATTTCAGACCGCACCGCACGAATTCATTGTAGTACGCCTTGAAAGATGCGGGAATATCCGAACCGAGCGCGGCAGGATCAATTATTTGCGCGTACACATAGTAATCACCCGGCGTGAGTTTTTTGATGGTGAAGTCGGGCGATGCGGGCGGCGAGTCTTTCGTCTCAACACATACCGCGGAAGAATCGGAACCGCCGACCGGAACCGCACAGACGCGTAGCGGCGGTATACCATCGCTTGGGTAGCTCACGGTACCTGAAATACTGCCCGGCATTGCGGCGAATTCTTTCGGAGCCGCAAAGAAATACCATGCTCCGGCAATGATGGCCACAAGCACGATTGCCGACAGAAGTGCATACTTGAATACACGGGTGGTCATTGCGAATATGTCATAATTCTGTTATAATTCTCCTGTTTTTACAAGAGGACAGATGGGGCCTATGGTGAAATGGTATCACAGCGCTCTGTGGCAGCGCGGTCACGGGTTCGATCCCCGTTAGGCCCCCATAAAACAACAAACCTCCCGATGTCGGGGGGTTTGTTGTTTGAGGAAACGGCCCACTGGTGGGCCGTTTACCGAAGGCGAGACCCTTACAATTTTTTCTACGCAAGTTGGGGTCTGTTGTCAGCTCCTACCGCCTCGGAGACGGTGCGATAGCCGTCGCGTTTCAACAGCTGTGCCAGTCCGTAATTGATTTCTCCGGCGACCTGGGGTCCTTGAAATATCATGCCGGTAATAAGCTGGACCAGCGACGCACCGAGCCGGATTTTTCGATATGCATCTTCTGCGGTAAAGATACCGCCGACACCGATGATGGCGTAGCGCCCGGCGGTGCGGCGGTAGATGTAGCGGATTTGCTCGTCAGACATTTGTTGCACGGGCCTTCCGGAGATGCCGCATTTTTCCGGAACATGCGCATCAGCAATCTGCATGTTTACACGGTTCTTGGTGAGATTACTGCACACAAATCCGTCGATTCGGTGACGCGAGCAAACTTCAATGATTTCGTCGAGCCGGTGTGTCGGCAAGTCTACGGCGAGTTTGAGAAATATGGGTTTGTCAGCCAGCGCATCCACACCCGAAAGAAGTCGGTCCAATAATTCCGGATCGGTGAACGGCTCACCGCCGAAGGCATTGGGACAGCTGATGTTGATGGTGAAGTAGTCCCCAATACCACGAAAACGGCTGATGACATGACAGTAATCCGCAATTGCTTTACCGGGGTCAACCGTTTCCTTGTCATTTGTCTTTGCCGCGCTGATGCCGATGGGAAATCTGAATATCTTTTTACGAAGGCGGTTGCTGATGGCGTCCGCTCCGTCGTTTTTCAGGCCGTAATATACCGCCAGAGCTTGCGAATCGGGCAAGCGCCACAATCGGGGCCGCGGATTGCCATCACACGGTCTACCGGTAACCGAACCGACTTCTTCGAATCCGAAACCGACATCGGGAAGGTTATCATACAGTCGCGCGTTCTTATCGAAACCCGCCGCGAGACCGACCGGATTACTAAAATTGATACCGCACACGGTTGTGTGCAGTGACGGATGTTCGTAATAAAACAGTGTCCGCGTTAGTGCGCGACCGGCAACAGTTGTGCCAAGAAGTTTGCCCAGGTTGGTGGCGTGGTCGTGGACATCTTCCGGATCAAACCGAAACAGAACCGGTTTCAAAATGCGACCGTAGAGCCCCGCAATGATGCGGGTATGAGGACCGTGAGTCATGAGCTAGAGTTGCCCCGCCGCGCCGTAGAGCAGGAAAAACCAAATCGCCAGCGCGATGGCGATACCGATAATTATGTACACCGCGTGTTTCATAATCCTAGAGTATCACTTCGCAATCCACCGCGCAAAGATGCCGGTAGAAAGCTGTCTGCCGGAACGCTGGCGCAAACACAGCTGACCTGCTTCAATCGTGCCGGCACGGCCGCGGATTGCGTCTTCGAGCAGATTTTGAATCGCAAGCTCGGATGTATTCGTGGCGTACGCGTTTATAATCAAAAATCGTGCGTCGGGTGAAAGCAGTTTCACGCAATTGTCGAGAAGTTTCGGCATCTGTTCGTTAAACTTCCAGATTTTTCCTGTCGGGCCGTGCCCGAACGCAGGCGGGTCCATGATGATGCCTTCGTACTGCGCGCCGCGTTTCACTTCTTTGTGTACAAATATCGCCGCGTCTTCGAGCATCCAGCGGATAGAATCTGCGGTGAGCCCGTTGATTTCCTGATTCTCCTTCGCCCAGCCGATAGCAGGCCGGGACGCATCAACATGCGTGACAAATCCACCGCGCTTTGTAAGCCACACCGATGATGCGCCCGTGTACGCGAACAAATTGAGTACTCTCGGTTGTGCGATGCCGGTGAACTTATCGCTCATCAGCGACCAGTTCGCCGCCTGTTCAGGAAAAATACCCGTGTGTTTGAAATTCATGGGCCGTGCCCGGAGTATCATATCCTTGAATTTCAAATCCCAGTGCTCGGGAAGTTCCGTGCGCATTCGCCATGTATCATCTTGGAATATTGCATCAGCTTTCGCCCAGAGTTCATCCGGTTCACTCCGCTTCCAAATCACTTGCGGATCGGGCCGTGCCAGCACAAATGCTCCCCATCGCTCGAGGCGGTAATCGTCGCCTGAATCAATGAGTTCAAAATCCGCAAAATCCTCCGCGCCATTGAGATACATAGCTTCACAATACCACGATAAGTAACGCCCGTCATCTGACGGGCGTAGTACTCACGCGAGCTGTTGGGCGAGCGCGTTGCGGACAAATAGGGCGGCACACGCAACCGCCGAATGCCAACGCCTGTTCCAGCTTCGGTACTGCTCGCCGTCGCTCGGATACTCATATCGTTCATCCACGAGCCGCTCCAGAGAGCCCAGCGGGCCCAGCGGGCCGCACAGCTCGCAGACTGCCGAAGCTTCGTCGCCGTGAATCGCCGACCGCACATCAATCATGGCCTGCGCGATTGCATCTGCGTGGCTGGTGTTTCCGAGTCGTTCCGCGTCGAGTTCACGGTGAAGACGGACGAACAGCGGTCTCAATTCCTGCCCGTTCTGCATGTGTACCTCCGCACCTGCTATATCACGCAATTCCCAATTGTGCAAGGAATGCGGTGTCGGACGACTCGCGTTGGAGAAAATCTTTCACGAGATTCATTTCCGGCTTGCTCGCGCCCGGTTCCAATATCATATCGCGGTATCTGCGACCCACTTCGTCGCTCAACGGATGCGGCTTGAACGCGGAATACAAATCGATAGCGTATACTTTGCTCCACAAATAACTGTAGTACCCCGCATCGTAATCGGCCATGTGCGACCAACCCGCGGCCATGATGGCGTCGTCGGGCAGATCAATGGCCTCGTACTGTAGTGTCATATCTCGGTGCATCTGCGCCAGATGATTCGGCTCTACGGTCGTATCCAGCGGCAGCGAATGCATTCGCTGGTCATACAACGCGTGCACGGCCTGCTGGAGATAATGATTTGCGTCCATGTGATGTCGGGCGGCCTGCAGTTTCTTTATGAGATCATCGGGCATCTGCTCGCCCGTTTGGTAGTGCTTGCTAATGCGTTTGAGCACCGGGGCTTCCCACACCCATTCCTCAAACAGCTGGCTCGGCGTTTCAACAAAATCCAAAGCAACACCGAAGCCGTTTTGCCGCTGCCAGCGGCCGCCCGACAGCAACGCATGACAGACATGCCCGAACTCATGGAACAGCGTCTCCACTTCGTCATGTGCGAGCAGTGACGGATCTGATTCAGTCGGCTTCGGAAAATTACACACCAATGCGATGAGACCGGTTGTGGCTGAACCGTCCTGTTCTTTGCGTCCCAACACCACGGGATAGGTGGCCGCGTGACCGTACTTGCCCTTGCGCGGATGCATATCCAGCGCGAAGTGCCCGACAAGACTGGTTCCGCCCCGTATTTCATACAGGCGCGCATCATCGTGCCATAGCGAAGCACCGGCGACCGGCACGAATTGCACTCCGAGAACTTCCTGATATACGCCGAGCATGCCCTCCATTACGGTTGCCAGAGGGAAGTATTCTTTCACCTGCTCGCTGTCGATATCGTGGCGTTCTTTCAGGAGCCGGTGCCCCCAGTATGTCATCTCATAAAAATGAATGGGCGCGCGTTTCTCCAATCCGAGCGTTCTCTTTTTAATATCGATGAGGCCTACAAGTTCACGGCGCGCGGCGGGTGTGAGCTTGGCGATAATATTGCCGAGAAATTGCTGCGCGGTTGCACTGGTCTTGGCCATGCGCACCTCGCAGGCAAAATCCGCGTGCGATGCGTATCCCAGCAGTTGCGCGATACTCTGACGGAGGCCGATAATCTGCGTAAGGCGTGTGAGGTTTTCTGCGCCGCCTTTACGCAGATTCTTTGTCGCCAGTTCGCGGCGGGCATCTGAATCCTCCGCCTGGCGCATGAACGGAAAAATGTCGGGATATTCAAGCGTGATGATGTACTTATCTCCCGATTTCTTCAGCCCGTCGATGTAGCGTTCCGGCAGACCCGCTAATTGCTCACGGGTTACTTCGATGTGGTCCTCCCAGTCGTTGATGGCTTTCTCAAATTGCGCTTCTTGTTTTTTCAGCTCGG
>JBBTQV010000014.1:0-4581 GCA_038065515.1 Patescibacteria group bacterium | reverse complement strand
TTCTGAAAGAGTACCAACGAACAAACCCGCCAAATGTCCGTACCTAAAACACAGTAGAATCACGAGCATGTGCGGCCTCCGGCCGCAGCGTCTACTGGCGCTCGTAGCTCTACTGGGCAATACCTGATGTCCCAATCACTCATATTTGCGGTGTTCCCGATTGTTGTGCTTCTCTACTCCGTAGTGCTGCACGAGCTTGCGCATGGCCTTGCTGCGCGCTCCCTGGGGGATACAACCGCCGAGCGAGCAGGACGGCTGACTTTGAACCCGATTCCTCATCTGGATTTGTTCGGTTCGGTGATACTCCCGATTCTCACCATGAGCATCGGAGGGTTCATGTTCGGGTATGCAAAGCCGGTACCCTACGACCCGAGCCGCCTCAACGACCGTCTCTACGGGCCCGCAAAGGTTGCGGTTGCGGGGCCTGCGGTGAATCTGATGCTTGCGGTGCTGTTCGGCCTGTCGATGCGTTTTTTGGGACCGTTCTTGTCCCCGGTGCTGTTTGATATGATAGGGCTCATCGTCCGCATCAACCTCGTCCTTGCGGTATTTAACCTGATTCCCATTCCGCCCCTGGATGGCCACTGGCTTTTGATGACCTTCCTGCCCGTACGGTACCATGCTCTGAAAGTGGCGCTGTACCGCTACCAATGGTTCCTCCTCGCAATCTGCATCTTCTTTATATTCCCCGCCCTCGTTCCGCTCCTGCAGGCGGTGTTCACGCTGTTGACAGGTCAGCGGTTGTTCTGATACACTTGTTCCTGCAACAATTCAGTGGTTAGTAGTCTTTTTTTATGCCGACATTCAATCAAATCATGCGCTCACCGCGCAGAACAGCCAAAGCGAAGACCAAGTCTCCGGCTTTGGCGTTCGGTTTTAATGTGCTCAAAAACCGCCCCGTGCTCAATCCGTCGCCTTACAAGCGCGGCGTATGCGTGAAGGTTTCCACAACGACCCCGAAGAAGCCTAACTCGGCGTTGCGCAAAATCGCCCGCGTCCGTCTTTCCAATGGTATGGAAGTTACCGCCTACATTCCGGGCATCGGTCATAACCTGCAGGAGCACTCGGTGGTCATGATCCGCGGGGGCCGCGTAAAGGACTTGCCCGGTGTGCGCTACCATATTGTACGCGGCATGCTCGACGCAGCCGGCGTGGAAGGCCGTCGTCAGGAGCGCTCCAAGTACGGAGTCAAGAAACCCAAGGCTGCCGTTGCCAAATAATTAGAAATTCATACGATGCGTAGCCCGATTACCGATAAACATATCCTCCAGCCCGACCAACGCTATTCGAGCGTTTTGGTGACCAAGCTCATCAACCAGATTATGAAGGCCGGCAAACGCAGTCTCGCCAGCCGAATCGTCTACACCGCGCTTGATGCATCCGCCGAAAAGCTGAAGAAGCCGGCTATGGAAGTTTTGGATACCGCAATTGCAAACGCCGGGCCCACGATGGAGCTCAAGAGCCGCCGCGTCGGCGGTTCCAACTACCAGGTGCCAATTGAGGTCCGTCCGGAGCGCCGCATTCAGCTAGCATTGCGCTGGATGATTGAAGCTGCCCGCTCGGGAAAGGGCCGCGCCATGAACGAGAAACTCGCAGAAGAGTTCATGAACGCATTCAACAACACTGGGAATGCGGTGAAGAAGAAAGCCGACATGCACCGCATGGCGGATGCCAACCGGGCTTTCGCCCACTTGTCGTGGGGAAATAAATAGGAAATATCAAAAATAAAATATCAAAGGTCAAATAGAGATAAAAGATCAAGATAGATGCTTTTTGATATTTGATGTTTTATATTTGATTTTGTAGATATGGCTGACTATCCAATCGAAAAAATCCGCAATATCGGCGTCATCGCGCATATTGATGCGGGTAAAACCACGACATCAGAGCGCATTTTGTTTTATACCGGCACCAGCCACAAAATCGGCGAAGTGCACGAAGGGGATACCGTCATGGACTGGATGGAGCAGGAGCGCGAGCGCGGTATCACCATCACCGCGGCCGCAACCACCGCCTACTGGACGCCGACCGATGCGGTCGACAAAGAGTCCGAAAAGGTAAAGCTTAACATCATTGATACGCCGGGGCACATCGACTTCACCATCGAGGTAAAGCGTTCCCTGCGCGTGCTCGACGGTGCGGTTGTCGTGTTCGACGGCGTCGCCGGCGTTGAACCGCAGTCGCTCACCAACTGGCGCTATGCGGACGACTACAATGTGCCGCGCCTGTGCTTCATCAACAAACTGGACCGTCTTGGTGCCAGCTTTGAGCGCTCGTACGACAGTATTCTCGACCAGCTCTCTCCCACAGCGGTCAAATTCCAGATTCCTGACGGCCACGAAGAGAAATTCGTCGGCATCGTGGATTTGCTGACGATGGAGTATGTCACCTTCGAAGGCGAAAAGGGTGAGAAGGTCATCAAGAGCAAAGATATACCCGCACACCTCAAAGCGCAGGCCGACAAAGAACGCCACGCGTTGATCGAGAAAATCGTCGAGAACGACGATGTCGCGATGGGCGAATACCTGGAAGGCAAAGAAATCCCGCTCGCGCGCCTGCGCGCAATAGCGCGCAAGGCTACGATTGCCGGCAAGATGTACCCCGTGTTCGTCGGTTCGGCCCTGAAGAACAAAGGCGTTCAACTGGTGCTCGACGCGGTTGCATACTACCTGCCCGCACCGACCGATGTTCCCGCCATCACGGGCGTTGACCAGACGACCGGCGAGGAAGTCGCGGTGAAGCCCGACGAAAACGAACCGTTCCGCGCGCTCGCATTCAAGACCGCCACCGATCCGTATGTCGGCTCGCTCACCTTCTTCCGCGTGTATTCAGGCAAGCTCGTTGCCGGTTCTTATGTGCTCAACACGCGTACCGGACAGCAGGAGCGTATCGCGCGTATCATTCGTATGCACGCGAACGAGCGGCAGGAAATCAAGGAAATTTTTGCAGGTAACATCGCCGCAACGGTGGGCATGAAAGACACGAAGACAGGTGACACGCTGTGCGAAGTCGACAAGCCGATTGTGCTCGAAGGCATCGAGATTCCCGAATCGGTTATCTCATTGCGCATCGAACCCAAGACAAAAGCCGACCAGGAAAAGATGGGCGTCGCACTGCGCAAACTGTCTGACGAAGACCCGACCTTCCGCATCGGCACCGACCCCGAGACGGGCCAGACCATCATCAAAGGAATGGGCGAATTGCATTTGGAAATTCTTGTCGAACGCATGCGGCGCGAATTCAGCGTCGAAGCCGACACCGGCCGCCCGCAGGTCGCGTACAAAGAAGCAATCACCACCGAGGCACAGGCCGAAGGCAAGTACATCAAGCAGACCGGCGGCCGCGGACAGTACGGACACTGCTGGCTGCGCGTCACACCGCTCGAACGCGGGCAGGGTTTTGAGTTCGACGATGAAATCAAGGGAGGCTCCATTCCGCAGGAGTTC
The DNA here is from genome assembly GCA_038065515.1 of Patescibacteria group bacterium. Lineage (GTDB taxonomy): Bacteria > Patescibacteriota > Minisyncoccia > 2-02-FULL-40-12 > GWA2-44-9 > JAGOPO01. The sequence goes on along the minus strand of JBBTQV010000014.1, from coordinate 1,135 downwards.
ATCCCCGCCATCGAGAAGGGTGTCCGCGAAGCGCTCGACAAGGGTGTTATCGCCGGATTCCCGATGGTTGACCTGAAGGTCGTTGTCTACGATGGTTCGTACCATGATGTTGACTCTTCGGAAATCGCGTTCAAAATAGCGGCGAGCATGGCGCTGCAGGAAGCGGTACGGCGCGCAAAGCCCGTGATTCTGGAGCCGGTCATGAAGGTCGAGGTTATCGTTCCCGACAACTTCCTCGGTGCGGCAACGGGTGACCTGAATTCCCGCCGTGGCCAGATTCTCAATGTCACCGACCGCGGTTCATTGGGCCTGAAAGTCATCGATGCCCGCGTGCCGTTGTCGGAAATGTTCGGTTATGCGACCAGTATGCGTTCGTTCTCGCAGGGCCGTGCAAACTTTAATATGACATTCAGCCACTACGATCCGGTACCGGGCAACATTACGGCTCAAATTCAAGAAGGAAAGAAATAACCCACGAATTATGAACCTGAAACAAATTCGTCAATTATTGAGAGAGAACGCATCGGTGGTGCTGGTCGAGGAGGGGCAACCACCGCTGGTAGTTCAGGAGCTGCGGGTGAGGGAAGAACCGCAGGATGTGCCGATTTCGGCCCGGTGGCCCAAGTTGAGACCTCCTCTGCCGGTGACGCAGGATTCGGTGCTGGAGAGGCTCAACAGTGAGATACTGGCGCTGAAAGAACAGATAGCGCAGGAGGAGTCGCAGGGTACGGAACAGGGCAATTGACTTCCATAGGCATTCCGTGTAGAATAGTTGAACATCTAATTTGTGCGATGCTGGTCATGCATCACACGCAAACAAACATATGGCAGAAGCATTCGATCGTAGCAAACCTCATGTCAACATCGGCACCATCGGGCATGTTGACCACGGCAAGACCACGCTGACCGCAGCGATCTTGCATGTCTGTGACATGCTGAAAGATCAGGGCTACGGAGCCAGGGTTGAAGGCATCGAAGGTATCGACAACGCTCCGGAGGAAAAGGCCCGTGGTATCACCATCGCGCTTCACCACTCCGAGTACTGGACGCCGAACCGCCACTACGCGCACATCGATGCTCCGGGACACGCCGACTACATCAAGAACATGATTACCGGTGCCGCCCAGATGGACGG
>JBBTQV010000013.1:0-8926 GCA_038065515.1 Patescibacteria group bacterium | reverse complement strand
TCCCGCACCGGCCGGGCACGGTTAGGTATTCTCAAAACACCCAATGGGATAGTACTCACTCCGGCATATGTCATCGTGGCGACGCATGCGGAAGTGCGCACCCTGAAACCGCGCGATATCAAGGCAACCGGCACGCAGCTGGTTATCGCAAATACCTACCACCTGTGGGAGAAATCAAAGATTAAAAAACAAAACTCAAAAAGCTATTTGGAGCAGAAGCTTGGCGTGCAGATGCCCACCATGACCGACTCCGGCGGATTTCAGGTGTTTTCGCTGGGTGCCGCGCGCGAGCAGGGAGTCGGGAAGGTATTAAAAAGAAATCAAACATCAAAAATCAAAGGTCAAAATTATTCTGATGTACGAATAATCGAAAAAGGCGTCCATTTCAAAATTGACGGGAAAAAGAGGTTCATAAGTCCCGAGACATCCGTCGCAACGCAACAGAGATTGGGTGCTGATATTATTTTTGCATTCGACGAGTGCACCTCCCCCCTGCACCCTTACCCCTATACCCTTGCCTCCATGGAGCGCACGCACCGGTGGGCTTCCCGATGTCTCAAGGTGCATACAAACAAGAATCAAATGCTCTACGGCATTGTGCAGGGCGGACGATTCAAGCGTCTGCGCGCGCAGAGCGCCAAAACCATCGGCACCATGGCGTTTGACGGTTTCGGCATCGGCGGGTCGTTCGGAAAGGATGAAATGCGTTCGACGCTCGCCGCCGTCGTCGCGCATCTCCCCGAAGACAAGCCACGGCATTTGCTCGGCATCGGTACCGTGGCGGATATTTTTGATGCGATTGAGGCGGGAGTGGATACTTTCGACTGCGTCATTCCGACGCGGGAAGCGCGCCACGGACGGCTCTACACCGATACCGGCCCGCTCGATGTTCGCAAAATAAAATTCGCCGCTGACCGGCGTCGGCTGCTGGGTTCGCGTTCGACGCTTGGCGCTCTCCATCGTTTATTCCGCTCTCACGACGAAGGAGCGGGCAGACTCGCGACACTGCACAATGTCCGCTGGTTCAACCTGCTCCTGGAACGCATACGAGCCGCCCTTGCGGACGGCTCGTACAGGACATTCAAACGGAAGTTTCTTATTTCGTTTCTTCGGCCCTAGAAGTCTTGCGGTCGACGGAGAACACATAAATGTAGAGGATTTCGAGAATCCCCAGCGTGTTCACCACGAGAAACGCCACAAACCAGTACTTCTGCTCACGATGCGCCGCCTTCCACATAGCCAGCCCCTTCCAAACGATCGCCCACGCAAATAAAGCGAGATACCACATCTGCTTATCAAGCGGTATCTGCAAGATGTCTTTAAACATGGTGCTATTGTACCACACAATGACTATTCTTCCAATATCCCCTCCCGTTCAAGTTCGGCAAGAATGTCCGACGGAATCGGTACTCGCTCGCGTACGGGAGACACCCCCGGATAGCGCCAGGCGGTGATAATCACCTTCTGCGATTGCGGATAGAAAACTACTCGTTTCTCGTCGTTCGCTGTTTGTTTTTTTGCCTCCCTCCACATCACCCAAACTTCCCACGGCTTTGCTTTTGTGCCGGCGGTTTGCATTGCCGCCAGCGTTCCTTCGGCAACGCCCTCCTCCACGCGTTCCGGCGCGCGAATAACCCGCAATACGCGTGACGGTGTGAGCCCATAGTACTGCAATTTACGCACCACATGATGCGTCCAGCGGTATTTGTTATCGTCTCTCGGTATCTTAAACGGCACGGAGCGAGTATACCGAAACCAAGACTTAGGGCAACTTTTCTATCTCGTTGAGCTCTGCCCCGCCGTCTTTTTCAATGGAGTCCATCTCACGGATAATCGAGTTCAGTTCTGCATCGAATTCCTTGTCAACCGAGACGGTACCGTCTTCTTTCATCACGCCCGACCTCTTCAATTCCTGCTCCATGCGTCCCTTGTCCAAAGGCTGTGGTTTTGGTTTGAACCATTTACTAAACCAACCCCACCCGAATGTTGCCAAAACAGCCGCAGCAACCAGCATCGGTAATGGTGCCATGAGTTATATCTTCGTTTTAACCTCACAATCCATGCCTCTATATTACCACTCAATTCCTTTCTCGCCATCAACCCCTTGTTGATAAGGATGTTTGACCTCACTGATTTCAGATACAATATCAGCCAACTCAAGAAATTGCGCCGGCGCATCGCGGCCCGTAAGAATAATATCCATACCGGCCGGCATATCGCGCATCATCTCAAGTACATCAACCACCGAGAGCAGTCCCAGATGAATCGCGTTATTTATTTCGTCCAGAATCAGTGCATCCCAATGCCCGCCCAACATCTCCCCGCGTGCCATCGCAAGCCCTTCCCGTGCGGCTCGGGCGTGTTCTTCCCGCGGCAGATTGTCGCCTAAAATCCCCACGAATCCGAGGCCCGTTTTGACAATCCTGAAGTAGGGCCGCAATAGCATTTGCGCGTCGTCCTCGCCTGATCTCCACGGCCCTTTGATGAACTGCACCATCAGCACCCGTTTGAGATCTCCCACCATGCGTACCGCCTGTCCGATTGCGGAAGTGGTTTTCCCTTTTCCGTTGCCCGTAATGACGATAATCATGCGTTCATCCTATCGCCAACCCGTGTCCCTGTAAACCAAAAACTCCCATAAGGGAGTTTTTGGTTTGCTGCTAGCAGGGCTTAGTAGCCGCCGCCGAAGCCACCACGGTCGGACCGAGGAGCGCGCTGCTCCATCGGACGGGCTTCATTGACCACGATTGCGCGGCCGCCGAAGTCCTTACCATTGAACATTTCAATGGCCTTCCCTGCATCCTCATCGGATGCCATGGTGACGAAACCGAACCCGCGGGAGCGACCAGTCATCTTGTCCATCATAACGACGGCTTCAGAGACTGCTCCTGCCTGCGAGAACATGGTCTGCAACTCTTCACCGGTAGTGCTGTAAGGCAGGTTACCGATATACAGTTTGTTCGCCATTTCTTCAGCATTTTGTGCGTCCCGGCCAACGATGTCGTTGAACGGTCCGGTACAAAATACATATGTTGCGTGAGGGCGACCTCCCGTCGAGACCCTTCGCTTGTGGCGACTGGCTGCCGAGATACCTACGCTAGATTCTAGCATAGCATGGGCAACATGAAAAAGCAAGCCCTCACGCGAAGCATAAAAAGCCGGGAACTCGGAAGTTCCCGGCACCGAACCACTCATACGAGAAGCCTGTGTTGACGAAGAGCTTCTTGGAAGGCATTCGCTGCTCTCCAGTACTCCTCGAGACAGAGCGGGGGCCATACCTTCGTGTCAAGAATCGTTGGTTCACCCAGGAGAAATGCTTCTCGCGTCCCTCCGCGAGAATACGGCTTGATGACCTCCAAGAACGATTCGATGATGCTCTGTGTCTCTTCTTTTATCTTCAGGAAGAACGCCTCTCGCTCTGCCAAGGACGGATTATCGAATGTGCGGATTCGTTCAGCAATCCCACCAAGCAACCTGCTGGCGGCTTTTTCGTACACCGAAATATCCGGAAGCTCCATCTCACACCCCCTCATGAGCAAACAGGGAATACACTACCATAATGACTTCACCTGTCAATCCCGCACAAACGGATGTCTCTATGGTATAATATATACGCATGATATCTACCACCATCACCGCGGTCCGTGCGCGCGAGATTCTCGACTCTCGCGGCAAACCGACACTGGAGGTCTCCGTCGAATGCGAGGAAGGGCACGGTGTCTTTGGTGTGCCGTCAGGCGCGTCTACCGGCACCCACGAAGCCCTCGAACTTCGCGATGGGGACAAAAGCCACTACGATGGACAGGGAGTCCTTAAGGCCGCCACACATGTGAATGTAAATCTTGCAGGCGCGCTTATCGGCATGGATGCCCGCGACCAACGAGCACTGGACGCACGCATGATTGAGATGGACGGCACGCCGGACAAATCAAAACTGGGCGGCAACGCCATCGTCGGAATTTCGGTCGCTACGGCCCGCGCGGCTGCATCGGCGACAAAAACTCCGCTCCACGAATACCTGTATTCCCTTGCGCCGGATATCAAGTCGACGCATCGCATGCCATTTCTGTGCATGAACCTTATCAACGGCGGCAAGCATGCGGCAACCCGTGTCGCATTCCAGGAATATAAAATTGTCCCGCAAACGCAGGACATCCAGGAAGCACTGCAAATAGGGACGAATATGATGAATGCCCTAAAGAAACGCATCGCCAAAGAATACGGCGCCGTCAACGCCAATGTCGGCGATGAGGGCGGATTTGCACCAGACCTGGATTCCGTGCGGCGTCCGCTCGAATTGCTTATGGAAACGGCCGCCGAACTGAACCTAGACCACAAAATCAAACTCGCGATGGATGTGGCGGCATCTTCGTTCTATATCGCAGGGGAAGACCGCTACGAATACGACGGCGGTAACCATACGACCGCCGAACTGGAAACAACGCTCCGCGGCATGATGCGTGATTTTCCCCTGCTCTACATCGAAGACCTGTTTCATGAAACTGCGTTTGCAGATTTTGTGCGCATGAACGCCCTTCGAGAGACTCAGGATAAAACGGCCACGATTATCGTCGGCGACGACCTCACCGTCACCAATTCTGCAATCTTGCAGAAAGCCATTAGTGGGAAAGCCATTAGTGGGATCATTATTAAGGTCAATCAGGTCGGCACGCTCACCGAGACGCTCGATACCATGAAACTCGCCCGCGACAACAACATCGAATGCATCGTGTCGCACCGTTCGGGCGAGACCAACGACGATTTTATTGCCGATCTCGCAGTGGCTTTCGGCGTCTTCGGTATCAAAGCCGGCGGGCCCCAGCGTGGCGAGCGCGTGGCCAAGTACAACCGGCTTGCGCAACTTCTCTCGTAAGCACTCCAGTAAATCTGGTATAATCCACAGATGCCCACACGAACACAAATCGTCTGTACCATCGGACCGGCAAGCCAAGAACCGGCGGTTCTTGATGCGCTCATCGCGCACGGCATGGATGTCGCGCGGCTGAACTTCAGCCACGGTTCATACGAAAATCATGCTCTGCTTATCAAGAATATCCGTGATGCCGCAAAACGCGCGGGACGAACTATCCCTATTATTCAGGATCTGTCGGGTCCCCGCGTGCAGGAAGGCACCTCCCATCATCTTGATCCGTCTGCCGTCGAAGTTATCACTGAAAAAGATCTCAAAGACCTCGATTTCGGACTTTCTCAACAGCTCGAATATATATGTCAGTCATTTGTCGGCTCCGCAAAAGATGTCGAACAGCTCCGCTCTGAAATCTTCGCCCGCAATCCCGACTACAAGCTACAAGCTACAAGCTTCCCCAAAGTTATGGCAAAAGTCGAACGAAAGGAAGCGCTGGACAACATCGAAGAGATTATCGACGCATCCGATGCTGTCATGCTGGGCCGCGGAGATCTCGGTAAAGACATCCCTATTGAACAAGTGCCGTTTGCCGAAGCGATGGTCGTACATCACTGCAAAGAAAAAAAGAAACCCATCATTGTCGCCACCGAAATGCTCAAGAGTATGGTAGACAATCCCGAACCGACCCGCGCGGAAGTAACCGACATCGCCTACGCCATTATCTTGGGGGCGGACGCGGTGATGCTGTCGGAAGAAACCGCCCGCGGTAAATATCCGGTCGAAGCAGTGACCGTGATGGAAAAAGTTTGTCTGGAAGCTGAAAAATTTGAGAGAGAGGTAAATGCTCTATGATGTATCTCGATGCATTCATCGCGTTTTTGGGTGCCCGTGAAGTGCACCGGCATACCAGTGCGCTAACCGCCATTGCGAACAACGGCGTACGGCATGCGTGGGAGCGCTGGGGACGCCACTGGGCGCGTGTCTGGGGTATAGGAGCGATACTCATCGGATTGGGTGGGCTGTGGGCACCCATCGCGCCGGCCGGATGGTTCATCGCGGGCATTGCACCGATTGCGGCAGTACCCGTGCCATGCGGATGGGGGCTTATCAACCGGCATCTTCTGCTTAAAGCGCTCCGCAATATGTTTTTTGTGACTCTCGGCACCGTATTCATCGGCCACGGCCTTGGACTTCTATAAGAAAGTGCCCCCGTCTATGCGGGGGCGTTTTACTATGGTCTTTCTCATCAGCGCTTTGCGGCTTCAGCGAGCAACTCCTCATTGCTCCAAGTCTTGCGCTCAATGCGTCGCCAACCGTAGACACCGCCGATAAGGTCCCACGGACAAACGATGCGCACTGCAACAATGTGCGGGTGTTCTTCTCCGGTCCACGGATCAAATCGTGTGTACCAGACAATCTGGCCGTTACGCATTTTATCCCACGGTTGCTTGGAGTTAATCAGCCGGAGGAAATCTTCGGGCAACAGGCTCTCAATCTCCACTTGGAACCCCCGGATGACACGCTCATGGCAGACGGCGATGATGCTGTCATTCGGACACTCCCGCGCCCAGTGCGTCAGCATGGTCGTCTTCAGACGCATGCACAGTTGAGCAACCGATTCACCACCACCGGCAGGCGTTGAGAAAAAGCTGTGTTTTTCCCACTCTTCGACTTCTAACGCATAGCGCTCGCGCTTCTCTTCCTCGGTGATGTTGTCCATCAGCGCCATGTCTCGTTCGCGCAGATGGAATTCGCGACGCCATTGTGCATCGGACAAGTGCATGTGACCTGCGGTCTCCATGGCCCGCACATAGTCGGACACATAGAAACGGTCCAGTGCAAACGGCAGGTAGTGGCGTAACCATGTACCGGCGCATACAGCCTGTGCGATGCCCTTTTCCGTCAGATGAAAGCTGGAGCTGTGCCGCTCACGGAATTCGGGCGTGAAAAACCGGTTGTCTCCCTTCCGGCTTGCATGCTGGGCCACATTGCCCTCGCTCTGTCCGTGACGCACAAGGATCAGATTCTTTGGTAACACTTACCCTCCTTTGTCGAAGTCCTGCTGTTATCCTACAGCTTTTCTTTTGCTTTTCTAGTCCTTCTGAACGCGTTTTGCGCGGTCGCGGTCGACGCGGGTGAGTCCGCGCTTGCGAAGCCGGATGTCTTTGGGAGTGACTTCGAGCAGTTCGTCGTCCTCAATCCAGTCGAGCGCCTGTTCCAGCGACATGATAACGGGAGGAGCGAGCACGGTGATACCGTCACTGCCCTTGGAACGCATGTTCGAGAGTGCCTTGCCTTTGGCGACATTGATTTCCATGTCTTCGCGGCGCGAATTCTGACCGACGATGCGCCCTTCATAGACATCAGTCCCGGGCCCAATGAATGTAATGCCGCGACCCTGCGCGATGTCCAAACCGAATGCAACCGCCTGACCCGACTCGCTGGCAATGAGTGCGCCGGTGCGTTCGCGCGGCGGCAAATCCCACAACGGCTCGTGTTTGAGATAAATGGAATTGATGACCACAGTTCCCTTCGTTGAAGTCATGAGGATACTCCGCAAACCCAGAAATGCACGCGTCGGCATGTGCCACACCAGACGACTATAGCCGTTACCGTGGTTGATGAGGTCAACCATCTGCCCTTTGCGCTTTCCGAATTCAGTGGTTACCGTACCCACAAACTCTTCGGGCACATCAACGGTAACCTCTTCCAGCGGCTCGGTCTTCACGCCGTTCTCGTCGCGGAAAATAACTTCAGGTTTGGAAATTTCCAACTCAAAGCCCTCGCGGCGCAAAGTCTCGATGAACACCGACAAATGCAATTCACCGCGGCCGGCCAGCGAATAGCGGCCATCCCCCGTCGCCTGCAACCTGAATCCTATATTGGTCTCGAGTTCATGCTCCAATCGTTCGCCGATCTGGCGGCCCGTCAGAAGCGTTCCGTCGCGGCCGACGAACGGACTGGTGTTCGGCCCGATGGTAATACGCAGGGTTGGCTCTTCCACGCGAATGGTCGGAAGCGCTTCAGGATTTGAGGTGTCGGCGATGGTATCTCCGATATGCGACTCCGGTACGCCGGTGACCGCAACGATATCACCAGCTTCCGCCCGCTGCACTTCAACGCGCTTGAGACCCGCATATACGAAAACCTTTTCCACATGACTGTTCACGCGCTTACCATCGGGGTGCACAACGGTCACCGCCTCACCCGGTGTTGCGACGCCGCGGACGAGCTTCCCGATTGCATAGCGGCCCTGATAGTTGTCACGGTCCAGTGCGGCGACCAACAGTTGCATGGTGCCTTCGATATCCGCCGACGGCTCAGGCACATACTCAATAATCTTCTCGAACAACGGACGCAGATTGCCATCACTTTCTATTTCTTCAGCGGTCGGTGCATGGTCCCACACCTTACCCTGCCGCCCGATGGCGTACATAACAGGGAAATCGAGGTGATGCTCCTCAACGGCAAGTTGCAAAAACAGATTGCTCGTCTCTTCCACGGTGCGCTCTATTTGAGCGCCGGGTTTATCGATTTTGTTGACGATAACAATGACCTTCAAGCCTAAATCGAGGGCCTTTTTTAATACAAATTTCGTCTGCGGCATGGGGCCTTCTTGCGCATCCACGAGCAGAATCGCGCCGTCGGCCATGTTCAGCGTGCGCTCTACTTCTCCGCCGAAGTCAGCATGTCCCGGCGTGTCCACGATGTTGATCTTCGTACCGTCGTACACCACGGCGGTATTCTTGGCCAAAATCGTGATACCGCGCTCGCGCTCCTGGTCATTGGAGTCCATGATGAGGTCTTCTCCCATTTCATGGGATGTCTCACGGAATGTGCCGGATTGTTTCAGCAAAAAATCCACGAGCGTGGTTTTTCCGTGGTCGACATGGGCGATAATAGCTACATTTCTAATAGATTGGGCCATAAGACGATAAGGGGCCACACAGGGCCCGTACCACCACCGCTCATTATATCAGTAAACAGCCAATCCCGCAAGTGATTGTGCTGGATGGGTACATCGGTAACACTTTTGAGTAGGTATGTTGATACGCAATC
>JBBTQV010000012.1:0-11628 GCA_038065515.1 Patescibacteria group bacterium | reverse complement strand
TGGTGGCGGTATGGGCCATCCGTCTTGCGGTGCATGTTGCGATGCGCAACTGGGGAAGGCAAGAAGATTGGCGGTACGCAAAATGGCGCCACGATTGGGGGGAGTGGTTCGTGCCCCGCACATTCCTGCAAGTATTCCTGTTGCAGGGTTTCTTGCTTATCATCGTAGCCTTGCCGGTATTGTGGATAAATACATTCGGCGGTCCCGTCAGTTGGCTGGTGATGCTGGGTGCTCTCGTGTGGGTTATCGGTTTTTTCTGGGAAGGAGTGGGAGACTATCAGCTCATCCGTTTTCTCAAAAACCCTGCCAACAAAAACAAGCTGTTGCGATCAGGTTTGTGGCGTTATAGCCGCCATCCGAATTATTTCGGCGAGGTGACCCAATGGTGTGGCATCTGGCTAATGGCGTTGGCGGTGCCGGGCGGGTGGCTCACGGTGTTCGGGCCGCTGTTGATTGCATTTCTCATCATGAAAGTCAGTGGTGTTCCATTGCTGGAAGAACGCCGCAAAGACGAACCGGAATTCAGAGAATACGCACGGCACACCAACGCCCTCATCCCCTGGTTCCCGAAGAAATAAAAAATCCCTGCCGGCTTCACGAGTGTGAAACTGGCAGGGGATCGAGCGCTATGGTGCGCTCGCAACCATCATCGCCGGAACGATCCAGCGATCTTCGATCGTCATTCTGATTCGAACGGGCGGCAGTATGTACTGTCCCTTCGTCAGCGCGAGGCTCGCGCCACCCCCGATAGCCGCTCCTGCGGCACCGTATCGCGCCGCGCCGCGTCTTCCATCACGAATGCCTCCGATGAGGGCACCAGTTGCGGCACCTACTAGGGCGCCTTTGATGCCGTTGCGCTTCATCCCGATGCGCATCGGCGGTACCGGAATGATAACATCTTGCCGGGCACTCACCGGCAGGGGTGTTCCGCTGGTCGTGGTGAGCGATGTGACCTTCATCTCCAGCAGAGCCGCATTGGTTCGCGGATCCAACTGGAGACTGACGATCATCATACCGACTTCCGTTCCGGATTTCGCAAGTACGACTCCGTTGCGGTCACTGACATCGGAAACCAGTGTACCGGTGAATTGGTAGTTCTCGCCGCGCTCGCCAAGGTCGAGTGACTCGGTGAGCACAACCCACAGGGTTTCTCCGAGAGCCGTCGAGTATTCACGGATCGGTTCGGGTGTGGGTTGCACCACCGGTGCAACCGGTATCGCTACGGTGGGCATCGTTGTCGGTACGGGCGTCGCAACAGCAACTTGTACCGGCTCCGGTGTGGGAATCGGCTTGGGTCCCTCGGGCGGGTCTTGCTTGACGATGAGCTTAAGGATCTCCTCCGTGACCGGTTTGTATTCTTTCCGGGTGACAGGGTGAAAACCTTTTCGGTCAACGCATTCAATCTTGTGGGCGTCCGTGTCGATGGCGTAAAACACCACCGCTTCGCCGGTGACCTGATCCCAATACGCCGTCTTGGATTCGCGGTCACACCGGATTTCTTTGGGCGCGGCCGCTTTGTTCATGGCCATGGCGGCCTGGGTATCAGCGACCTCCTGTGCATGATTGGTTGCGGTGCTGGTGCTCGGCAAGGCCGCCTTGTACATGCCCAAGACAAAGAGAAGAGCTCCTGCCAGAGCGAAGTACTTGCCGCCCCACTGCTCGTAGAGCTTCAGCAACCCGCCACCGACCATCAGGGTGAGACCGAACGCGAAGTAGAAGAGGGCTGGCTTGATGCTGACAAGCCCGAACCTCCAAGTGAGAGCGACGAAGAGAACAACCAGCATGAGCGCGACCATGACCGTCGTGATGACGGCTCCTCCGAGCTTCCAGAATCCAGACATGTCTGTCTCCTTTACGGTTAGCGTTTTTTCGTCCAAGGGAAGAGTCCCTCGGCGAGTGTGTTGGCGGCTTTATCCAGTCGTGCGAGCGGCTGGAGGCGAAATGGAGCCGATATTCCCGCGGTCACCGACAGTATCTGCTGCCGTTGTTCGGGAGTGAGCGTTTTGAGCTGTTCCAGGTCAGACTTGGACATCCCAGTGAGCGCCCGGATGAACGACTGACGCGCTTTTGTGTCCATCGGCTCCATCAGCAACAGAACCTGGTCGCGATTTTCGGCGTCCAATGCGGCCAGAACATTGACAAGGCTGTTGCGGGGTTGCTCCGGCTGTTGCAGGCCCGGGAGCATGAGCTGCAAAGGATCCTCCTCGCCGTCGTATATCCGTTTGGCAAGCTCCGAGGGCACATCGCTGATGACTTCTTTGAAGAATTTTGCCATAAGCGAGTCTTCGCCCATGTTGTAGTCAGTGATTCCTCCGACGACGAACGCCAGAAGCTCCGTGCCGGCCTTACCGACTGTGCTTCGCGGAATGAGGCCATGGCGGCGTGCGAGCGCTATGACATGGTCATAGCCGTGCTGGTCCAAGAGGCGCTTGGCGTAATCCGCCGCGACGCTTCCCGCCAGAATGCCTTTCGGGGGCATTTCCATAGTGGGCATCTCCTTCCCTAGAATGTGAACGAGCCGTGTAAAAGTTAAATATACCACGAAATATGAGCATTTGTCAAGCATCGCCAAAACTACCGCGGGGTATGTTCCGGCAAGTCTTTATTCGTTATGACTCTGTATGATACAAAGTCATAATGGGCAGAATCGCAGTGGCATTGCCGCTTGAACGATTCTAAGCTACCATTATGTTGTATTTCGTATCACCATTATTGTATGGAAAACGATTCATCTGCCCGCGATGTATTCATGTATTTGTTGGTTGTCGTTGTGCTGGCGATGAGCGCCGCCAATGTGGGGACGCTGTTGTTTCAATACATAAATCTGTATGTTCCCGACCTGACGCTTCCCGCATGCACCGGAACCTGGTGTCAGGATGCTATCCGGTGGTCTTTGGCGTCTATCATTGTGGTGTTCCCGGTTTTGTTATGGGCGTGGAGATTTCTTCAGCGCGATGTTGCCGCCAATCCCGTCAAGGCAGATGCGCGCGTCCGCCGCTGGCTGTTGTATTTGACACTGTTCGTGGCCGGGGGATTCATCATCGGAGATTTTGTGTCACTCATCTATGGTTGGCTTCAAGGAGACCTGACAATTCAGTTCGCGTTGAAGGTGCTCATCGTTTTCTACATCGCTGGCACCATTTTCTACTATTTCCTTAAGGCACTCCACCTGCAGACCGGCTACTCGAAAGCCGTCGGGTGGGTTGCGGTGGCGGTGGTGATTGTGTCCATCGTTGTCGGATTTATCTCCGCGGGTTCCCCGTTCCGGGTTCGTCTGGAAAAGCAGGACGAGCGACGAGTTGGGGATTTGCAGACCATTCAGAACCAAATCGTTTCCGTATACTGGCAGTCAAAGGGCCAGCTTCCGCAAACGCTCGAAGACCTCAAAGATTCTATCAACGGTTTTGTCTCGCCTATTGATCCGAAAACAAGGCTTCCGTACGAATACATCCGCAAAAGCCAGCTTTCTTTCCTGCTCTGTGCGACATTTGAAACGCAAAACAATGCTGGCGTGACATCTGACGCCGCCCGACAAATATATCCCGCATATCCCGACGACAGAAACGCGAATTGGACGCATGATGCGGGCCGTGTGTGTTTTGAACGGACCATCGACCCGAAATTGTATCCCGTATATTCTCCGGCACCGTCCAAGCTTCTTCCGTAGTATGGTGAAAAATTTCTTCGTCTTTGCATTTTCGATGGCGCTCATTGGCGCGACCGGCTGGCTGATGTACGACCGTCAGCAGTCCAATGCCGAAAAAACCGCCGCATCCATTGGCATCGCCACCGGCCCAACGACCCCTACGCCAACGCCAAAGGTGGGAGATATCGCGTTGCAGGATGTAAAGAATATCATCGGTAGTCCGGTAGCGAAGCCGTCTGAAAATGCAGGGCCGGTACAGACACTTGAAGGTGGAATGCGCATCCAGGACACAGTGGTTGGCGCCGGCGAGGAAGCGAAAACCGGAATGGCGGTGGCGGTGCATTATACCGGAACGCTGGAGGACGGTACGAAGTTCGACAGTTCGCTGGACCGCGGGAAGCCATTTCAGTTCCTATTGGGAGGGGGAATGGTCATCAAGGGATGGGATGTGGGTATCGCCGGCATGCGGGTCGGGGGAAAACGCAAACTGGCAATCCCGCCGGCGATGGGGTACGGTGCACAAGGGTCGGGGACTGCCATACCGCCGAACGCTGCACTCTATTTTGATATAGAACTTCTCGCTGTCGGAAACTCACAAAAGTGAAAACGCGACACATCGTCAAGTTTCGCGGATAGGGTAGTAAAGGTTGATAACCTGTGGATAACTTCTGGGGGACGAAACAGAGCGGGTGATGTTTCGTGGTCGCAGTCAAGGGCACCCACGCAGGCATTTTTCGATTTGATTTTGTATCAGACAAAATCAAATCGGGCAGAATTGCCGCGGCGATGCCGCTTAGGCAATTCTGAGCTACCTTGCTTCCTTCTCCACCCTCCCCTGCTCAAGGGCATAAAAATTCAACCTCTTAATCACGCATCATCGCGAGCAGGTATGGCGGTGCTGATATGTCGCATAATGTACAAATAGCAACGGGGAGCAACCCATCGCTATTTGTGGCCTGGGTTGTGCAACATGTCGGACATATCGCACAACCGGCCCGAATGAGCGGTATGACCACTTCTCCACTTTGCGCTTTTGATTTTTAACTTGTATTGTATGGGCCATGAAATTGGGACCCGTATGGAAGATAGTGGTTGTGGTGATTCTCGGCGGCGTTGCCGTCTGGTCTGTCAGATATATTGACCGTATCCCCGCTCACCGATTGGCGGCGTTGTTGGGAATTTCAGTGTCGGTTTCCGATACCAATACGACGCCTACGCCGAGCTCTTCGGGTAATCTGACTCCGATAGACGCCGCTTCGGCTTCAACACTCGGAGTCGTCGCTGTGCAAACTTTTTCGGGGCCGGTGCTGGCCAGACAAGGTGCGGGTACTGTGGTGTCAGTCGATGGTCTCGTGCTCACGACCGTTGCCACTGCCCCGTACGGCTCCGGTTCGTTTGTGTATCAAATCGCCACACCGCGCGGCCAAGTACTTCGTGCGCGGCGTGTTGCAGGCGACCCGGTAGCCGGGCTTGTGCTTCTCAAAGCGGAAGCGAATGATCTCGATGCGGTTCTGTTCAGTCAGGATGTGCCGTTGTCCGCAGGGATGCAGCTGGAGGCCGTCTCTGCCCAAGTCATTGCGTCACGGTTCATTCCGATGCAATTGCCGGTGGGGGTTGTCTGGTCCGATGAAGATCGGCAGACCCTGTTATCGATGGACCGGGTGTACACGAATTCATTCAATGGCGCTCGTTTGATTGATGAGTCAGGCCATTCTGTGGGCCTCCTACGCAATGCGATACAACCGAGACTCATCACGGCGGCACAGATTAATGCTTTCTTGGAGCGGTATCTGGGACAGGCGATTAAGAACTGACCATTATGACCGACAGCATCATCGAACGACAAGCTATCCGGGCCGCATTGGCATTGGCGGTTGCATCTGCGCATGGTCAGGCTGCCGATGCAATCGCAGATATGCGCGATGAGGCGGTGCAACTCATCGGGCTGTGCATCAAATCGAGCGATGAAACCGATGTAATCCGCTTGTGGTGCGATGACGCATCCGCGCTCATTGAGCGATTATCGTCGGATGGATACCTCCCCCGGCGCTCCGCGTTGAGCGCCGCCGCCGCCGTGCTTCGGCTCCGCCTTGCGGTGGCGCGCAAGTCAGTTTCAGCAGACAGGGACGATGCACCGGCGCAGAAGCCGAAAAAGAAAATCGCTTCACCGGCGACCAAGCCGCCGGTGAGCGTCGTCGGGAATCAGAAAGTAGTCATGGATTATGTTTCTGAACATCCGGAGATTCGCACCAAGGATTTGATAGATGCGCTAAAGAAATCACTCTCTCCGCGCACCGTGAAGCGGTGTCTAAAGGAGTTGTGTGATGCGGACGCACTTCACCGTACGCGTCAAGATGACCGGAGTGTTTCCTATCGCGTTGACAGTCAAGTGTAGTTTGCTATAAGAAACGCGTGCGGATTGGTACCCTGCCGTGATCGTAGCTGTGGGCCGTTATCCCTCCTCGGCCCACAGCGACATCAATCATGGCAGGATACGAATTCGTAAATTTCTATGTCGCCTATAAAATCAGCCTTTGCCGGATTAGCCGTAGGCCTCATCGCCTATTTTGTTTTCGGACATATTGGTGCCATTTTCCCGAATCGAGGTGCCAACACTGCGGCACTCATCGGTAGCGAGGTGTCACCAACTTTGGCACCTAGTGCCACCGAGGTGCCAAATCGTGGCACCAAGTCTGGCACCAACTTGGCACTTGGTGCCAAAACAGTGGCACCAACTTTGGCACCGACTGGCACCGGCTTGGCACCAACTCCTGTGGTATCAGTTACACCGCGTATATCCTCGCTTGTTACGGCATTGCCAACCGCCATAGCCACTCCACGCGTCTCCGTGACACCAAACCCGACACAAACCCCGACCCCTACTCCGACCCCGACACCGGTCCCATCCCCGACTCCGACGCCAACCCCATCGGCTACCGCAACGCCGTCGGTGACACCGACCCCGACACCAACCCCGCCCATTGGCACCTCGCATGTTGTCATCAACGAAATTGCCTGGGCCGGTACTGCCGCCAACGCCTCCGATGAGTGGATTGAACTCTACAATTCCGGGGATGCTGTGGTCGATCTAACCGGTTGGCGATTGGTATCCCAAGACAGTAAGCCGGATATCGCGCTTTCGGGTTCGATATTGGCAGGTGAATATTACCTTATTGGACGCTCAACAAATGAGCCGATTTCCGATATCCCATCAGATTTGCTTGTTTCTTTTGGTGGAGGTGCTGGGGCCGGTCTTTCCAACGGTTGTGAGAGTCTGGAATTACGCGATGCGACTGGAAACTCTATGGATTTGGTAAATTGTAGAGCAGAAGGAGGCTGGTATGCAGGTACGGACTCCCAAGGTGGTCATCCATATGCGACTATGGAGCGAATTAGCGCAACTTCTCTGGGCACCGATCCCGCTAATTGGGCGACCAACAATGGCGTTATCACAACCGGTATGGATGCTGACAGCCCACCGAATCCTATAAAAGGAACTCCCAAGTTCAAAAACAGCGTGACCCCGTAGTCTCTCAGCTGGTTTGGGGGCGCTTGGCGCGAGTTTTGCCGCGAGGCACGGGGTTAAGCTTTCCTGTAGGCGTACTAATATGTACGACGGAGGGAAAGCGGGGCCCCGTAACGAAGTGGCAAGAATCGCCCGGAGGGTCTGGCCGATAGGCCCGTTGGCCTTGGGGCCTAGGCCAGACGACTGCGCCACCCGTTTATCCACAATTTGGCCCTTGTTGAGTCAAACGCTTCAGCTATAATGACTGTGATTACCTCGGCTCATTACACAGCTGGATTTTTGCGGGAGGCAGGTATTAGTTGACTATTCTTGCGCATTTGCTAGGATACCGACTACCGTAGGAGTACCGCGTTGCGGGGTAATAGTACATTTGAAAACCCTTGACAGACCAGCAGAAAAGCCGTTTTGGCTTGTTTTTGCGGCTTGGTCAAAAGGGCTCCCCGTTTGAGCTTTCCGTCTCTGCGCGAGTGGTGGCGACTGACAACTTCGCACTTGTCATTTGTCACTGAAAACTTTTGCAGAGATGGACAGCCCAGGAAAGGACGTTGAAAACCTAGGATAAAGAATGATCATACTGTTGCTATTGTTGTACGACTGAAAAAGGAAGCGAAAGAATTTATAGTTTGTTACCAGAACGGGTCTTGAACAAGATATCGTGAAGACTCTGAATCTTTCTTGGTCGAAATAAGAAAGAAACGGAACCGCGCATCTGGGTGTGCGGCTTGCGCGATAGTACGAGATCCAGTTTCCCGGTCGAAAGTCCGGGAAGCGTACATGCAGTGTCGGTGCGGTTTAATACCCTCTTCACTTACTGTTGTCCGCCCCCATCAGGAGGCGATACAACGGAACGCGATGAGGTTTACCTTAGATAATGTCTATTACTATCAAGGGGATCGTCCGCAAGACTGCGGCTTCCCTGACGATGGCGGCAACTGTTCTGTCGTTGGCTGGCTTCGCAGCCATGCCGATCGCAGCGCAGGCAGTCGCTCCCGCTGATTACGGTCTCCTCGAGGGAGATACGATCAGTGCATCCGGTTCATCCGATCCGGACATCTATATTGTTAACGAGCATGGTTACAAGCGCTTGTTTGTAAATCCTGCAATCTTCACCCTCTACGGCCACCTGTCGTGGGCGGGCGTGAAGTCGGTTGCTCCGGCAACTCGCGATGCATTCGGCACCTCCGGACTTTTCCGTGTCAATGGTGACACGAAAGTCTACGGTCTGGATGTCATCTCCGAAGATGTCGCCAACCTCCGCTGGGTAAACACCAGTGGCGCACAGGCCGTGATTGATGACCCGAACTTCTTCAAGAAGGTTTTCGTCATCAACGAAGCTGAAAAGGCGCTGTACGGCATGGGTGCCGACTACACCTCGGTGTTGCAGGTTCCGGTCTACAGCCGCGGTGGCGGTGCGGTCTCCGGTCCGATCGGGGCCTCGTTGTCCTCGGACAACCCGGCATCCGGTACCTTGGTACAGGGTCAAGCATCTGCAGATCTCGCCCACTTTACCTTTTCAGGTAACGGCTCGGTCACCAATATCGTTTTGGACCGTTTGGGTGTTTCCGCTGATGCCACGCTTACCAATGTCTACTTGTACGACGGCTCGAAGCGTTTGACCGATTCCGCAACCGTATCCAGTGGCAAAATCACCTTCAATGACTCACAGGGGTTGTTCCAAGTGAGTGGCTCTAAGACCATCTCGGTGAAATCTGACATCTTGAGCACTGCTACCGGTGAGACGATTGGGGTTCGGTTGTCCAGCTACACTCCGTCCAGTGCTTCTGTAATCGTGACATCTCTATCGGGTAACTTGCACAGCATTGCAACCGCGACGCTTGCAACTGTTGTTCTTGCCGCGGACGCATCTACTACCCCGAGCGCAAACACAGCGCTTGATCCGGCTGACGATATTGTCATCTTCCAGAACACAGCGACCGTCGGTGTTCGGTATGTATGGCTCAAGAGCCTCCAGTTCCGAGTCATCGGTTCGGTCAATGTCGGAGATTTGCAGAACTTCCGCCTCTATGCGGATGGGGTGCAGGTCGGCTCGGCGCAGTCCCAGACTGATGCAAACGGTTATGTTGTCTTCGATGTTTCCGGCAGTCCCAAGAAGCTCGAGACCGGCGGTCGCGTATTGAAGGTTTTGGCAAATGTTGTCGGTGGTTCCAACAAGAACTTCACCGTCTCGATTCGCCAGGCCCCAGATATCTCGACTAGCGACTCACAGTATAATGCGGGTGTTCTCGCCACGCAGACGGGAAGCTTCCCGGCTGAAGCTGGCCAGCAGACCATCTCGCAGGGTACTCTGACAATCACCAAGAAGACCGATTCTCCGGCTGGTGATGTGGTCAAGGATGCTTCAGGTGTCGTACTCGCCCGCTTTGAGTTCAAAGCGAACGGCGAACGCTTGAAAGTTGAGAATCTTCGGGTGAGCAACACATCATCTCCTGACCAGTTCGCGCTTCGCAATGGCGCACTATTCGCTGATGGTGTGCAGATCGGTTCTACCCAGACAATCTGGGAGGACTCCTCACCGGTAGCTTCCAGCGCAGCTGCGTACACCGAGTTCAGTCTTGGATCCTCGCTCATCGTTGAGCCGGGCCATCCGAAGATCGTTGAGATTCGCGCTGATATCTTCGACGCAAGCGGCACCAACAATGTTGCCGCGAACGCGACGATTACCGCAAATCTCGTCGTCGGTTCCTCGAATGTACAGCGCTTGGTGTCCCTCAATTACTTCAACTCGGCTGCCACGGTTGGCAACCAGGTGACGGTAAAGACGGGCTCGTTTAGCGCCGCGAAGTACACTGGCTACGCGAACCAGTCAGTCGTGACACCGAAGACTTTGTTGAAGCTCGGTCACTACACTTTGACCGCCGCTTCGTCTGAAAACATCAATGTCAACACGCTCGTTCTCGACCTCGACGGAACCAACGATGGTTCGGTTGCTTCGAAGACGACTGATGTGTTCCTGAAGGTTTACTCCGACAGTGGATCCCTTCTCTACACATCACCGGCTAAAGCGACGGTCTCATCTACCGCAAGCTCATCCTACTCGGTCAACCTCACCATTCCGGTGAACAAGACCTACCAGGTCGAAGTCTGGGGCAACCTGGACACGGTGGCGCTGACGAGCAAGACGCTCATCACTCACCTGCTTGCATCTGGCGTGACGGCGAATTCCAGCACAGCAACTTCAACATCAGAAGTTGTTGGACAAACCATCACGACACAGAGCGGAGCATTGAATGTACAGACCGCATCGTATCCTGCCGCCGCGCTTCGTGTCGGTGGTACTACGGCGAGTACTTATGCTTTCGGACTCCAGCCGCAGTATGACGATTTCACGCTTGACGAAGTCTATGTGGATATCGCCAGCGACTCTCTCGGCGTCGGTATGGCATCCTCGTCGGGTGCGGTTGCGACCCTTATTCTCAAGGACGGCGCTAGCTTGAACGCTTCCACTGTGCTCACGCTTAGCGGCACTCTCGCATCCGCATCGTTCACTGGATTGAACTACTCGTTGCCGCAGGCACGCGGTACAAAGACCCTCACGGTTGATGTGCAGTTTGCCGGAGTCGGTATTGGTGGGAATGATACCGGTGGTAATGTCACGGTGCGTCTGGACGGTCTGAAGTACCGCTCTTCAGGTGGTACTATCACGCAGACCTACGGCCGCGCTCCGGCTACGAATACCGGCAATGCAAACCTTGTTCACAAGGCGTATCCGGTCTTCGCTAACCTCTCTCTGCCGACATCGGTAATGGCAGCGGGCGAGAACACACTTGCAAAGGTGTCTGCCAGCAGTGTGGGTGGAACCGTCGGCCTATACCGCATCGTGTGGACGGTCGCAGTTTCGGCCGGTCCGCAGATCGCTTCCGCGTCCAACTTCAAGCTCCTTGAAGACGGCATTGATGTGACATCGTCCCTCGGCTCGTTCGCAACGGCAAGCTACAACTTCAACAAGGCCACAGGCGGTACAGGACAGGTTGCGTACACGTTCACTGCTGAACGACCAATCTCTTCCGCTAAGGTCTACGAATTGGTAGGTACCGTCAGTGGTACGCTGGCAGCGAACAACACAATCTCTACAAAGATTGCCAACCCGAAGACAACGGTTGCCAGTGCGGTCACAGACGATGCAGTTGATGTCGCCGGCACATTGGGCGCGACCTCGGCGAGCGTTGTCTGGACGGATCAGTCGTCCGCCACCCACTCACTCACTTCGACTGACTGGATGAACGACTTCCTGATCAAGACGATCAATGTCTCGCAGGTGTTGACGAAGTAACCTCTGTTACTTCCTAATCTTGGGATTCGTGGCGATGGCGTTTCCCGAAACCAAAAGCCCCCGAAAGGGGGCTTTTGGTTTCGGAGTACTGTGCGCTCTACGCAACTGATTGATTTCCTGCTATGATATCGGTATGAAAATATATATCACGGGGTGTATGTTGAT
>JBBTQV010000011.1:0-22311 GCA_038065515.1 Patescibacteria group bacterium | reverse complement strand
TGCACATTCCCCCAGTCTAGGGGAACCCGCCATATGTGTGTACATATTACCTTTTACTATTGACGCAATAGCAGGAATCTGGTATATAAAGGCGACGCAAAGAACCTTCACTTTTTCAAGGGAGAAGACAGATGAAGTTCGCGAGGTTGTTGGTGGCCGTTGTGGCGGTGACAATCGGAACCGTGGCGGCTGATGCCGGGGAGAAGAAGGTCCTCTACCTGAACATCAAGCCTTTTGTGGGTCTGGGTGGCACCATCAGCCGAACGACCAACGAGACGGGCAATGGAGAGTTCCACCTGACGGGCGGATATACCCTGCTCAGTCTGGACAAGAAGGGTCATATCGGTTTGCTCGGGGTCGGCACTGCCGTGAACTTCTCGGACTTCTCCGCGAATTCCGCGGAAATCCGGGACGCCAGCCGGGCCGATGGCGGCTACTGGGGGCTGGCCGGCTACACGAATGTGGTTGGAACCATCGTCCCGATTCGCATTGGACCCGTTGCCTATCAGTTCAGCTGGAACGGCCATGTGAAGTCGCTCGGGCGCGATCGAGGACGACTGCACCTCATCACCCTGGATGTCGTCAAGCTGGTTCGCCTCATGAGAGAGTACTAATCCTGTGTCCCCGCCCGACCTCCCTCCGAGGCCGGGCGGTTTCTTTTCGCCATTGACGAAAAATCATGAATCTGGTATACAAGAAGCTCGCGTAGAACCCTAGCTTTTTCAAGGAAAAGGAGAAAGCCATGAAGTTTGCGAAGTTGTTGGTGGCGGTGTTTGTGGTGGTGATGGGATTCACTGCGTGCAGTAGTCCAACCGGGCCGAGCTACCCGAGGATCGTAATCCTAGAGCCCCAGGACCAGGCCAAGCTCAAAATCGGCTCAACGGTCACCATTCGGTGGGAATGCCAGAACTGCGAGACGGTGCAGGCTCGCTTGGCTACGGTGACTCTCAGCCGCGAAGGGAGCGATTCGAACACCCGCTGGATTGTCGCGGAGGTGCTGACGGGATTCCTCTCGGACAGCCGGCAGTGGACGGTCGGCCGATACGAGCTCGTGTACGAGCCCAGCGGGCCGTATCCGGGATTCTATTACCTAAACATCCACTCGCATTCAGTGGACAGTACTAATGTGTTTGAAGTATCGAGTCAGCGGAGTGTCCTCGTCGAGCTCGTCCGTTAGCCGCGTCATCGCCCGACCTCCCTCCGAGGCCGGGCGTTTTTTGTGCCATTGACGAGAAATCAGGAATCTGGTATATAGGGGTATGTGAAGGATGCCCCTTTACATATGGTAGCACCTTAACTTTTTCAAGGAAAAGGAGAAAGCCATGAAGTTTGCAAGGCTGTTGGTGGCGGTGGGGATGATGACCATTGCCATGCCAGCGAGATCACAGTCCACAGACTGTGTTTGCCCGAAAGTCGAACAGACCGTTTTCAGGGTCTGTGTCGACCAGACTCGTACGCTGGCCCAACTCGTCGCCGATGGGAAATACGACTGGGTCAATCAGAACATCACCAAGTTCCAATTCGCCCTAGGCACCGAAAGGGTCTCCACCGACATCGTTCTGTTGCACTTCGGTCGGTCGGTGACTTCCGAGCAGGTGCGGGCAGAGATGGAGCGTCTCGGCCTGCGCCCGGCGGATGTGCGGGAGTTGTTGTCTCTCGGTGCCCAGGAACCGAATTTGCAGAGAGATTTCTCCATCATCGCGCTGGGCGCGGTGGCCGGGGTCGGTGGCGGCCGCAGTGTGGCGTTTCTGCACCGGTACGACCGTGCACGCGGCCTGAGCCTGGGCTGGTTCGGCAGCGGGTGGGTCGGGTTCTACCGTTTCGCCGCAGTCCACAAGTAGGAGCTGGGAACCTGGGATTCTTGGCACTGTGCAAGGCGCTCGGACCCTTGGTTCCTTCCGCGCTCCCGCCTCATCAGCGAGGGCGCCTTCTTTTACATCCACGAAATGATAGAAATATGTCGGAGGTGCGAGATGGAGACGGTGTTGCGGCAATTTCCCGTTGCGGAGAACCCGGATGAGCTGACAACCGTGAGCGCGGAAAAACACTTCGGAGTTGAGGTTCGCGTGCTGGATCTGGAATTCTGCCGGGGCATCGCTATCCGACCGTCGTACCTAATTTCCGTGGAGGGAGAGCACGACAATGTGTATCGCGCGTTCGACTACTTCTGTCCCGGCGTGCTGACCGAGCAACAGAGGGCGCGCCTAAACGGCTAAGATGGTGCTATCTTAGCCGTTTTTCTTTTTAAATTGCCAAAAAAGCTTGAAGAGGCGCGGGCAGTTTGGCGGATGACGAGGCGCAGGCGAGCACCAGAGTGAATCGTACAAGCGGTACGGTGAACGAGGAGCGGAGGCGAAAAGCAAAGGCCCCGCAGAACGGGGCCAAGAATTTGCTTTTCGCTGGAACCTGCAACGAAGTCATCCAGCAAAATGGCAAACCGGATTCAAACCTCTATAATAACCGGCAACACCATCGGACGCCGTTCCGTTTTCTGGAACAGAAACATCCCAATCTGATCGCGCAATTCATCTTTGAGATACGCGAGATTCAGCGGGCGGGCCTTTTCGCTTTCCACAATCGCGCGTACGCGCTTGCGGACCTGCATGAGCAGGTCTTTCTGCTCTTTGAGATAGATAAAACCACGGGAGATGATGTCGGGACTTGTGCGCATGCGGCCCGTCTTAGGGTCCACGATGCAGACAATGGTGAACATGCCGTCTTCGGCGAGCGCCTGGCGGTCGCGGAGTACGACATTGCCGATATCGCCGATGCCCAGACCGTCCACCATGATGAGATTCGACGGCGCTACTTTCTTATCGAACCACCAGGTGTCGGGAGTGAGGTGAATGATCTGGCCGTTGTCGGCGATAATGATGTTGTCTTCCTCGATACCCACCTGCTTACCCAGTTCACCATTGGACACCATCATGCTGTACTGCCCGTGGTGCGGGATGAGGTACTTGGGCCGCGTGAGCAACATGATTTCTTTCAGGTCTTCCTGACGCGCGTGGCCTCCGGCGTGGATGTCCATCATGGCGTAGTGGTACACTTTTACGCCCGCGCGGTAGAGCATGTCTTTGAGGTATTGCACCGAACGCTCGTTGCCCGGAATGACCGAACTGGAGAAAATCACGGTGTCCTTCTTCTGCATGGTGATATGGCGGTGCTCGCCGTTGACGATACGCATCAGCGACGCACCCTCCTGACCCATGGCGCCTGTCGCAACCACGGTGACATGCTCGCGCGGATAATCGCGCAGTTGTTCCATGGAGATTTGCGTGCCCTTGTTCATCTTGATGTAGCCCATCTCCTTGGCAATTTCCACATTGGTTTTCAGCGAGTAGCCGTCAAAGATGACCTTGCGGCCGTACTTTTCGGAGAGCTGAACGATTTGTTGCATGCGGTTGATCATCGAGCTGAAGGTGCCGATGATGAGCATGCCGGTCGCATCTTTGAAGATGAGGTCCATGTTCTCGTAGATGGTCTGCTCCGAAACCGAGTGTCCCGGCCGTTCGGCATCGGTGGAATCCACCATCAGTGCCAACACGCCCTTGTCGCCGAAGTCGCGCAGTTTCTGCAGGTCGACCGGCTTATCGTTGATCGGGGTCGCATCAAACTTAAAGTCGGCGGTGTGAATAAAGTTGCCGACCGGAGTTTCGATGAAGGTCCCCAAGTCGTCGGGGATATTGTGGTTCATGTGGAAGAACTCCACGGTGAAGTAATCGCCCATCTTCACGCGGTCGCCGTCTTTGACCACATGAATAGGAAGCTTCGGCAGTTGAGGGAACTCGGAGTGGCGCTTCAGGACGAGATTCTTGGTGAGTTCGGCGGTGTAGATGTCGGGGTTTCCCAACTTTTGCTGCAAATAGGGAACGGCACCCACATGGTCCATGTGTCCGTGCGTGAGGATGAGTCCGCGGATGCGGTCGAGTTTCCCGTCGAGGTAGCCGACATTCGGAATGATGAAGTCGATGCCCGGCATGGTCTCATCAGGGAACTTGATGCCGACATCAATGATGAGAATGTCGTCTTTGTATTCGAGCATGTAGCAGTTCTTGCCGATTTCGCCCAGACCGCCCAGTGCAGCGACCTTCAATGTGTTATCGCCTGCGGTCTCGCCGAGTTCTTTGGGTGCGCCGATGCGGCCGGCATGCATTTGCGTAGGTTGCAGTTGGCGCTGACTCGGCAGTTTCTTACGCGGCATGCTCATGCGGCGGTCGCGTCGGCGTTTGCCGCCTGCACCGCCGGATTCGTCGTGATCGCCGGAACCCGCTCCCGCGCTCTGCGGATGTTGTGCATGCGGATGCGGGGGTTGGGGATGTTGCGGCCGCGGTCCCTGTGGCTGCTGCGGGCGCGAACCCTGCCCGGGGTAGCGGTTATTTCTGCGGCCGCGATTCGGGTTACCGCCGCCGGCGTGATATGCGCGCTGGGGGATTGGTTCCCTTTTCTGTGGCGTTGACGCAAGCGTTGCCTGCGGTTGTGCCGTGGCTGCCGGTGCGGGGTCCAAGCCCGGGCCGAAACCCGGTGCGTTATTGTTGCTGTCTTCTTTCTGTGTCATGCGTTCTGTATCTTTATTACGAGAGTTAATACGGAGAATAGGAAGAGAGGACTTGGTCTCGACTCTCGGCTCACCGTCGCGCGCCTCGGTCTGACCACCAACTCGCGGTGACGACTACTGTCATCACATCGCTCCGTTGTTCAAGTCCCTCCCGTCCGTTCATAAGATTTGAAACAGTATGGTCTAAAGACCATCCAGTTTCAAATTTTGTGCTCGGGAGAGGACTTGAACCTCCACGGGATTGCTCCCACACGGCTCTGAACCGTGCGTGTCTGCCAGTTTCACCACCCGAGCTCTCTTTAATTATTCGCCTTGAGGCGCTTAAACTCGTCGATCCACTTCGTGCCTGCGGCATCAATGCCTGCAGTGGTAGCCATATGCCAACTGGCCCAAAGAGCCACAACATATGCGTTGAGTGCTTTTTCCAGAGGTGACGCACCCACCAGACCGATAGTGGATACAGTATACCCCATTGAGCGCACAATTGCAATGAATGCTTCAATATCTTTTCTGTCGCGCGGGAGCTCCTGCATATCTCGAATAACAATGGGGGCCATGGTCGATTGGTAGTTCCCCGCCCAGCCCATGATTTCGTTGTGGGCAACCGAAGGGAAGCTGGCCGACCAGCTGTGCCGCTTAGCGTTTTCGTTGACCATAGCTTTGAAGAAGCCCGCGATTTTACGCCATGGGTAGCTCGCATAAAAAACCGGGGTCTTCGCGCTTACATCACCGGCGAGCGTAACGGCCGCGCTCTCCAATACGGTCGCATCAATTGCGGGGAGCTGCTCGGTCATGCCAAGCATCGTAAACAGTGCACCGATCATCAGGCCGGTATTAAAACGCGGGGGAGTTTTCGTATCAGGCAGAATCGTCAACGGTACGCCGTCTGATTGCGCTTTGCGTCCCAGTTCTCCGCCGGTCGTGATGACCGCAACCGGGATACCCGCGGCACGCGCGGCATCGTATGATGAAATGGTTTCCGCAGTACCGCCCGACCATGAGGTGCACACCACAAGGTCGCCGGAAGTTGCTGTTACGGGAAGCTCCCAATCCCAGTGGACGACAACATTGTCGCGCGCCATCGAGAGCATTTCACCGGCAACACTGGAGCCGCCCATGCCGCAACAAATCACGCGGCTAGATGTGCCCTCAACGGGCTTCGCAAGAGCTGCGCCGTCTTTGAGTTGTGAACCAAGCGAGAGAATCGCGTCGCGCATATAATTACTTGAAGGTGCGGGAGGTATCCGTGTACCAGTTTCGGATGTCGGCGAACCGGCCGTCGGGAGTGGAGATAATCTGCGTATCGAATCCCCGGACATCGCGCGTCAAGCCATACAGGAAATGCGGGCTATACAGGAAAACCGCAGGGATGTCCTCGATGAGGATTTTTTGGAAGTCATCATATTTCTGTCTGCGCTCCAGCGGGTTGAGCGTCGCACGCGCTTCTTCCATCAGTTTGTCCGCGGTGTCGTTCTTGTAGAGTGCCAAGTTCAGTCCCGGCTCCTGCCGTTGGCTTGAATGCCACATCGCGAACGGATCCGGATCAATACTCATAATTTCACCGAACAAAAGAATCTGGTAGTTGCGGTCTTTGATGACTTGCTGGAGTTGTGAGATGGGCAGGGTCTCAATCGTTACCTTTACGCCCAGTTTTTCCCACTGTTCTTTGATTTGCGCCGCGACCGCGGAAAGCTCCGACCAGGTGGAGGTGGTGATTTTGAGCTCCAGCACCGCGTCCTTGCCCTTTGCGGGAACGCCGTCAGCATTCGGGGTATAGCCGCCCTCTTTGAGCACGGATTGTGCCTGCACAAGGTCGTAGTCGTAGGTGCGGACATTCGGGTTGATGTCCAAGATCCCGCCCATCATCGGGGAGTTGATGAGAAACGCATTCCCATCCATAGCTTTGTTAATGATTTGCACTCGGTCAGTTGCATAGTTCAGCGCAAGGCGGACATTCTTATCAGTAAGCGCCTTCGACTGCGTCTGATTGAAAAAGAGAGCGTAGTAGCGCGGCATCTTGATTTGTTCGAGATTGATGCGGCTCTTAAACTTCAGTTCCGAGATGTTCTCACCGGACAGATAACCGATGTTGTCGATATCGTTGTTGTTGAACGCGTCGATAAGCTCTTCTTCAGAATTGTAAAAACGGAATTCGATGCCATTGATATGCACGCGGCCGCCGTAGTACTGCGGCCATGCTTCGAGTTTGTAGGAAACAATTTGGCCCAAATCACTTTTCACCAGCGATGCGAAGCGCAACGGGCCGGAGCCAACCGGTTTGAGATTAAGCTCGCTCAAGCTGAAATTGCTTGGCTTCACATCCGCCCACAGATGCTTTGGGATCATGCCGAGTGTCAAGATGTTTGGAAATTGCGCATACTTTGCTTTCAGATGGAAAATAATAACGCGTTCTCCGGCGCGCTCAACGGTAACGCCCTGCCAGTTGCCACGGACCGCCAGAGGAGCGCCGTAGTCGGAGTTTTGGGCCGTTTGTATTGTGAACACCACATCGTCGGCCGTCACGGGGACGCCGTCGTGCCACCGGGCGTCATCGCGCAGAGTGACGCTGTATGATAGGCCGTCGGAAGTGATTTCGGGCATCGAGCGTGCTAAATCGGGCATCAGCTTGCCCTGGCCGTTATATCGGTACAGTCCCGAGAACACCAAGCTTGCAAGATCGCGGTCGGCATCGCTGGTCTGCGATAATAAAGGATTCACAAGGCGCGGCTCTCCCAGAATACCCTCAACAAGCGTTCCGCCGTTTGCGGGAACGGCCCTGGTATAGTGGTAGTAGGTAGTGATCGGAACGGCAAGCAATGAGCCGACCGCAAGCACCGCAAAACCGAGCACGAGATAGCGTTCCGTAATACTCAAAACTTTCGGCAAGAGACGCAGACGGCTTTTCCACGGAAACTTCCGTGTGAGGGCATCTTTTATGGTCTCACGGCTGGGACCGCCGCCTCCGGCATTGAGGCCGAAGAAATCTTCCAATTGATTGTCGTATTTATGCATCTGACGGAATGTCAGCGGATATTAGGCACCCAATACGAGACGGGCGATAGAAACGCCGACGAAGAGGATCGCCATCACGATGGTGATATAAAATACACCCTTTTCTACGCCGCGTTTGGTGCTGTATTCCATGCCGGAGCCGCCAATGCCTGAACCGAGGCCGGATCCCCGCTGTTGAAGTAAAATCGAAATGACAAGCAGAACCGCCGAACCGACCTGCACATAGGTGAGTATATTTTGCATGGTAGTTATTGATTATTTGTCGGTATTCGGTTCAAACAGCATATTGACCACGCTGACGATAAGCGTTGCCCACAATAATGTCCAGAGGCCGGTGATGGAAACGGCAGTCGTGATGCGGGGGACTGACCACAGAATAAGAGCGTTGATGACGACCGTGAATGAACCCAGTGACAACAGGATAAGCGGTAGGGTAAGCAGTTTCAAAACCGGACGGATAAAGGTGTTCAGCGTGCCCAACACCAGCCCCGCGATAAGGTAGCCCGTGATGCCTCCGGCCACGGAAAGCCCGGCCAAAAAGTAATCGGCCGCCCACAGGGCGAGTGCGCTTACCAGTACTTTGATGAGGAATCTCCGTACCATTTCAGGTCACCATCATAGCACTTCGCTTCAAACTATTCAACCAAGCTCTTGCGGTGGCGACGGCGGTAGTGGCTGATGGAAAAACGGTGAGCTTCCGTA
This sequence comes from Patescibacteria group bacterium, assembly GCA_038065515.1. Classification (GTDB taxonomy): domain Bacteria; phylum Patescibacteriota; class Minisyncoccia; order 2-02-FULL-40-12; family GWA2-44-9; genus JAGOPO01. Next base: position 14,039 of record JBBTQV010000011.1, on the reverse strand, counting down.
TCTATGTGTACCAGCAGGTCGCGCATGGCGCGGGGAAGATCGGCGAGCATGCGGATATTTGAATCTAAACTTGAAAACAGGTGGTCGGCCTGATGTTTATCGTTTTTAGTGAGGGCAATTACCGGAATATGATGTCCTGCAGAATCAAGCGCACGCACCATCGTGTTCATTTGTGCGATTCCTCCGTCAACCAGAATCAAATCGGGCAGAGGCCACTCGTCGTGCTTCAGACGGCGCACCATGATTTCGCGCAGTTGCGCAGTGTCGCCTACCGCATCGGCATGGAGATTAAACAGGCGGTACTGCGCTCTATCGGGATGGCCGTCCGTGAACACCGCCATCGCGCCGGAGGGGTGGTTGCCCTGAATATGAGCCACATCATATCCCTCGATGCGCTTGGGTTCATCTGCCAGCCCGAGTTCGTTGACGAGTTGCGAAATTGCACCGAGATGACGACCCGTCAGCGCGCGACGACCGGCAACAAGCTGCGCATTTTCGAACACGCGACGGATGCGTTCGATGCGCCGTTGGAGCCCGAGCGCTTCATCGAGTTTCTGTGTTTTGCCCAAATGCTTCATCTGTATCTCAAGCCGTCCGATGAGCGTGTCGCGTTTGCCCGTGAGAATATCGGTGATGGCACGGATGGTGCGCGCATATTCTTTCTTTTGTGCGGCCGTTGCCGGAGCTTTGAGGCAACAGTAACCGGGGCATTTACCGATATGAGCGTTGAGGCATTTCATGAAATGCTTTTGTTTGCAGGTGCAGTAGGGAAACAGTCCGCGAAGCAACCGGATCGTCATCGTAAGTGCGCCCGCGTCGGTGAACGGGCCTATGAGCCGTTTGAACGGCTTTTTAATTCGGAGACTGCGAACTTGGTGCGTGACGATGGGCTGGGGAAATGCCTCATCGGTGAGCGCGACATACGCGTACTGCTTATCGTCGCGCATCACGATATTGAACTTCGGCTTCAAGAGTTTGATGCGGCTGGATTCCAAAATCAGCGCCTCGATTTCAGTCGGCACGGTTTTCCACTCCACCATACGGGCTTCCGTGACCATTGCCATGATGCGCGGGTCTTTCGTTTTCGCATATGACAAAAGGCGTGAACGCACATTCACCGCTTTTCCTACATACAGCACGCGGCCAGCTTTCCCGCGCCAGATATACACGCCCGGCGTGGCAGGCGCTTCTTTGATGCGTGCGGTGAGCTTCGCTTTCTCCATATACAATATTATAACATAAAATATAGCCATAATCAAATGGAATTAGTCGCTCGACATCCTCTCCGCTCCCCGCCGCCACACCCCGACTCACCACTCGCTACACACGAGCGCCATCCTGGCGTTGCATACGACGCACCAATAGGGATGGTGCGTCTGGTGCAACGCCGACGGATGGCATCTGTATGCGCGAGCCGATTCCTAAGGTTCGCTGGGGTATGACGGCGGGGAGCTACGGGAGAGAGCGAACCACCCAGGCCCTGGCCTGCTCGCTTGCTGTACCAAAGCCGAGCGCACAGCGATGGCGACGTTACGCATCGGGAGCGGACAGGGCTTGGGTGGAAAGCGGAGGGTGTAAGTCCCGGACGGGTTGCAATTTGTTCGGGTGTTGCGCATTCTTTCTGATATGGAAGCACTCGACCGCTCAATTCTCGCGACACTGGCGTACTATGGCGCACTGCGACGGCCGCTGACACCCGTGGAGACATATGAGAGGCTCATTCCTTCGGAGCGTCTTGGGGTGCCGGCCTTGCGCCCAACACTTGGCGCCATCGTGTCACGATTGGACGCGCTGGTTGCCGACACAACAGTTGTTACGGAGTATGGGCTCTACGCTTTAGCTGATACTCCCGCAGAGTTTGGAGCGCTCTTTGTTCAGCGACAGAAGGAGAGCGCCCGGAAATACCAACGGTTGCTGAAATACGCATGGTGGTTGCAGGCGGTGCCGTATGTTCGCGCGCTGGCGACAAGCGGTTCGCTCGCATTGGCCAGTACGGGCAAAGAGAGCGACTGGGACATGTTTGTTGTCGCGCATGCGGGCCGTCTGTACACGGCGCGGACGAGTTTGTTGCTGGCGACGCTGATGATGGGCCGGCTCCGGACCAAGCGGATGCGCAGTGCGCCCGATACATTTTGTTTTAATCACTACATCACAACCGATGGGCTGGCGCTTCGCCATCGGAGTATCTTCACGGCACACGCGATGGCGTGGCTGATTCCCGTGTTCGACACGAACAACATTTTGCGAAAATTGTGGCAGGCGAATCAATGGATTTGCGATTATTCAGCACAGGCGGGGGGCACCGAGTTTGTGCGCCGCAGCGTAACGCATTCACGCGTGCTCAACGCAGCGCGCCGGACACTGGAATTTTTCCTGAACACATTTATTGGCGCCGCAATCGAACGCGTCTTTCGGGTATGGATGCAACGGCGCATCAATCGCAATCCGGTCACGCGCGAACGGGGCGGCCGCATTGTCGCCGATGCCCGTGAGCTGGAATTTCACCCGCACTCCTTTGAGGCGGTGGCGCTTGCCCGCTACCATACGACACTCACTCGTTACGGACTCGGCCGGTATCTCGAACGCGACTCGGGATTGACAAAATAAATGAAAACCCGTAAAACTGCGCAATCCGTAGGTCGTTAACAATAACTCGTATCAATGAATGGAGGGTGCTATGCGCCTGTTACTTCCGTATCTGTTGAGTGCGGTGCTCGCCGCGGGCCTAGCGCCTGCGACAACAGCCGAAGAGCCGATGCTGAATATCACGCAAGTGGAGACATTGCCGTACGGCGCGCCGGTCTACGGATTCTCAACGCTTGATCCGAGTGGTCCGAGGCGTTTTGAGGGCCGTTTCTTGAGCGTCATGTACAATGCAAACGGTTCGGGACATGACTGGATTGCCGTGACATTGGATGATTTACCGGTCATCGCGGCCGGACAGTCCGGCAGTCCGGTGTATGTGGACATTCAGGGTGTCCGCAATAAGATTGGGACGCTGTCGTTCGGCGACAATTGGGCGCGCAATCCGATTCCGTATCTGACGCCAATCCTTGAAGTGCTGAATGTGCAGAAGAATGATGCCTCGGCGACGGCTTCCGTAAAACCCGGCACCGATAGTGCGAATCTGTTGTCCATGATGCGCAAAACTCTGCCGGCCAGCAACCCGTTACTGATGATGCTGGATCAGAATGTGACCAGCGGGGTGGTTGCCCGCGGTACGCCCGCGCCGGTAATAGCCGGGAGCGTGCTCGGCGTTCAGCTTGCGTGGGGAGACTTCGACCTCACCAGCTACGGAACGGTGTCGCATGTGGACGGGGATAAAGTGTTCATGTTCGGCCACCCATTCCTGCAGCTCGGACCTGCGGAGTACCGTTTGGTGCCGATGAAAGTACTGACCGTACAGCAGAAGTACGACCGGTCATACATCGTTGCGGTTCCGCTTCAGAACGCGGCTGCCGTGGGCGTCATCACGCAGGATCGTGAGACCGGTATCTACGGTGTGCTGGGGCGCGAACCGCAGACCGCGATTCCCGTTTCCATTGACTTGCTTACCAGCGCCGGCCAGCACAAAGTATTCAACTTCTTCAGTGTCGCGGAACCATCCATTGCTCCCATCATCATCGGAAGCGGCGTGTCCACGGCTATCAAGGCGTGGTCGCGGGAAATGGGGGATATGACGCTGTTCGTCAACGGAAAGCTGGAAGTTGAAGGTGTGGGCGATATCGATTTCAGTGACTCGTTCACCAGTATTACCGGGGCGGACGGTTTGTCGCCGTTTGCGATGCTGAAGGACAAAACGGATTCAGTGCTCTCCAATCGCTTTACCAAGGCGAGAATCAAAAAGGTTTCCGTTTCGGTGAAGGTGTTCGATGAGTATCGTACGCTGTCCATCGATTCAGTGAGCTTGGATCGCCCAAATTTCAAACCGGGAGAGACGCTTTCGTTGCGCATCACCTTGAGCCAGCCGCTCAAGGACGCGAAAACGGTGACCTTGGATATTCCGCTCCCATTCGATTTGCAGTACGGTGTCGGCAAAATCGTGGTCGGAGATGCGGGAGCCGTCGATGCCATTGAGGGAGGTGGCTCAACGGTAGTAAACCTCGCATCGCTTGCCGAGTCGCTAAGCGCTAAGCGCAGACCCGATGCGGTGTACATCTACATGGTACTGCCGCCATCAAAGGTTGGACCGCCGAGCACCGACAAGTCTGTGCCGATGCAGGTGGGGGATATCGCCGCGGAGGTGAAGAAGACTTCCAAGCGGTTATCCAGTAATGTAGAGGAGTATCAGGTCGTCGTCGGGGATTTCCAGGTGTCCGGCAGAAAAGAAGTGGAGTTCAAAGTCGGGACGGCCGGAACTATGCCTCCCGGTCATCCGTAGTCAGCAGGCGGTGTCGTCATTGACACCGCCTCTTCTTTTTTCTAAGATAGTGGAGCTGGCACTTTATTGGTCGGAGTGCCAATGTCCAGAACCTATATCAATATGCTTTTCTGACCGAAATGACAGGATTCGGAGCGAGAAGAGAAGAATATATGGAGACATAGCGGGACTATGTCGACGGATATTCTGAATATTCGCAGCCCGAATCCTGGCATTGCAGGCGAAAGGGCATGTTGAGATAGGTTCACATACTAAGTAATAACGCAATATATATGAAAATAAAACCATTGCGCGATCAGGTGCTCATCGAGCCCCTGAAAGAAGAAGTGAAGCGTGGCGGTATTATTCTGCCGGATACGGTCACCAAGGAACGGCCGGAGCAGGGCAAGGTGATTGCGGTCGGAGAAGGGAAGTTCGTGGACGGGAAACTGCAGAAGCCGTCGGTGAAGAAGGGCGATATCGTGCTGTTCACCAAGTACGGCCCCAACATGATTAAGATAGATGAGAAGGAATACCTTATCACAAAGGAAGAGGATATTCTTGCGGTAATCGAGTAATCTCTAAATTCTAAATCCTAATTTCTAAACAATATCGAATCTGCTGATTTAGAGATTCGAGATTAGATGTTAGAGATTTATCATAGGTATGGCTAAACTTATTCAATACAAAGACGAAGCGCGCGAATCCCTGAAACGGGGAGTCGATAAGCTGGCAAATGCGGTCAAAGTCACCCTGGGCCCTAAGGGCCGTAATGTGGTGCTCGACCGCGGATTCGGTTCGCCCATTATCACGAAAGACGGCGTTACGGTTGCTAAGGACATTGAGCTGGAAGATAAGTTTGAGAATGTCGGGGCCGAGCTGGTGAAAGAAGTCGCCTCTAAGACGAACGACATGGCCGGCGACGGCACCACGACCGCGACGATTCTTGCGCAGGCCATCGTTGCTGAAGGGTTCTCGGCCGTATCTTCGGGTGCCAATCCCATCGTGCTCAAGCGCGGCATGGACAAGGCAACCGACTGGGTCATCGCCTATCTGGAGAGCAAAAAGAAGAAAGTTACCACTGAAAATCTCAAAGAAGTCGCCTCGATTTCCGCCAACGACCCCGAAATCGGCAAACTGATTGCCGATGTGTTCAAACAGGTCGGCAAGGATGGCGTCGTGACCGTTGAAGAGTCGCAGTCGGCTGAAATGGGCAGAGAGCTGGTGGAGGGTATGCAGTTCGACCGCGGATACATCAGTCCGTACATGGTGACGAATGCCGAGCGCATGGAGGCCGTCTACGAAGACCCCTACATTCTTATCACCGACCGCAAGATTTCCAGCATCAACGACATCGTGCCGCTATTGCAAAAAATCAATCAGGCGGGCAAGCGCGATCTGGTCATCATCGCCGATGATGTGGACGGCGATGCGCTGGCGACTCTCGTGGTCAACAAATTGCGTGGCAATTTCAACGCACTTGCGATGAAAGCTCCCGGCTTTGGCGACCGCAAGAAAGAGATGCTGGAAGATATCGCCACCATCACGGGCGGCACCGTTATCGCCGAAGAAAAAGGTTTGAAGCTGGAGACCATGGAGCTGACCATGCTCGGCCGCGCCCACAAAGTGAAGGCGACCAAAGAATCCACGACCATTGTGGACGGCAAGGGCAAGAAGGCCGACATCGACAAGCGAATCTCGCAGATCAAGACCCAACTGGAAAATACCAAGTCTTCCTACGACAAAGAAAAACTGCAGGAACGGCTGGCAAAGCTGTCCGGCGGAGTCGCGGTCATCAAGGTCGGCGGTTTGACCGAGACCGAAATGAAAGAGAAAAAGTTCCGCATTGATGACGCCGTGTCGGCGACCCGCGCCGCGCTGGAAGAGGGAATCGTGTCGGGCGGTGGTGTCGCACTGTTCTGTGCGGCCCGTGCGCTGACCGCGAAGTCAATCAAAGGTGTCGGCGAATTCGGCGATGAGGCAAAAGGCGTCGCAATCATCAAAGCGATTTTGGAGAAGCCCCTGCGCTCCATCGCGGAGAACGCCGGCAAGGATGCCAATGAAGTCGTCCTTCGCATTTCGGAAATGGATGAAGGCAAGGGGTTCGATGCCGCGGCCGGCGATTATGTGGACATGATTTCCGCCGGTATCATCGACCCGCTCAAGGTCGTGAAGACCGCGCTGGTCAACGCTGTCTCCGTCGCCTCCCTCATTCTCACCACAGAAGCTGTGGTGACCGACAAACCCGAACCAAAAACTCCTCCCGCAGGCGGCCCCGGCATGGGCGGCGGCATGGATTACTAAATGAAAAATCCCCCGGGCCTTGGTAGACCCGGGGGACGCGGCTAGTCAGGTTGCATGAGGACGAAACCAATCTCGGAGCCGTGATTGAAGAGCATGTCTCCAAGTGCGGCTGCCAGATTCTGTCCGACGCCGCACACAACAGCCATGCCTAGGATATGGACATGAGTCACACCGCTCGCGACTTCGATGACCACGATGCGCTGACAACACGGCGCTATGCCAGCAGTTGCTCTCACTCGTGAAGCGGGCCTCCAAAATCCGAACATCAGCGACCCCCTTCCAGCTCGTCCTCGGGGTCGGAGTCGAACTCCTCGGGATGGTATGGATCCTTGAGGAGCATGGCGGTCGGTCTCACATGCGGTCCGAGTTTCCTCTCCACTTCCTCGACCGCATCTTCCGGCGAAAAGCCGATTGCAGCCGTCAACCCGTCAGCGGTTCGTGCCTCGAACACATTGCCGACACATCGAACATTGATGATGGGCACCGGCAATAAGACATCAAGCTTGATTGACATCATAACGACTCCTTTCTGAAAACGACGAAAACTTGAAAACGAACGGGACTCAATAATACATCAATAGCGTTAGAATGTCAATGTTTTCGGCGCGGGCACAAACAGGAGTATACTACCCGCAATGACGAGATACATTTTTGTTGCGGGCGGGGTGATGTCCGGCATCGGCAAGGGGGTGACCGTCGCTTCCACGGGGCGCATCCTCAAGGACTACGGGTTTCGTATCTCGTGCGTCAAAATCGATCCCTATCTCAATGTGGATGCCGGCACGATGAATCCGACCGAGCACGGCGAAGTGTTTGTCACCGATGACGGCATGGAGACGGACCAAGACATCGGTAACTATGAACGGTTTCTCGACCAGGACATTCCAAAGGCGAATTATATGACGCAGGGGCAGGTATATCTGTCGGTGATTCAGCGCGAGCGAACTCTGGGATATGCCGGGAAGTGCGTTGAGCCGTATCCGCACATTCTGGAAGAAATCATCGGTCGGCTCAAACGCGCCGCGAAGGCAAGCGATGCCGATTTTCTGCTTGTCGAAATCGGCGGCACGGTGGGGGAATACCAGAACGCGCTGTTTCTGGAGGCGGCACGCCTGCTGAAGTTCGAACAGCCTGACCGCGTGCTATTCATGCTCGTCAGTTACTTTCCCATTCCCGCGATGCTGGGCGAGATGAAAACGAAGCCGACGCAGAATGCCGTACGGCAGATGCAGGCCATCGGTATCCAGCCCGACATCATCATCGCCCGTTCCTCGCGACCGCTGGATCGTCCCCGCAAAGAAAAAGTCTCCGTATTCTGCAATGTGACGGCCGACGACATCATCTCGGCGCCGGATATCAAGAGTATCTACGATGTGCCGGTGAACTTTGAAAAAGATCATCTCGGGCGGCGCATTCTGCAAAAATTAGGTCTTCGCCCGCGGCATCATTTGTCGCCTGCGTGGCGGTCAATGGTCCGGCGGATGCATAGCAGCAGGGCATCGGTGCGGGTCGGCATCGTGGGGAAATATTTCGGGACGGGGGATTTTACACTGTCTGATTCGTACCTGTCTGTTATCGAGGCAGTCAAACACGCCGCGTGGGCGCAGAACCGGCGGCCCGAAATCGAATGGCTCAATGCGCAACACTATGAAAAGAATCCCAAAAGCGTGAGCGAGCTCAAACGGTTCGATGCAATCATCGTGCCGGGCGGGTTCGGCAAACGCGGAGTTGAGGGAAAAATTTCCGCTATCCGGTATTGCCGTGAGCACAAGATTCCCTATCTCGGTCTGTGCTATGGCATGCAGTTGGCCGTCGTTGAGTTCGCCCGCAATGTGTGCGGACTGCGCGATGCGCACACCACGGAGGTCGCCTCACGCACGAAGCATCCCATTATCAGCACGATGTCCGACCAAGTGGCCAATATAAAGGAAGGCGCGATGGGCGGTTCGATGCGACTGGGGGCGTATGATTGCAGTCTTTCGCCCGATTCCCGCTGTTGCGCACTCTACGGTGCGGAAATGATTTCCGAACGCCATCGCCACCGCTACGAGCTCAATAATGCGTACCGTGAACGGCTCGTCAATAACGGCATGCGAATCGCAGGCACGAATCCGCAACGCGACCTGGTGGAAATTATCGAACTTCCCGACCATCCGTTCTTCGTCGGCACACAATTTCATCCCGAACTGCGAAGCCGTCCGCTCGCTCCTCACCCGTTATTTTTGGGACTGATTCGCGTTGCGATTGACAGGGCTTTGAAGAAATAGTATTGCTGAACCCAGGTCGTTCACGATATAAGGAGGTCTCATGCGGCAGGTAGCCGTTATCGTCGCGTTCATGGGGTGTTTGGTCGCTTGCGGGAGTACATTCAACGCTCCGTTCTCATCCGGTTCTCTGCCCAACAGCGTTTCGGTCGGAGGCGGTAGCGGGAAGGCTCTCACGCATACGGGGCTAGCGAATGGCGCGTCACTCTCCGGTCCCCGTAATGTCGGAACCCAAGTGTGGCTGGTGCCGGCGCCTGCCAGTGACATGCTCAAACTGGCGACCAATCCGGAGCTTTGGCCCCAAGCGCGCGCGAGGGTTGATGTACTGTCACTCTACCAGCTGCATGCGTATCACGATTCCGAATTCGTTTGCGGAACGCCATGTGGCCCCAATGTGCTCCGGGCATTTCTTGATGCGGTGCCGGGAGGATATTTCCGCTGGGTCAACGAACAGGGAATTGAGCTGGGGATGGAAGCTCCTGCCGTAAAAGAGTGGTCGTGCACGGAACAGTTGGTTCGCGAACGGAATGTTGCTCCGTCGGTGATAGCGCTCGACAATATTTCTGCGAGCGGTGGCCGCGTTTCGTACATATCCATGGACGAGCCGTTTGCGGCCGGCACGGCTCCGGTTGGTCGCGGTCGTGGCGGTTGTGCATTGCCGGCATCGCAGATTGCGACGATGGTGAAGGTGTATGCGGACGGTGTCCATGAGCGATATCCGGAAGTAAAGATCGGCCTCATCGAACCGTATCCGTATCTCACTGCCGACGAGATCATCTCGAATATCCTGGAGCTCGAACGCGCCGGTGTGCCGGTACCATACTTCCATTTGGACTACGACCAACCGGCCGTCATCCGCGAACGGCGCGATGCGCGCGCCGCGCAGTCCGAGGTTCGTCGCATCAGGGAGTTCTGTGCTGCGCGTGACATCCCGTTCGGCATCATCCTAACGGCCCTCGATGGTACGAGCAACGAACAGTTTGCTACCGATACCTGGGCGATGCTACGCAATGTATTGCCTATCGTCGGTGTCACCGAGCACACGATTTTCCAAAGCTGGGCGGAAGACCCACCCGGTGACCTGAACAGTCTCAAGCACATTCCGGACACCGTACCGGAGAGCAACGAAGTCTCACACACCGGACAGTTACTCCGTATGTTGGAGTTCATGGGAGTGAAACCCGCATCTTGACGAAAAGAAACCCCCGACAACGAGTCGGGGGTATTTTTTATCGCACCTTCCAGATGAGTCGCAGGCCGTAGGACGAAGATGATCGTAGTGACACCTCCGCCCGGGTAAGCTGTCCGTATACTCCGATGTGCAACCCATGCTGTGCGTTGCCACCGATGCGTGTCGTTGCTTCGGCAGTACCCGACAATTCAGAGTCGGGTGTATACGCTGAACGCGTTCCGATTATGCGGAGGTATTCCACCGAGCCGTTCAGAATGAGTCTGTCGCGTAGCAGTCGGATGTCCGATGCGCGGATGCGGCCTCCTGCGACTGCGCACTGATCGTTGACGAGCGGTTCGTTGCCAACGAACGAGGGTACTGTTAGAACGCTTTCGTAGATGTTGGTGAGGTACCCTGCAGTGAACGCGATACGGACATTGTTGCGATTGTACGCGCCGAGTCCGAAATCGACATTGGCGAGCGCTATGCGGAACTGCTGGTCAGTTGCAAGGGTAGTGTCTCCGATGCGTGCGACAGAATGAAAGAACCCCATGTCCGATCCTTCAAGTCCAATGCCGATGCGTATCGGACCCAACAATGTGATGTGCCGCTGGATTTCTGCGTCCACCGTATTGCCGGATACCGGGCCTCGCAGAAGCCGACCGGACACCTTGGCGTACCAAGTTTTACCCGATACCACCAGCTGTCCATTCGGCGCGGATGCTGTGAACGATTCAATGCCGTTTCGGCCAAACGGGTCTGCCGCGCTATAGGCTTGCCAGCCGAACTGCGCGGTGAGCGCGAGCTGATTCGGAGGTTCCTGCGGCGGGAGCGCCGACATGAGCCCGAATATGAGCAAAAACATACAGTCCCTCCTCTGTGTATGAACTGGCGGCATACTAGCAGAACAGTGTTGAAAAGCAACGGTAGCGTGCTACAATAGTGTCATGAATATCATCATTCTTGCAGTGGTGGGAGTGACTGCGTTGTGGCTGGTCGCAGTGTACAACAGCCTCGTCAGAACGAAGAACCGCGTCAAAGAGTCGTGGAGCGACATCGATGTTCAGCTCAAACGAAGATACGATCTCATCCCGAATCTCGTGGAATCGGTGAAAGGATACGCCGCACACGAGTCGGGCACGCTGGATAAGGTTATCCAGGCGCGCGCGAAAGCGATGAGCCTGCCTGCGCAGGCAGGTGCGCATGAACGAGCGCAGGCGGAAGGAGAGTTGTCGGGTACGCTCAAGTCGCTGTTCGCGCTAGCCGAAGCATACCCGCAGCTGCGTGCGGTTGAGGCGTTCACCTCGTTACAGACGGAACTGTCGGACACGGAAAACAAAATCCAGGCCGCCCGCCGCTTCTACAATAGTAATGTGGTTGTACTGAACACAAAAATCGAATCGTTCCCGACCAATCTCATCTCCGGTCCATTCGGATTTACAAAGGCCGAATTCTTCGAGCTTACGGAATCCGCCCAGCGCGAACCAGTCAAAGTTCAATTTTAAAAAAAACGGCACCGTCAGTGACGGCGCCTAGCATTCGTTGTCCTTCTCGTCCTGACTGATTGCATGGCGGAACGACTTTCCGAGGAGATGGAGGCACACGAGCACGATTCCGACGAGAAGGACCGCGCCGGCCGCCAGCTTCAGAATGAGCATAACCATCGCCTTTCTGATGCAATCTAGAATACAGTAGCCCACAAAATTATCAATATGGCACTCGCACCCAATCTCTATACACATCAAGACTCGAATGTGCGGAAAACCTGGCTGTTGATGACGATGATTTTCGTGGTGCTTATCGCGTTGGGATGGCTGTTTTCCCTCGCGTACGGCAACCCAATGATTCTCTATGTGGTTGCCGTGTTCAGCGTGGGTGGCAACATTGTGTCGTACTGGTTTTCCGACAAAATCGCGCTGGCATCCTCCGGTGCCGTTGCGGTATCGCGCGAGCAGAATGTCCGGCTGTACCGCATCATCGAAAATCTCTGCATCACCGCGGGGCTCCCGCTTCCGCGGTTGTACATTTTGCCTGGCATGCAAATCAACGCGTTTGCTACCGGCCGTGATGCAAGGCATGCCGCGGTTGCGGTGACGCAGGGCGCGCTGGAACGGCTCAACGACAACGAACTCACCGGCGTACTCGCGCACGAACTGTCGCATGTCGGCAACCGCGACATCTTACTCTCCACGGTGGTGGTTGTGCTCGCGGGCGTTATCGCAATCATGTCCGATATTTTTTTGCGTTCGAGTATGTGGGGCGGACGGGGACGGGATAATGACCGCGAAGGCGGTGGCCTGTTTTTCGCGCTTGCACTGGTGGCGGCGATTCTGGCTCCGATTGCCGCGACACTGGTGCGGTTGGCCGTATCCCGCAAACGCGAATATCTCGCCGATGCCGGAGGCGCACTGCTGACGCGTTACCCCGATGGGCTGGCGGGCGCGCTGGAAAAAATCGCACAAGACACGATGCCACTTCCCCGCGCATCGAGCGCAACAGCACACTTATATCTCGCTAATCCGTTCCGGGGCCGTTCGGCGCAGTCCTGGTTTTCAAAATTATTCTTGACTCATCCTCCGCTTCAGGACCGTATTCGTATCCTGCGCGGCATGGAATAACCGATGGGGGTCATCTCTCTCAATGGGAAGCAGGTGATTGTATCCGGGGCCGATGCGGTCGCGGGCGTTGCGACAGTCAACTGGTTGTTAGACCATGGTGCGCGGGTTACCGTTGTCGGTGCGAATGCACCGGCGGAGACGGAGATGCAAAAACGAATCGATGCCCATCTCAAGCGCGTCGCGAGAGACGGCGACGAATACGAAAAGCTGCGGATGCGACTCGCATGGACTTCGAACCGCACCGTGAAGCCGACCGATGTGAACAAAATTTTTCTTTCGCTTTGCAAGAAGCCGGTAATCGCAATCACCGGAGCGCATGGCAAGACGACGACCGCGGTATGGGCTGCGCATCTCATCGGAGATGCGATTGTTGCGGGACACGCACCCGAGCGGCCGCTCTTGCCCGCGCTCGATAGTTCGGCGCGTGTTGCCGTCATCAAGCTTGAAAAAGGACTTCCTGCCGCATCAAAAAGAGCGACAGTCAGTACCGATACGATGTCAAATCTGGAGGCCGCAATCGCCGCAGCGCATATGGCGGGAGTTTCTGAAAAGCACATACAACAACGCATTAGCACACTTCCGCAGGTTACCCTGCGGCAGGAAGTGATACACAAATCACCTAAGCTCACCGTGGTAAATGATGCCTTGGCGACCGATCCGGCACGGGGAGAGTTTGCGCTGCAGCGCTGGGCGGGGCCGACCTGCATACTCATCTGCGGCGGGGTCGATTCAAAACGGGATTACCAAGCATGGGCTGACACGCTGCTCAAACGGGTACGCCGCACGAATATTATTTTTCTCACCGGCAGTGCGACGCAAAAAATGCGCATGGCGCTGGGCGAATACGCGCGCGGTATCCGTGCCTACGATTCGTTCGCGGCTGCAGTCAAAGTCGCGCGTGCGCGCGCTGGACTGTATGTTTCTTCCGTGATATTATTCTCGCCTGCGGCAAAGAGCATGGCGCTGTTCGCCGATGAAAACGATTGCGGACGGCAGTTCAATACACTGATAGCGCGTCAGCGATAGAGCGAAGAGGAGGTATGATGCTGCGACCGAAAATCATCGTGCGGCCGCTGTTCATCGATGAATTGTACGCGAAGTCGTTTGGCGTCCATCCCGCCGAAAAGGAGCCGCTCCGGGCGGTGATGGAAGCAATCATGAAGGGGTGGGATTCCGGAGTAGTTTGTGCGACTTCATGCGAGCGTGAAAGTGCGCAGATAGGGCTGTGCCAGATAGGTCTCCACTGGCATACCACCGACAACTTGAGTTTTTGTTTTAGGTACGGACATTTGGCGGGTTTGTTCGTTGGTACTCTTTCAGAA
>JBBTQV010000010.1:0-2722 GCA_038065515.1 Patescibacteria group bacterium | reverse complement strand
CCCCGCATCAGCGATGTGAGTGTGCTTTTGGATATTCTCGGACATCTGGGAATCACCTCACACTGGACCGGGCAACAGCAATTGACGCTTACTCGTGAGCGACATGTCGACAGTGAGCCCGTCGTCCCCGCAGAGCTGACTTCCCGCATTCGCGGTTCGATTACGCTGTTGGGTCCCCTGTCCGGCATGTATCAGAATTTCCGTTTGCCCAAACCGGGCGGAGACAAAATCGGCGGCCGCCCCATCGGTGCGCATATCACGGCATTGTCGGACCTCGGTATTGATGTGACTGATGAGGCTGGCTATTTTGTTTGTGCGCGCACTGATTCGCATCTGCACGGCGGTACCATCATGCTCACCGAGCAATCGGTCACCGCCACGCTGATGCTGTTGCTGTATTCGGGATTCTTGCCACCGCATGAACAGCTCACTATCATTGATGCCGCATGCGAGCCGCATGTGGTGACGCTCTGCACGATTTTAGAGGCGATGGGAGCACGCATTGACGGCACCTATTCAAATCTATTACGCATCAGCTGGCCCGATGGCAGGCACGAACCTGTTGCTCCATTGCGGCTTGATGACGATTTTATGGAAGCGACGACCTACGCAATCGCCGCCGCAATTACGAGATCTGATCTCGTAATTCCATTTCACAATGCCGGCATCTATCTCTTTCTGATCGACCGTTATCTCGGTTGGATGGGAGTTGCGACCGCGCTTGAACGCGACCACTGGACTATTTTCGGGAGCCGCTCAAAGCTGGCTATCGACCCGACGCTGAAGACCATCAAAGCCGAACCGTGGCCGCGGTTTCCGACCGATGTGATGAGTATGTTCGTGGTACTGGCAACGCAGTGCGGTGGTTCATTGAAATTCATCGAATACATGTACGACGACCGGTTCGGCTTCGTGCAATCATTGCGCGACATCGGAGCACGCATCGAGCAGATGCCGCCGCATGCCATCGTTGTGCACGGACCTACACCACTGGTAGGTAATGAGATGTTCTTGCGCCCCGACATCCGCTCCGGAGCTGCGATGCTTCTGGCCGCGCTGTGCTCATCGGGCACAACCATCCTGCATGACCGCGGCGGCGTCATCGAACGGGGCTACCAACAGCTCCCTGAAACGCTCGCATCATTGGGTGCACCAATTTCTGCCTCCGCGGTGGTGTTTGACTAGTCGTAGTATCGGTGCATACTATCACCAGTTCTCTCGCGGAGGTGCGACCATGATCGAAATGGTCGAGTTGGACGATCTTGACCGTCTTGGCGCCATACGAGACGACAAACCTCATCCGAAACAACGGGCACAGTCGGTGTTGACGGAAATCATCGGCCGTCTCCCTCGACCACGGGCGTACATTTCGGAACCGACGCATATCCCCGATGAACAACGGTGCCTCATTTGGACGCTGGCATACGACATCCTAACATCGATACTGCCCACCGAAGGCATCAGCATCATCGAGCCGGAGACACTTCGCGATCTCGCGTTGTTCTCACCGTTTTTACTATTCGTGACTGAAGCATCGGATCCACTCTGGCAGACTCTTCTCTCATGCAAGATTGTTGATCAGGTATACATCCCTGACGACGGCGAGCATTGTAAGCGTCATACAGCGATGCAGGAACACGCCCGAGCACTTGGAATTCGGGTGCTTACCTATAAACCTGCGCTTGTCGGCGCACGGATTGGTACCACACCGCCCCGCATCTAGCCGGGCGGTTTTCTTTACATTTTTCCCATTTCTGCTACAATACACCGGCTATTCTAACCCCGATACTATGTCACTAGGAGTCAACGATTTGCGCCCGAAAACCTATTTTATATACGAAGACCAGCCTTTTATGGTCCTTGAAACGCACCACCTGAAGATGCAGCAGCGCCGTCCGGTCGTTCAGACACGGATGCGCAACCTCCTCAACGGGAAAGTGCTCGAGCGCAATCTTGCGCAGTCAGACACTTTTGAAGAAGCGGATGTTTCCCGCCGTGAGGTCAAGTATCTCTACAATCACCGCGATGAGTTTTGGTTCGCCAATCCCAAAGACCCCTCGGACCGATTTCTTCTCACGGAAGAGCTTATCGGTGACCAGGCAAAATTCCTGAAACCTAACACGGTCCTGGAGGCGCTCTCATGGAACGATAAAGTCATCACCATCACGCTACCGATTAAAATGACATTCAAAGTCGTCGAGGCGCCCCCGGGCATTCGCGGCGACACCGCGACCGGCGGTTCAAAGCAGGTAAAACTCGATTGCGGAGCATTCATCAATGTCCCCCTATTCGTCAATGAGGGCGACGAGATAGTCGTCAATACCGAGACGGGTCAGTATGTCGAGCGCGCGAAATAGTTTAGAACTTCCGCGCAGAAAAACGAAGCCCCCATAGCTTGGGGCTTTCCGTTTTTCTGCCCTAAAGGGTTCACTCGACTCCATCGTTGCCGTTCCGGTTCTCGCTCGCCGTATTTGTATACGCCTCGCTTCAATCCTCACTCGCGCCTCGGACTCGGTCAAACGCGAGAAGTTCTTAGCGACGACCCATCCGACCCCTATGCTCCGAGCGACACCTAGAATTAGGTGAGCACATATCAGATGGTATGCGGAGGTGGCACCAGGAGTCATCCGCGTGACCGGAGCATAAAGCGAGCCGTCAGAGGCGAAGCGACTGCGGAGATTCGGATGGTCTCCGTTGTGCCACCCCGCATGCCGTACCAATG
>JBBTQV010000009.1:0-5709 GCA_038065515.1 Patescibacteria group bacterium | reverse complement strand
GTGGGCGGTATAGGACTCGAACCTATAACCCTCGCAGTGTAAATGCGATGCTCTACCAATTGAGCTAACCGCCCGAAAGGCTATCGTGGCAACTGCTGAAGGAACTTCTCCACATCGGTCCCCGGCGTGAACGCATATACCGCCTCTTCTGCCGACGGAATCTCAAGCTGCTTCTTCGCTTCATCCAGATAATGCTGTTCGACATCGTGCCGCTCTTCCGTTTCTTTGTTCTTCGTCTGTCGTTCGGTGAGTAGATCTTCAGGAGTGTCTAGGTACACGACCACTGCGTTTGCTCCAGTTTGCCGTGCGAGCTCGCGTAATTCGTCTCGGTGTTTCCGTATTAGGTTTACATTATCGAAGACCACTGATGTTTTCTCGATAAGCAAGCCGCGAATCTTCTCTTTGGACATCTCCAAGAGTATTTTCCACTGCTTGGCATCGTCGTAGTGCGTGTCCTCAAGTTCTTTCTCGTGTTCGAAGTAGAGTGAGTCGAGGCTCACGAGTGGGATGGCGAAATGAGCAGCAATCGATTTTGCGAGTGTAGACTTTCCCGAAAAACCCACGCCGCACATGATGTACAATGTCATCGTTTCTTATTCTTGGGTATATCGAACCGGTGCTTGTCGCGTGTATGCGCTTTGTGCATGCTCTTCTTTACTGCACGATCCATGTCCAAATTGTGCGCATTCGCGAAGCAGATGAGGCAATAGATGATGTCACCCATCTCATCTTCCAGGTCCTGTTCTTTTTCACTCGCTTTCTTGGGCTTTTCACCGAATGTGTGATTCACGATGCGGGCGAATTCACCGACCTCTTCCGTCAGTCTGGCCAAGATAGACAGCGGCGACCAGTATGGCCATTTCTGCTTCTTATAGAACGCATCCAACTCTTTTTGGTATTTCTTGATGGGCATGACGATTAAGATCGTTGGCTGTATTTCTTGTAGACCAACACCGCGCCGGCGAACGAGACGACGAAACCGATGAAAATCACGAGGTGAGCCGGCTCGATAAACCCCTCGCCTTCGGCCGCTCCGCTGAAGTGCATGATGAAATCCCATACAAGCCCCGCGGTTTCTAAGAACAGACCGGTGAATAATATCTTCATTCTACTATTTGAGTTAATACAGAGTGCACCCGCCTGGACTCGAACCAGGAACCTAACGGATATAAGCCGTTTGCTCTGACCAATTGAGCTACGGGTGCCTAATTAATGAGTCCATGATTATTCTTATCTCTGCCGTGATTGCCTGCTTGACTGCACCGTTACTGAAGAGAATATTGCAAGTTCCATGCCCATGTGTGTGGTAATCGATATCTGATAATAATGATTTCTTTATGTATGGCTTGCTGAATTGTACGGGCGGGATTCCTGATATATTAGACCAGAAAGATATTTCGCGATTGACGCTCATGTCTCCATAGAGATGTAGCCGCATCCTCAACTTCCCGCTCCGTACATTGAGGATATCAATGAGCCATCGAACAGCGAAGCGGATGACTTCCGGGTCGCTGTTGGAGATGCCCACCATCCAGCGGTTTCCTTTTTGTCCTTCGCCAAGGTAGAGGAAAAGGCCGGCAATTCGTAGGTCTCGTTTCGATATTCTCCCAAGCGTTTTCCGTGCTTCTGTTAGCCGTTGTAGCTCCAGTTGTTCTGTGCGACGACGAACCGTTTCACGATATGTTTCAACTCGTTGAGCAACCCAGTCCGTATCAATATGTTTTTTCTGTGTCGCGGAGAGTTTAATACCTCTGAGCCAATAGGAGAGGGTTGACTTGCTTACCGCCAATCGTCTTTTGATGGCGGAATATGAATACCCATCTCGTCGAAGGTGAATTGCCTCGCGTCGCTTTGCTAATAGTGCGATGGCCATACAGCACTAATACTAGCACATATGTTTTAAGGTTCAAGTGCTATGCCCCTGCCTGTACCGGAACCGGCTTGCCGATGAGCGCGTAAAACTCCGCCTGCTCGATGGTCTCCTTTTCTATCAAGTGCGCGGCAACCTTCTTGAATGCATCCATGCTGGCCGCAAGCACTTCTTTGGCGGTCTTCACGGCCTGCTCCACTAGCGCGCGCACTTCGGTATCGATCTGCTGGGCGATATGTTCGGAGTAGTTGCGCTCATGGATCATCTCGCGGCCCAAGAAAACCGCTTCTTGAATATCGCCGTATGAGAGCGGCCCTAACTTTTCAGACATCCCGAATTGTGTGACCATCCTGCGGGCCAAATCGCTGGCGATTTTGAGATCGTTAGAGGCCCCCGTGGTGAGCTCGTTGAATATAATCTGCTCGGCAGAGAAACCGCTTAACAGCACCGCGAGGTCCGCTTCGAATTCGCTCTTTGTTTTGAGGTACTTATCCTGACTGGGCAGTTTCAGCGTGTATCCGCCGGCGCGGCCGCGGGAGATGATGCTGACTTTGTGGACCGGGTCGCTGTGCACGAGCGCGGCGGCAACGATGGCGTGTCCCGCTTCATGGTATGCGGTGACTTCTTTTTCTTTCACGCTCAACAGGTGCGATCTGCGCTCCGGCCCGAGCATCACTTTTTCAATGGATTCCAACAGGTTGTCTTGCGAGATTGTGTCCTGTTCCTTGCGCGCCGCGAGGATCGCGGCCTCGTTGATGAGGTTTGAAAGATCGGCACCTGAAAATCCCGGAGTGCGTTCGGCAACGATGCGCATATTCACTTTGTCGGAGAGCGGCTTACCGGCGGCATGAATAGTAAGCACTTCAATGCGGTCGTTGAGCGACGGTTCATCGAGAATGACACGCCGGTCGAAGCGGCCCGGGCGCAATAGCGCGGGGTCGAGGACATCGGGACGGTTTGTTGCGGCCATCACGATAACAGCGTCATTCGTGTCGAAGCCGTCCATCTCCACGAGAATCTGGTTGAGCGTCTGCTCGCGCTCATCGTTGCCGCCGCCGATGCCCGCGCCGCGCTGACGCCCGACGGCATCGATTTCGTCGATGAACACGATAGCGGGAGCTGCGCGCTTGGCCGTCTCGAAGGTGTCGCGCACGCGGTTGGCGCCGATGCCGACGAACATCTCGACGAACTCCGAACCGGATACATAGAAGAAGGGCACCTGGGCTTCATTGGCAACGGCCTTTGCCAGTAATGTTTTTCCGGTACCGGGCGCGCCGACGAGCAGGATGCCGCGGGGGATGCGGGCCCCGAGCGCATGGAATTTCTTGGGGTCTTTGAGAAATTCAACGACTTCAGATACCTCCTCCTTTGCTTCGATAAGTCCGGCGACATCCTTGAAGGTAATGTCTTTGTCAGACGGATTCATCCCGGCAAGTTTTGCGCGTGATTTGCCGAACGAGAACGCCTGTGCGGAGCCCTGACGCGCCTGACGGAACATGAACCAGAACAGGCCAATCATCAGCAGAGAGGGAATCAGAATGGGGAGGATGCCGGACAGGAATACCGATGCGCCGGACGGGTCTTTCACCTCGACCTTTACCGCGGCGAGTTTTTCTTTATCGGTACCAGCATTGATCAGTGTTTCAAATACAGAAACCGCGGTTTCTTTCTGCGACAGGAATTTCATCTTGTCCTTTGCGTCCGCCAATACCTCATCACCACGCACGGTGATATCACTGATCTGCCCGTCATTGATCTTACCTGCCAGCGCGCTGATAGAGATGCGCTCTGGGGTGGGGCCATTATCTACAAACAGCGACGCGAAGAACGCAACGCTGATAAGAATGGCGAAAACGAGGGCGATTGAACGGATCATTGATTTCATGGGTACCATGCAATCTAACACGGAAATGACCGTTAGGCAATGCGCGGAGCGTTGACAAAACGACAAGTCAAATGTATTGTATGCGCGTAAGCGTGAGTTGTTTTACAACGACGACAAAAGGAGGCGCGAATGTCCGATGTCGGATTCACGGCGTACAGCAGCTTCAATCCGAGCCGGTACGAGTTGCGGTTTGGAACCTTCCGCGTTGCCGTCGACTTCGGTGCCGGATTCGGAAAAGACACAGAAATAGCGATGTTGCAGCCACAGCCGGATGCTATCGTCATCACTCACGGGCACCGCGATCACATCGGAATGGTGCCACAGGCGATGCAACGGTGGCCGAGAGTACCGGTGTACGCGACATTCGAGACAACAGAGCTCGGCAAATGGATTTGGGGGGATGAGCTCAAGATTGCCCGTCAGGAACACCGCGATCTGCCCTTCTCGGAGAGTGACATCGACCGGGCCGTCCGGCGTATCCGGCGGCTCTTGGTGGGGCCTTCCATACAACTGACGCCTGACCTCACGATGACTCCGTTTCATGCGGGGCATATTCTGGGCGCGGTCGGTCTTGTGTTCACTTATCGTGGCGAAAACTTTGTCGTGACCGGTGACATCTCAATGCACAGCCACGGATTCATCGAAGGCGCGAAGCTACCCGATTTGCAATCGTGTCGCGCGCTTGTGCGCGAGTCCACCTATGTGGGTCAGCGCCTTACGCAGGACCGCGATGTCATCGCGATTGAGTTCATTCTGGCGGTGAAGGATGTGCTCGAGCGCGGCGGCACGGTCGTGGTTCCAACGCTGTCCATCGACCGGATGCCCGAGGTGTACGCGCTATTGCACGAATCCGAGATAGACCTCCAGTGGCCCGTGTGGGTTGTTGGGGGTAGGGTGCCCACGCAAATCTATCTGGATTTTGCACAGAGTGCGCATGTCATTCGCACCATGCAACACTTCGAAAACCGGCAGCATCAGGAAGACACTCTCAAGTCCCATGCGCCGATGGTTGTTTTGGCCAGTTCGGGGATGATGATGCCCTGCACGCCGTCGTATGCGTGGGGAGCATCCGTTCTCCAGGATGCCAACAGTGCCATCTTCTTTGTGAACTGGCAGGATCCGCGACAACCCGGAGGCATCATTCTCCACGGCAGTCCCGGTGATGAACTGGAACTGCCTGACGGCCGGTACAAACGACTGTGCGAGGTTGAGCGGTTCGACTTCTCCAGTCACGCGAAAGAAAACGAGATGGAGGAGATCGAGCGCGCACTCAATCCATGTCAGATCATTCATGTACACGGAGAGGAAGATCGTATCCGTGGGTTCATTGAGGGAAACAAGGGAATCGGTCCGGAGCGCCACCAGGCGTTCGACGGTCAGGAGATAGCGCTCTGAAACGCAACGCTCCGGTGTAGCTGCACCGGAGCGTTTTTCTGTCAGCGGGTTCCGTTATTCGGCCTTCTGTTCGAGGGTCAGGATGAGTTTATGGTCTTTGGCATCGATATTCACGATGGCGCAGTCATACTGCGAGCCGACGGTGACCACATCGGTTGCGGGGCGGCCTCCGAACTCGGCGGTCGGCAACAAGCCGACGATGTCATCGTTGAGTTGGACAAATGCGCCATTGCTGCGGATCTTGATAACCGTTCCCTTGATTTTCTGACCGACCTTAAACTGCTCGTCCACGGTCAGCCATGGGTCTGGCCGAAGCACTTTTAATGACAGCGCAACGCGGCCGCCGTCGAGCGAGATGATTTTGGCTTTCACCGTATCTCCGCTGTGAAGAATTTGGCGCGGGTCTTCGATGAACTTCCAGTCGATTTCGCTTGAGTGGATGAGGCCATCAAGATTCTCCGAGAGTCGGACGAATGCGCCGAAGTCGGTGACCTCGGTGATGGTGCCTTCCACGATATCGCCGACAGCGAGCTTCACGAGCTCGCCCTTGGCGGCCTCT
>JBBTQV010000008.1:0-5476 GCA_038065515.1 Patescibacteria group bacterium | reverse complement strand
TGCACATTCCCCCAGTCTAGGGGAACCCGCCATATGTGTGTACATATTACCCCGGGGAATTGACGCATACTGTGAGATAAGGTATATTAGGAATCGGGAGGTGTTGGTATGAGTTATCCGAGTCGGGAAGTTCGTGAATTTGCTCAGCAGTATCTGATGGGTGAGTTCGCTCCTCGAGGAGAGAAAGACAAGAAGCTGATTGCCCTGGGCCTCATTGCTTCCGTAGTGCCGGAGCACGCATTCGAGGCGTGGCTTGACGCTCCTCATCCCGACCTAGGCGGCCGTACCCCGCGTTCAGTCATCGATTCAGGCCACGCTGACGCAGTGATCACGATGGTTGCCAACGCTATCCGCGGTATCCCGTCGTAGCTCATCGTTCGCCCGCCGTGTGGGTAACACCACGCGGCTTTTTTGTTTGATGGTGGTATCATAGACGCATGGCAGAACTACCCTCGGCAGGTGCTTTTCTGGATGCACAACGCGTTGTGTCGTCGCTTGGTATTTCGCAAGGCCAGCAAGTGGCTGATTTCGGATGCGGTTCGGGTTATTTCACGATGGAATTGGCAAAAGCCGTCGGAAGCGGTGGCATTGTGAATGCGGTGGATGTCATGGAGGAGCCGTTGCAGGCGGTTCATGCGAAGGCGGAGGCGGCTGGAATGAAACAGGTGCAGATTATCAGAGCGGATCTCGAAGTACTTGGCGGCACGAAACTTTCGGATGGCAGTCAGGATTGGGTACTGTTAAAAAATGTATTATTTCAATCCCAAAAAAAGGAGGCAATCCTCGCGGAGGCGGCCCGGGTGGCAAAAGCGGGCGGCAGAGTGGTCATTATAGAATGGAAGAAAGGGGCGGGTGGTATCGGGCCGCCGGAAGCACTGCGTAGCGAGGAGTCGGCAGTTCAGCAGATGGCACAGGCAAGCGGTCTGCGCACAGAGCGGCCATTGAGTGTTGATTCGTCGCACTTCGGATTTGTTTTCATCAAATAGCTTCCATGAACATTTCCGCAATTCTTACCGATTCACGCAAGCTCACCTATATCATGGGAGGCGCTATCGGGCTGATGGTACTACTTGCGTTCGTGTTCATTTTGCGCAACTCGTTTTCGACAGGCGGCACTGCGAGCGCGACGCTGGAAGTATGGGGTGTGTTCGATGATACGCCCGCGTTCAGCGATGCAATCAAAGCGTTCGAGAAGGCCAACAAGAACATCAAGGTCAATTACAAGATGTTCAAACCGCAAGACTACGAGAAGGCAGTGCTCGATGCGCTCGCGGCGGGCCAAGGTCCGGATGTGTGGATGATGCACAACACCTGGCTACCCAAACACATCAACAAGATACAACCGATGCCCGCCAGCACCGCGGGTTCGAAGACGCCGCTGATGACGGTCCGGCAGTTCAAAGACACCTTCGTCGATGTGGCCGCTGCCGATATCATCAACGGCGACAAGATTTACGGCCTGCCGTTATATGTGGACACGCTGGCGCTGTATTACAACAAAGACATGTTTGCGTCAGCCGGTATTGCGCAGGCGCCGAAAACCTGGACCGAATTTATGGACGATGTGAAAAAAATCACCACCTACGATGCCAGTCGGAACATTACCCGCTCCGGCGCGGCCATGGGAACGGCGCGCAACATCAACCGCTCCACCGATATTCTCATGATGCTGATGTTACAGTCCGGCGTGCAGATGACCGATGCCGACAATGTTCAAGCGACATTTTCCCGTTCGGTGGACGGGCAGAATGTGGGAGAACGCACGCTTGAGTTTTATACCGATTTTGCCAACAAAGGACGCGGGGCGGGGGATAACGGCAAGGAGGTGTATACATGGGACGACTCCATGCACTACTCCATCGATGCGTTCACCGCGGGAGAGACTGCGATGATGATCAATTATTCGCATCAGATTCCCGTTCTGCGTGCCGCGGCGTCGCGTCTGAACTGGGCCATTGCTTCGGTGCCGCAGGCCAGCACCGTGGATTCGCGCACCTATGCCAACTACTGGCCGCTGGTGGTATCGCTGAAGACAAAAAACTCCGATGCGGCATGGCAATTCGCGTACTACATGACGGCGGGTGACGGCACGATTCCGTATCTGAACGCTGCCGCACGGCCCACCGCCCGCCGCGATTTGATCAACCAGCAGAAAACGGACCCCGATCTGGGCGTGTTTGCCGAACAGGCACTTTCCGCCCGTTCGTGGTTTCAAGTTGATAACGCCGCCATTGAGACAATCTTCGCCGACATGATTGATGCGGTGAATCTGGGAGGCAAGACATTTCAGGATGCGATACGCACCGCTGAAGCCCGTGTATCGGTGCTCATGCAAAGCCGCTAAGACATAATACATATAACATGAAGCATGGAGCATTAAGATCTTGGATTATTCGGATTTGTGCTCTCCTGCTCCTTGTTTCAGGTTTCATGTTTTATGCTCCATCCGCTCTGGCGGTGGATTGGTTCCCCATCGTGCCGTGCGGCTCTTCGGGCCAGGCGGCGTGCACTCCCTGTGACCTGTTCAAGACATTCAAGAATGTCATTGATTTGGTGCTCTATGGAATCACCGGACCAATCGCCGCGTTCATGATCGTCTGGGCGGGGGGCCTGATGCTGATTAGTGGCGATAACGCGGCACGCTTCGCGGAAGGGAGCAAGATGCTCAAGAATACGCTCATCGGCGTGACGATTATTTTGCTATCGTGGCTGGCGACCAACACGCTCATCAAGACGCTGGCCACGGGCAATGCCTATGACGCGTGGTTCGAGTTCAGTTGTCCGGCATATCTCCAGCAACCCGAGGCGGCCGCACTGCCTGCGCCTGTGCCCGCCAAAGGAAGCCCGGAAAAACCTGCACCCGAGTTGGCGCTGGCCAGTGCCGCGGCGTGCAAAGAAGCAAATCTTGCCGCGGCGAACAAGGTCCCTAATAATACGCGACTCATCTCGAGCAGTCTCAACACATTGATCGCATGTATTAACCGCGACCCGATTGTATCAGCACTATACGACAGTGCCCAGCTGTATACCTATGAGAGAAAAAACCCACTCTGCAACCTGACGCACGGAGTGGAGGTCTGCGGTGATTGCGAGCACTCACAATTTGCCTGTCACTACGGCGGGCGTAAGGGCAACCAAGGAGCGATGGCTGTTGATTATAATTGGAAAATCGGGAAAAAAGTCACCTATGTGATTCCTGCGTCTCCTACAGGCATTCCCGTAATAGTGTCTGGCGACCCTAGTCAGGTTGAGCCATGCAAGACGACGCCTTCGGCGTGCCGTACGGTAAACGGAGAGCCGGGTTTATTCGACGAAATATACCGTGCGCTCGTGAGGAATAGGTGTGACTACAAGCTTGTCAATTTTGAACGAGACCATACGCACATCAGTACAAAGGACTGTGACAGCGATGGTGGGGCGGTAAGAGGTCGTGAGCCGCCTATCCTGCCGTAGACGCGGAGGATGTAGGCGGTATAATAATAACGAGCAATGGCATTCAGAATCGAAAATCCGCTTGGCGTCAGTACGATACAAGACCTTTTTAATACCTTGAGTGGCCGTATCCTTGAAATCGTCATTCCTATCGCGGTACTGATGTATGTGTGGGCTGGCGTGAACATGCTCATCGCGGCAGGACGCACTGATTACATTAAACGGGCTCACACGGTGTTCAAATACACGACATATGGGCTTCTGGTTATTTTCATCGGCGGGGGGTTCGTCAGTCTTATTCGGAGCATCCTCAATGCGGGCCAATAAGATACAATGGTTAGCCGCCGCAACGCCGCTGGGGGATACCGGCGGGATTTCGTATGACCGGGTGGTGGCGAGTCTGAATTATATCGTTGAGAATGTACTTCTGATTGCCGGCTTCATCGCCGTCGGGGCCATCGTCTACTACGGGTTCCGCATGACCATGTCCAAGGGAGATCCGACAAAGTTCAACGAAGCCAAGGGATGGCTCATCAAGGCCTGTATTGGTGCGGCCATTATCTTTGGGGTGTACACTATCATTGCTACCGTGCAGGGCGCGGCCCGCTCCATTGGCCAATAAAACTGTTCTTGGTATAATAACTATATGAATATCCGCATGAACATTCGCACATCTCTGACTGCCATCGCGCTCATCGCGGTTTGCGCTTTCCCCGTGGTGGTGATGGCTCAAGAGGTCCCTATTGAGGGTACGGTCATTACTTTTGATGATGTTGTGACGCTGGTGGAGGACGCTATGTGGGCGCTTATTACCGTTGCATCGCTTGCAGTGGTTGCGATGATTATCTATGCCGGATTTAAGATGGCAATATCGAGAGGCGACGAGAAGGAATATGGAGCCGCAAAGAATATTCTCAAATACGCCATCTACGGGGCATTTATCGTGTTCGGTGTCGGTCTTATCGTGAATACGATTGCAAGTATTGCATTAGACCCGAGAGATGTCCTTAATTAGAAAGGGGGTGGGAACATGAAGAAATTCCTAACATATTCAGCAGTTGTCATGTTATCGCTGGCAGCCGTTTCGCCGGCTCTTGGTGTCGGCCTGATTCTGCCGACGCCCCCAGCAGCAGGCGGTCCGGTGGTCACCGGCTCCGGCATTGTGGCCAGCATCACGACCATCGTGAACTATTTTATCGTTATAGCTACCATTGCGGCGGTTGCTATGTTCATCTGGGGAGGCGTGCAGTATGCTACGGGCGGAGCCGCTAAAGGCGGACCGATTCTGAAGCAAGCCGCTATCGGTTTGCTGGCCATCTTAGCAGTCGGTCTCGTTATCAATACAATTTCGGCGTTTATCGGTCGCGGTCTGAATGTCGGTTAGTCCGTCCATAGCTATGGAATGCACAGAACCCTGCTTTTGCGGGGTTCTGTGGTATGATGTGCCCTGCAGAACGCTCGGGTGGCGAAATTGGCAGACGCGCCAGCCTTAGGAGCTGGTGGGTGTAAACCCGTGGGAGTTCGACTCTCCCCCCGAGCACAACAATCACTTCAACTCGATTTTGAGTTTCTTGGTCTTGGACTTCTCCAGCGTCGGGAGGCGGATGGTGAGAATGCCGTTTTTCATGCTGGCTTTTGCACCGTCGGCGTCGACTTCTTCGGGAAGGATGATGGAGCGGGAGAACGGGCCCCAGTATAACTCTTGGTAGTAGTAGTTGCTCGAGCGTACCTTGGCCTCGGGCTGACGGGAGCCTTTGATGGTGACCATATCGTCGAGGATACTGATGTCGATGTCCGGCGATGTGGCGCCTGCAATGGTGGATTGAATCACGATGTCACCCTCGTCGCGGTAGACATCAACGGTGAGCGAGCCCTCGGTTTGTTCCTGGGGTTCTTTGCGGGACGCGGCAAGCTGGATGTCCAGTTCTTCTTCGTTGGGTGTATAGGGCATGGTGTGGAGCGAAGTGTTCAGACTATGGTCGGGGTTACCTGACCGTCGTGTTCCTTTATCTTATCAAATAAGGTCGATACCAGAAAGGCCATA
>JBBTQV010000007.1:0-14290 GCA_038065515.1 Patescibacteria group bacterium | reverse complement strand
CGGACGCCCGAAGCGCCGATGAACGACGGCAGTAACTATAACTGTCTAAAAGTAGGTTAAACGCTGCTTTTAACCAAAATCCGACTAAATGCTGGAACACCTGAGAATCCTGGCGTACTCGGATAACATAAGGTACAATGCTACCATATGTTATCCAGTGAAAAACGCACAGGCGCAGGCAATCAGCAGGAAAGACAAGAATTGACGGGATGGGTGATAGGGTTTGTCGATGGCGAGGGGTGCTTCACTGTGAGCATCTTCCGCAATCCGACCGCCACGCGGCGGGTTGGATATCAAGTTTTCTGCGAGTTTGTGGTGACGCAGGGCGAGCGCAGTCGGGCGTCTCTCGAATTGTTAGAAAAGTTCTTCGGATGCGGGTACATTAATCGCAATCGGAGGCATGACAATCATCGGGAAGATGTCCTTAAGTACTGCGTACGCGCGCTGAATGAATTGAATGAAATCATCATTCCATTCTTTGAGCAGCATCCCCTGCGTACGGCAAAACGAAACGACTTTCTGGTATTCAAGAAGATCGTACGGCTCGTATTGAAGAAAAAACATCTCGCCATTGGCGGGATGGATCGAATCGGAAAACTTATCGCAACCATGAACCGGAAACGATATCCGAAAGTTCTTGAATCCTCAGAGACTATACGTCGGACTCCAGTCAGGTAAACCGCTGACCAGGGGAAGATATAGTCCGAACTGCATGGCGACATGCAGGGCACAGCATGTGCCGCAACACATTGTTGTTAACATATCCGAGCGAAATACCTTGTGGGGTAAGTTCCCACGCGCATGAATAGCGTAACGAGCAGAGAACTGTCTCAACCAATAGCCCGGTGAAAATGCAATGTCAGTAAAGATGCTGACTACCCGCACCTAGACGGAAAGACCCCGGAAGCTTTACTGCAGCTTGGTATTGGTCTACGAGTTGTGTTGCGTAGCATAGTGGGGAGGATTTGAAGTGTCGTTCTCGGATGACATGGATCCGCCAGTGAAATACCCATCTATACGACTTGTAGCTCTAACTAGTGGAACCCTATAAGGGTATACACGCAGAAAAGTATCCCAGAAGAAATATCGGGAGTTTTTGCGTTGTATCTTTGTAGGGTTCCACTAAGACAGTGCCTGGCGGGCAGTTTTGGTGGGGCACTAGCCTCCCAAAAAGTAATGGAGG
This sequence comes from Patescibacteria group bacterium, assembly GCA_038065515.1. GTDB lineage: Bacteria > Patescibacteriota > Minisyncoccia > 2-02-FULL-40-12 > GWA2-44-9 > JAGOPO01. The sequence continues at coordinate 13,107 of JBBTQV010000007.1, read as the reverse complement.
CGTTCATCAAGGTCGGCTAGCTCCGGATGGACATCGGAGCGATAGTGTAAAGGCAAAAGCCGGCTTAACTGCAACACGGACATGTGGCGCAGATGCGAAAGCAGGACCTAGTGAACCGATGCTTGCTCGTAGGAGCGGCAAAGATCAACAGATAAAAGCTACTCCGGGGATAACAGGCTAGTCTTGGCCGAGCGTTCACAGCGACGCCAAGGTTCGGCACCTTAACCAATCGGTTATCGGGGTGCTACAGGAGAGATCCTGTACCTAAACCATTTGACCAATGGTAAATAAATCTGGCTTATAACGGTGGATTCGTACTTAATTTTGTGAGAAAAATGAATCAAATTAAGCGATAATACCGTGGGAAGTCTAACTCAAAAAGAGCGTTCAGTGATTGTTGGTATGCTTTTGGGCGATGGCTATATACGAAAAATAGTCGGCCGAAAAGATGCGTTTCTGGAAATTAACCACACTCTCAAGGCAAAAAAGTATGTCGATTGGAAATATTCTGTACTCCAGAATATTTCTGCGGGCATACCCAAAGCAAGAAAAGGGAATGGTTCACGGATGGCGTATAGATTCTATACATGCCAGAATCCGGAATTAAGCGATCTTCATAGACAATTTTATGAAGGTGGCAAAAAGCACATACCAGACTTAACACTTGATCCGCTCATGCTCGCCGTATGGTTTATGGACGATGGCAGTCGCTGTCGGGACAGAGATGTGTATCTCAACACCCAGTAGTTTGACCTGTCGGATCAGCGAAAACTCATTGGCATACTCAATGCTATTGGGCTTACCGCTACCATGAGCAAAGATAAAAAATATTATCGATTACGGTTTTTGAAGGAAAGCATTGCTCGACTGAATCATTTGATCAGTCCGTATATTATTCCTTCAATGAGATACAAATTGAGTTATGACCCCGTAGAGACTTGATCCTCATGGATCGGAGTCGTTCAAAAGAACGGCTAACACGCCAGCTCCTCCTCCCGTATTTGCGGGAAAGGATGAAGATATAGTCCACACTATTAGGAATAATAGAAGACATGCGATGTCGGCTCGCCCTATCCTGGGACTGAAGAAGGCCCCAAGGGTTTGGCTGTTCGCCAATTAAAAGGGTACGCGAGCTGGGTTCAAACCGTCGTGAGACAGGTTGGTCCTTATCTGGTGCGGGCGTTAGGATTTGAGGGGGGTTGTCTTTAGTACGAGAGGACCGAGATGAACATACCTCTGGTGTATCAGCTGTCCTGCCAAGGGCACGGCTGAGTAGCTATGTATGGTTCCGATAAGCGCTGAAAGCATATAAGCGCGAAACGGGCCCCAAGATGAGATCCTACAGACTCCTCGAAGATTACGAGGTTGATAGGGCGCAGGTGCACGGGCTGTAAGGCCCTTAGCCGAGCGCTACTAATGTGTCTAAACTCCGACTTTATAAAGAGCGCGATCTCTTATAAAATCAAGCTCATATATCGCAGTGAAGGTGCAATTCGATTACCCATAAAATTCTGGTGATATCCTAAGAGGGCAAAAGGATAGGCGCGTTGCGTGAGCGCGTAATCCAAGTAGTCCTTGAGGGTCCGACGAATGAGGGTTGCTCTATCCGACGCCAAAGGCGTAGCGGAGCAATGTCATTCAACGGACCCGCCTTCTTAGGATATCATCAGCGAAAACCGTTGCGGTTTTCGGTAAGGTGGTAATACCACAGGTGCTCCACCCGTTCCCATCCCGAACACGGAAGTGAAATCCTGGAGGGCCTATGATAGTCGTTTACTCGGCGAAAGTAGGTCACCGCCTTACCAAAGACCGCAAACCAAAAACCGCCGCACGGCGGTTTTATGGCAATTTGGTGGTATACTGGTGATATGAACCGGTTGGCAAAACAGCTTATCATCGGCGGGGTCTATCTGGCAATTATTTTTGGATTGTCGTGGTTCGTGTATCGCGCATTTGTGCCCGCGCCGACCTGCACCGACGGGATACAGAACGGCAAAGAAGACGGTGTTGATTGCGGCGCGCTTGCCTGCGGGATACTCTGTCCCGTCGCGGTGAAGCCGTTGGAGAATAGTGAGCCGGTTATCATCAAAACCGGACCATCTTCGTACGATGTGCTGGCGCATCTGGAAAACCCGAACGCTACCTACGGCGCTTCGCGCGTAGATTATGTGCTCACGGTCACTGATGCGCAGGGAAATGAAATTGCCAGCAGGCGAGGTAGCACTTATGTAAATCCGGCACAACCCCGCTACCTTCTGTTCCCGTTGCAGGGTCTGACGATTGTTCCCGCAAAAGCCGCGTTGGTATTTTCTCCTACCAATGTCACCTGGGCGGCGCTTTCTATTGATGCCGCTGGCGATGTGCAATTTGCGGTGCGCAACGACCGGTTCACTGCAACATCCGCGAGCGCGCAATTTGAGGCGACTATCGGCAATGTGAGCAAATTTAACTTCGATGCCGTCGATGTCACGGTGCTGGTATATGACAGCAACGGAAAAATTGTCGGCGCGAACGCCACGGTTCAGCACACGGTGGTCTCTGGCGAACAGCGGGCATTTCTCGTACAATGGCCGTTCCCGGTACCGGGAGCCGTCCGCGCACAGGCAATCGTGACGACGAATGTTTTCGCCAATGACAACTTCATCAGGACATACGGAGCTCCGGGGAGCATTCCGGGCATTTAGTAAAACGGTTGCCGGATATTTCGCGGGGCTTGATGTCCCGCTTCTTGTGGGCGTGGTGCTGATGGGTATTATTGCGGCGCTGAACCTCTACGGCATCGGGGGAGCCGACCATACACTCTTCCGCCGACAGGTCGTGCTCGCCGGCATCGGACTCATCGTCATGGTGCTGGTGTCAGTGGTGAACTACCGGCATCTCAAGAACCACACGCTTCCGGTGCTGGTGTTTTACGGAATCTCATTCGCGCTTCTGGCATCTACGCTGTTATTTTCGGAGATACGCAACATCCGCGCATGGATTCAGGTCGGTGGATTTCAGTTTGAGCCGTCTGAATTGATGAAATTGGGCGTTGTTATCCTCATGGCCAAGTATTTCAGTGCGCGCCATGTGCACATCAAACAGTTCCGCCACATTGTTGCCTCCGGTATCTACTGTGCGTTACCCGCGCTCGTGGTTCTGCGGCAACCCGACCTCGGCTCCGCGGTCATCATCATGATTGTGTGGCTCGTAATGCTGTTATCGGTCGGTATCCGCATGCGGCACCTTTTCCTGTTGGTCACGGTCGGAGTCATCGGTGCCTACATGGCGTGGATATGGGCGTTGGCGCCGTATCAGAAAGACCGTATTCAGGCATACATCAATCCGTATTCCGATCCGACGGGGTACGGATACCATATCATTCAGAGTCAAGTCGCTATCGGCTCCGGGGGTTTCTGGGGGAGAGGTCTTGGCGAGGGGAGTCAGGCGACGCTCGGCTTTCTGCCGGAGCCCTATAACGATTTCGCGTTTGCGGCGCTTGCCGAACAGTTCGGACTCGCGGGCACCCTTGTGGTTCTCGGGTTGACGGTACTCATCGTATGGCGGGTACTGCATATCGGGCGTGAATCAGGCAACAACTTCGCACGGCTGTTCTGTGTTGGTGTTGCCACCGTCATCTTTTCGCATGCGGCCATCAGCGCCTCGGTCAATACGGGCCTGTTGCCGATTACCGGTATTCCATTCACCCTTTTATCCTACGGCGGGTCCCATCTGTTGTCGGTGATGGTTGCTCTTGGTTTTGCGCAAAGCATTAAACGCTATGGATGACAGGAAAATCAAAATGCAAATATCAAACATCAAAAATTTTGAGTTTTATACTTTGGTTTTTGATGTTGAGGGCAATGAGATTATCCTTACCCTCCATGATGAGCGAGGGGTCGAGGTAGACAGGTTCCGTATGGTCTACCGGCCACCTGTGGACAACCTTCTCTTGACGGCCATTGACAATCTGCTCAATAGGAATAGACTACATAAGTTCGCGCTCAAAGCCGTTCAGCTGGGTCAAGGGGTTGACAAAAACTCTTCTTTGTATAGAATGGTTCAATCCTTCGCTGCAGCTATTACGGCAGCCCAAACAAGGCCGTGATTGCGGCGCCAGGCAGGCTTGCCTGCCGGTAGGCGGGACCGAAGCCGGTTCCGGTTTGCCAGGGCAGTCATCTGGGGTTCCCGCACCGTCGGGCTCCCGGACGGCATCCCTCCACCCTGTGCATTTGATACAACTCCATATACTATAGCGTCGTCGCGGCACCACCGTAGTGGGGCCGTGTTTTGTTGTCTTCGGGCTTATCCAACGAACCATACATGAGCACTATGCGTAAAGTATTAAGCAAGTACGGAAACCTGCAAGAGTTCGAAGCGCCGAATTTGGTGCAGGTGCAGTTGGATTCATACGAATGGTTCATGAAGCACGGCCTCAAGGAGCTGTTGCGCGATGTCAGTCCCGTGGAAGACTGGACCGGCAATGAGCTGGAACTTTCGTTTCTCGATTTCCGCACGGATGAACCCAAATATACCGAACGCCAGGCAATCGAAAAGAATGTCACTTTCGAGGCGCCTCTGAAATTCAAAGTCGGATTGCGCAACAAGCGCACGGACCAATACCGTGAGCAGGAGCTGTTTGTAGCGGACTTGCCGCTCATGACCCCGCGCGGTACCTTCATCGTCAACGGCGTCGAGCGCGTCGTTATTTCCCAGCTCATCCGCAGTCCCGGTACCTTCTTTCAGCTTTCCGGCGCGTCGAAGCACAACCGCTATTTTGCCGCCAAACTCATCCCAAGCCGCGGCGCGTGGCTGGAATTCGAGACCGAGTCCAACGGTGTTATTTCCGCCCGCATCGACCGCAAACGCAAGGTGCCAGCCACGGCGTTGCTGCGTGCATTTGGGATGACTTCCGATGACGAAATCAAGAAGGCATTTGCCGATGTCGACACCGATCCGAATGTGAAATTCATTCTCGCCACTATTTTGCAGGACCCGTCGAGCAACGAGGGCGAAGGCATGATCGAAATCTACAAGCGCATCCGTCCCGGCGATCCGGCAACCGTGGATACCGCAAAGCAGATGGTGCACAACATGTTTTTCAACGCGGCCCGTTACGATCTCTCCAAGGTCGGCCGTCACCGCATGAACCAGCGCTTTATTGAAGAGCTGGACATCGACAAGAAAGAAATGCGCGTGTTGCGCAAAGAGGATATCGTCAACATCCTCCGCGAAATTATCCGTTTGAATAATGACCCGTCGGCACAGCCCGACAATATCGACCACCTGGGCAACCGCCGCGTGAAGACGCTGGGTGAACTGCTCCAAGACCGTTTGCGCGTTGCATTCGCTCGCATGGAGCGCATCATCAAAGACCGCATGTCGACATCCGATCTTTTGACCGTTCTGCCCAGCCAGCTCATCAATGCGCGCCCGTTCGTCGCCGCACTGAAAGAATTCTTCTCTTCCGGTCAACTTTCGCAGTTCATGGACCAGCACAACCCGCTGGCCGAATTGGAGCACAAACGCCGTTTGTCGGCCATGGGCCCGGGCGGTCTCACCAAAGAACGCGCTTCGCTGGAAGTCCGCGATGTGCACCCCAGTCATTATGGCCGCATTTGTCCTATTGCTACGCCTGAAGGTCCGAACATCGGTCTGGTTGGTCATCTGTCGCTGTACGCGAAAATCTCTCCGCTGGGATTCATTCTGACGCCGTACATCAAGGTCAAGAACGGTAAAGTGACCGACGAGTTGGTATACATGGATGCGACCGAAGAGGAGCGCTATGTTATTGCGCAATCCGGCGCTCACACCGATGTCAACGGCAAGCTGACCGCAGAAAAAGTAGTTGCACGCATCAAGGGCGAACCCGGCACTGCTGCTCCCGACGAAATTCAATACATCGATATCGCAGCCCGCCAACAGTTCTCGGTGCAGGCATCACTGATTCCGTTCTTGGAGCACGATGATGCAAACCGCGCTTTGATGGGCTCGAACATGCAACGCCAGGCGGTTCCGTTGGTGTCTCCCGAAGCTCCGTATGTCGGCACCGGCCTGGAAGGCAAGGTTGCCATCGATTCCGGTTTGGTGCTCGTCGCACCGGAGGCCGGTGAGGTAACCTGGGTTGATTCCGCACGCATCGTTGTCGAAGGCGATAAATCGGGCACCAAGCACGAATTCAAACTGCTCAAGTTCGCCCGTTCCAACGCGTTCACCTCGATGAACCAGCGGCCGATCGTCACCAAGGGCCAGAAGGTCAAGAAGGGCCAGCCGATTGCTGACGGCCCATCAACCGCCGGTGGTGAACTGGCGCTTGGGCGCAACCTGTTGGTGGCTTACATGAGCTTTGAGGGTGCCACCTTTGAAGATTCCATTGTTATTTCCGATCGCATGGTCAAGGAAGATGTGCTCTCGAGTATCCACATCGTTGATTACACCGTTGATGTCCGCGAGACGAAGCTCGGACCCGAGGTTATCACCTACGACATTCCGAATGTTGCCGCAGAACGGTTGGCGGATCTCGACGGCGACGGCATCGTGCGCGTGGGCGCCGAAGTTCGCAGTCAAGACATTCTTGTCGGTAAGATTTCACCGAAGGGGGAATCGGATCTGACCGCGGAAGAACGGTTGTTGCGTGCCATCTTCGGAGACAAGAGTCGCGATGTGAAAGATACTTCGTTGCGCTTGGATTACGGAAAGATCGGTCGCGTTGTCGGCGTAAAGATCTTCAGTCGCGACGCCGGCGACAAGCTCGACGCCGGCGTCATCAAGAGCATCCAGGTGTCCGTTGCGCAGCTGCGCAAGATTCAGGTCGGCGACAAGCTGGCCGGCCGCCACGGAAACAAGGGTGTCGTGTCGTCCATCCTTCCCGCCGAAGATATGCCGTTTTTGGCTGATGGTACGCCTGTCGATATTATTCTCAACCCGTTCGGCGTGTTCTCGCGCATGAACATCGGACAAATCTATGAATCGCATCTCGGTTTGGCGGCACGCACAATGGGCTACACCGTGGCCGCGCCGGTGATGGCAGGACCGTCCGAAGAGCAGGTCGTCGCAGCGCTGACCGAAGCCGGATACCCCGCGCACGGGAAGATGCAGCTGTACGACGGGAAGAGCGGTGTGGCATACGACAACCTCTGCCATGTCGGTCTCACCTATTTCATGAAGCTGATTCACATGGTGGAAGACAAGATCCACATGCGCTCCATCGGACCGTACTCACTCATCACCCAGCAGCCGTTGGGCGGGAAAGCGCAGTTCGGTGGCCAGCGCTTCGGAGAAATGGAAGTCTGGGCGTTGGAAGGGTACGGCGCCGCATACACACTGCAGGAAATGCTGACCATCAAGTCGGATGATGTGCTCGGTCGCGCAAAAACCTACGAAGCTATCGTCAACGGTGAAGAAATCACCGCGCCGCACCTGCCCGAGTCGTTCAAGGTGCTCTTAAGTGAAATCAAAGGCCTTGGATTAAATGTAGAGCTCATTGAGAGGTAAATCAAAATGTAAAATGCAAACCTCAAAATTACAACTCAAAATGCAAAAATTCCAGAAGAGTATTTTGATTTTTGATTTTTGATTTTTTAAATTCTACTCATGGAACCACTCACCTCAATGAAGATAAAGCTGGCGTCCCCCGAGGATATTTTGTCATGGTCGTTCGGCGAGGTCACCAAGCCGGAGACCATCAACTACCGCACGCAGAAAGCCGAGCGCGAAGGGCTTTTCTCGGAAGCGATTTTCGGTCCGACGAAAGACTGGGAGTGTTACTGCGGAAAATACAAACGCGTCCGCTACAAGGGTATCATCTGCGACCGGTGCGGCGTTGAAGTTACGCGCGCCATTGTCCGCCGTGAGCGCATGGGTCATATCAAACTGGCCGCGCCTGTTGCGCACATCTGGTTTCTCCGGGCGGTGCCGTCGAAAATCGCCGCCATTATCGGTGTCTCGCTCCCCGAACTCGAAAAGGTCGTCTACTTCGCGTCGTATGTGGTCATGCGCGTCAACGATGACCTGAAAACTGAAGCGATGAAGCGCATCGAGGCAGAGTTCAAGAGCCGCATCAAGAACACGACCGATGCCGAGGAGCTCGAGAACCTGAAAGCTATGAAGGATCAGGAGCGCTCCAACCTCAAGAATCTCAAGAAGTTCCAGATTCTCTCCGAACTCGACTACCGCGACCTTTCCATGAAATACGGAGAGGTATTCGAAGCGGGCATCGGCGCCGAGGCCATCCGCAGGCTACTCGAGGGCATTGATTTGGAAGAACTTGCCGGTCTCGTTGAGACCGAATACAAGGGAGAGACCAATCCGTTGGAAGCCCGCAAGACCAGCCGTCGCCTGAAGTTGGTGCGCAACATGATTCGCGCAGGAGTCCGGCCGGAGTGGATGATTATGACGATTCTGCCGGTCATCCCGCCCGCACTGCGCCCGATGGTACCGCTCGAAGGCGGCCGCTACGCGACGAGCGATCTCAATGACCTGTACCGCCGCGTCATCAACCGCAACAACCGTCTCAAACACCTGTTGGAGTTGCACGCGCCGGAAGTCATCGTCAAAAACGAAAAACGCATGTTGCAGGAGGCTATTGACGCGCTCATCGACAACTCGATGCGCCGTGGTTCGGCAACCACCGCCGCCACGACCGGACAGAAGCGCGCACTCAAATCGCTTGCCGACATGCTCAAGGGTAAGCAGGGGCGTTTTCGCCAGAACCTTCTGGGAAAGCGCGTCGACTATTCCGGTCGCTCGGTGATCGTGGTCGGTCCCAAACTCAAGATGGGCGAATGCGGACTTCCCAAGCGCGTTGCGCTGGAGTTGTTCAAGCCGTTTGTCATCGGCAACCTTATCAAGAAGGCGATGGCGCACAACATCAAATCCGCCAGCCGTCTCATCGAGCAGGAGTTGCCCGAAGTGTGGTCTGCGCTGGAAGAGGAAATCGAAGGCAAGCTGGTGCTACTCAACCGCGCTCCAACCCTGCATCGCTTGTCGGTCCAGGCATTCCGTCCGATTCTTATCGAAGGTAAGGCAATTCAGTTGCCCGCACTGCCGACGACCGCGTTCAACGCCGACTTCGACGGAGACCAGATGGCCGTTCATCTTCCGCTCACTCGTCAGGCGCAGCAGGAAGCGCACGACCTGATGCTTGCAACGCACGGCATTCTGAAGCCTGCAACCGGAGAACCGGTCGCCGCTCCGAAACAGGATATGGTGTTCGGCTGCTACTACCTGACCAATGTGCTTCCCGGCGCAAAGGGCGAGGGCAAAGTATTCAGCTCGTTCAGCGAAGCATCGCTTGCCTACGAGAACGGTGCTGTTGACCTGCGCGCACTTATCCGCGTCCCGCTCGAACCCGCCGAACACATCACCCGCACAAGTCCGCTCAAAGATACTATCAGCACTCCGGGTCTCATCGAGACGACCGTCGGTCGCATTATTTTCAATCGTAACATTCCGGCTGGTTATCCGTTCGTCAACAAAATGATGAACGCCACCGATCTGAAGGTGCTTGAAGGTAGTATCCTCGACGAATATGGCGAAGACGAAGCCGTTCTGTACCTCGACCGTATCGTGCAAACCGGATTCGGATATGCCACTGTCTCGGGTGTTTCGTTGAGTATCGGCGATATCGTTGCTCCGAAAGAAAAGGGAGCGGCAATCGCGGAGGCCGAAGCAATCGTCGAGGCAAACAGCAAGCTGTTCGACGACGGCATGCTCACCGAATACGAGCGGAAATCAAAAGCCATCGAGACCTGGAACGCCACGAAAGCAAAAATCACGGTGCTCATCCGCAAGGGTATGGACCCCAAGGGCGCCATGTTCATGATTGTGGACTCCAAGAGTCGCGGTAACTGGGGCGTACTGGACCAGATGCTCGGTATGCGCGGCATCTTCGCAAAACCGTCCGGCGAACTCATCGAGTTGCCTGTGAAGAGCTCGTTCAAGGAAGGATTGGCTCCGTTGGAATACTTCATCTCAAGTCACGGAGCCCGCAAAGGTTTGGTGGACACTGCGTTGAAGACCGCGTCGGCCGGATACCTGACCCGCCGTCTCGTTGATGCCGCACAGGATATCGTCGTGCTCGATGAGGATTGCGGCGACAAGCAGGGATACGAGATTTTTGCCGAAGACGGCAAGCTCACGGGCGAACCGTTCTCCAAGCGTTTGCGCGGACGCACTGCCTTGGAAGATATTAAGAACGCGGAAGGCGAGACGATTGCAAAGAAGGGCAAAATCATCGAAAAAGAAACCGCTCATCGCATTCAAGACACCGGTATCACCCGTGTACGCATCGCATCCGCGATGACCTGTCAGTCGCTCGGTGGTATCTGCCGCAAGTGCTACGGCTATGATTTGTCCAAGAATGCACTGGTGAAAGTCGGCGAAGCCGTCGGTATCGTGGCCGCACAGGCCATCGGTGAACCGGGCACCCAGCTGACCATGAAAACCTTCCACACCGGAGGTGTGGCAGGAGGAGCAGACATCACAATGGGTCTTCCGCGCGTCGAAGAAATCTTCGAAGCGCGCCCGCCCGGATTCAAAGCAATCATCGCCGAAATCGAAGGCACAGTGCTTGCCATTGAAGAGCGTGGCAAACACAAGGCCATCATCGTCGAAGATTCCGAGACCGCCCAGAAAACCGAATACCTCGTCTCACCCAATGTTGCCGTTTCCGTGCAGGCGGGCGACAAGATTGAACGCGGTCAACGGCTCTGCGAAGGTCATGTGGACCTCAAAGAACTCTACAGCACCACCGCAGATCTCAATATCGTCGCGCGCTACATCATCCGCGAGGTGCAGGCGATTTATTTCCCGACCGGCGACACCATCAACGACAAACATGTTGAACTCATCGTCCGTCAGATGTTCAGTCGTGTGAAAGTGCTCGATGTGGGCGACACTGAACTACTCACCGGCGATGTGGTGGAGAAGCGCAAAATGTTGCAGGCCAACATCGATGCGAAAAACGCCGGCAAGGCAGAGGCGACCTACGAACAGCTCATTATGGGCATCACCAAAGTATCGCTGACCACCGAATCATTCCTCTCGTCCGCGTCATTCCAGGAGACGGCCAAGGTACTTATCGAATCTTCTATTGCAGGGAAGGAAGACATCCTGCGCGGATTAAAAGAAAATGTCATTATCGGACGACTCATTCCCGCAGGCACTGGTCTCAAGCAACCGTTAGAGTAGTCGCTCCGCTGGGGGACCGCCGAATTCGGCGGTCTTCTGCGTTATCGGCTCCGGTCCTCATTCACCGTACAACTCGTACGGCTCATTTTGGTCCTTGCCGATGCCTTGCATCCCATCCGAATTTGGCGGTCCGTAGTAGCACGCGGCCCCCTTGAACTCGGGCATATTTGTACGCGCGTGGTATTGCAACGAATAACGATTTGTGTTAGAATATAGATAGTGAGGTGAGAGATGCAGGAAATCTATAAGGTGTGGGTGCATCAGAAGGGTTCGGCGGGGAATTATGTGGCGGAGCTCTGCAACGGGGTCGGTGCCTTTTTGGACAAGCGCAGCAACTTGTCCTCAGACGCGGTTCCGGCTGCCGTTCTTGAGATGCTTGCCAAACGCGGACAGCGTTTCATCGGCTCCATGCCGGACTTCCATTCGCAGCGTTTCGGCAATGATACGTTCTTCGTCATCACCGAGCCCATCGTCGAGGAGAAGACGACGGAATGTCCGAAGTGCAGGTGCAGAGAAGAGTCAACGAAACCGGAGGACCCCGGCAGATGGCTAAGGGGTCGCCTCATTGGCGGCTAACGATTTGGCCCTTCCCGATATTACGGCGGGGCCTTTTCTTTTTTCAGAACCTGTGGTATAGTATACGGGTGGGGTTAGCAATGCGGTTCATTGAAGCGAAAAAGGTCCGGCCGGGTGACATCATTCTCTTCTCCACCGACGAGGTGAGCGCAATTCCAGTTCGTGTCATCGGTGTTGCTCAAAAACAAGAGGGCGAACTGACAATCCGTGCAAAATGGGAAAGTGCCGGCGATGCGTTCACGGAGGTTGCACGGTGTCCCGAATCTGACCGATGCCTCCTCATCAGGCGGCCCAAAGGCAAGCCCAAAGAGAAGAAGAAAAAGAAGTGACCGCATACATGCCCGGCAGGAAGCACGCGCTTCCTGCCTTTTCTTTTCGATTTGATTCTGAGTTCCATTTTCCTTTTTGCATAATTCGGATATACTTACAGTGCTACAACAGCTATCTTTCTCATGGCCAAACACAAGAAGAAAGGCAGGAAAAACGGCGACGAAGAGGAGAATGGTAAGGCGGGCGGTTTCGGTTTAGGAATCTCGCAGGAGACCAGCAACAGCATCGCGGGGATATTCTGCTTTCTCATTGTCGTTGTCAGTATTCTGGCGTTTATCGGCAAGGCGGGGAGTGCAGGCATCTATTTTAATATGATTGCCCACAGCTTGTTCGGCTGGGGCTTTTTCATTGTTCCCGTTGCGTTCGCCATGTTGGGCGTTGCGTTCATCAAATCAATCCACCGCAAGGTTGCCATGTCGGCGCTGTTAGGTACATTGCTATTCGTGCTCTCGGTGCTCGGCGTGTTCTACAGTATCGGCGATGGCGATACTCCTGCACGCATTGTGCAGGGCGGGTACCTGGGAGTCGGTCTGGGGTGGCCCCTACTTTCGTTTTTGGGCTTCTGGGCCACGATGGTTATTCTTGCGGGGCTGGTAATTGTTTCCATACTACTGACGCTTGATGTTCCTATCTACCAGCTGTTCATGCGCTCAAATCCGGAAGATGACGAAGCGCATGAAGCGGTGATGAAGGAAAAAGATATCGAGAAGCTCGTAGTTAAGAGCGGAGGAAAAATGCTGGACGAAAAGGCGATGGCCGCATCGGCCGCGCCTGTGTTCAAGAAAGAAGAAACGAAGCAAAGCGAGTTTGTTATCCGCGCGCTCAAATCGGGCAACTGGCGCACACCGCCCACCGAATTCTTGAGCGAAGATCAGGATCACGCATCCAGCGGCGACATCAACGCTTCGGCGGCCATCATTAAGCGCACGCTGGCGAACTTCGGTATCGAAGTCGAAATGGGTGAGGTGTCAGTGGGTCCGACGGTCACTCAATTTACGATGCGCCCTGCCGTAGGCGTAAAACTCTCGCGTA
>JBBTQV010000006.1:0-14496 GCA_038065515.1 Patescibacteria group bacterium | reverse complement strand
ATTTCTGAAAGAGTACCAACGAACAAACCCGCCAAATGTCCGTACCTAAAACACCCTGCCTACCGGCAGGCAGGCCTACCGTCCGCCTTTGCGTCCCATCCACACGAGAATAGGCGATGCGACGAAAATGGACGAGTAGGCGCCGGAAAAGATGCCGACAATAAGGGCGAGTGCGAAGTACTTAATACCTGCGCCGCCGAAGAAGTAAATCGCAACCAGCGACAAGAGCGTGGTGATGTTGGTGGCAATGGAACGGGCCAGCGTCTGCATGATACTCAAGTGCACAACCTCCGGAAATGTCGCCTTGACACCCCGCAGGATGTTTTCGCGAACGCGGTCGAACACGACGACCGTGTCGGAAATCGAATAACCCATGATGGTCAAAATTGCGGCGACGAATACCGCGTTTATCTCGACACCGGCCCAATGACCCAGCGCGGCAAAGAGACCAACGGGAAGAATCACATCATGCACCAGCGCAACCATTGTCGCCAAACTCATCGCCCAGGGCGACAGGATGCGGCGCATTGCACGGAACATGAGCGCGATATATGCGGCAATCGCAATAAGCACCAGCACGATCGCCCAAAGACTGCGCGATTTGAGCTCTTCACCTATCGCAGGACCGATGGAATCAAACCGCACCTCGCGCGGTTCGTTGCTCTTGAAAGCACCGTCCACCGCCGTCAGCAGCGCTTGGTGGTTGGCTTCAGTCAGCTGTGCGGCGCGCACAACCAGCGATTGCTCCCCCGCCGCGCTCACCGAAAGGTCTTTGAACGCCGGATTCTTCGCAAGGACATCGCGCACCGCATTGGTATCGGGGCGTCCCTTGAGGAATTCGATTTCGGTCATACTGCCGCCTTTGAAATCAACGCCCAATTGCAGACCGTAGGTACCGAATAGCACGAGTGCGGCAAGCACAATCACCATACTGGCGGCAAACATGATTTTGTAGAAGGGTCGCATGTCGGTATTACTTAAATAACCACAATCGTTTCTGACCCCATGCGCCGGTGAAGACGGTGAGAAATGCGCGGGTCACTACGGTGGCTGTTAGAAGCGAGGTGAGCACACCGACGCCCAGGGTGAGCGCGAAACCTTTCACAATGGAGGTGGTGAACAGAAACAGGATACCGGCACCGATAAGCGTAGTGACATGCGAGTCGCGGATTGAGAGCCATGCGCGCCGGAATCCTTCATTCGCGGCAACCGTCAGTGCCTTACCTGCGATAAGTTCTTCCTTGATGCGCGCGAAGATAAGGATATTCGCGTCCACTGCCATACCCAGTGACAAAATGAACCCTGCAATGCCGGCCAGCGATAGCGTTACGGGCAACGCTTTGTATACCGACAGCACGATGAGCGTATACACGCCCAACGCCAAAACTGCGGTAGCGCCCGGTAACCGATAGAAAATGAGCATGAAAAGTGCCACCAACACAAGACCCCAGATGCCCGCCCGCAAACTGTCGCGGAGCGACTGCGCACCCAGTGAAGAGCCGATAGTCTGTTGGGAAATGAGCGAAATGGGAACCGGCAGTGCACCGCTGTTGAGTCGCGTCGCCAACAGTTTCGCTTCCGTCGCACCGAATGTTCCCGTAATCACCGCACTGCCGTCGGTAATCTCGCTCTGCACCGTCGGAATGCTGATAGGCACTCCGTCCAAATAAATGGCGACGGGTTTGCCAAGGTTGCGCCTTGTGATAGCCGCAAAAAGCGCCTTGCCTTCATCGTTGAACTCGAGACTGACCTGCGGCTTCCGAGTTTGTGAATCGAAAGTCACCGAGGCGCGCTTGAGCTGTTTACCCGAGAGCCCGGTAACAATCCACGAGTTCGCATCTTGCGGGCTCTGCTCCTTGAATTCCAAAAACGGCGTCTCACCGATGAGCTTGATTGCTTCGTTGACATCTTTGACGCCCGCGATTTCTACAATCAGGCGCTCCGAACCGCTGATTTGTACCACCGGCTCGGCAACGCCGAAGAAGTTTACGCGGCGCTCCACCACATCGCGGACACCCTGCATCGCCGATGCTTTATCCACATTCGCATCCATGCCGGAGAAATCCGCTTGGTACAAGAGGTGTGCGCCGCCAAGCAAATCGAGCCCGAGCGTAAACTGCCGCTCGGGAACGGCGGGTACTTTTATCATCCACTTCGGAAGAATACTATTAACCGCACCCGTCCAGCGATTGACCCAATGCGGGGCCACAAAAACAAATAAAACAAGTGAGACGAGAATAATAGCGAGCAGAATTTTGGAATTTCGTTGCATGCGAAGTCTAGAGTACATCTCAAAACCTCTTTCTAAGCGAAATCACAGAATGTTGAGCGAAAGACGAAGAATTTTCCGAGGCATAGCCGGAGCTACGCCGAGGAAAATTCTGAAGTCTTGCAGCCGGCATTCTGGGATTGCAGCAGAATATGGGTTTTGAGATGTACTCTAATAACGACGACAATGATGCCAGTATCACACCGCATTGTCAAATCCACATCCTGTCGCAGACTATATCCCCGTTCCGCCCTGTGCGCCGTCTCGCAGGATTCGGCATCCGAAGTCGTCGTCCTCTGCAGCATCACGAATGCCAAACTCGCGACAAAGGTCTTAGATGTATAGCTGAGTCGCTCACACAGGTGGCATTCGTGATGCAGAGTCCTCCGTCTCTTCCGGATGCCTCACCTGCCGTCGCCGGCATCATAGGGCTACGCTGACGAATCTGGATTCGACTTTTATCGGAAGCTACCCGCTATAGCTCTTGAGGGGCGACTTATAATGTTCTGTCGCTCATCTCGAACACAAAGCTAGAGTCACCCATCTCGACTTCTATACTTAAGTCGTCAAAATTAATCTTGCCGTGTACCTCACGACATACAAGCTTGAAGATTTCCTTATCGTTCTCCATGACTCGCAGAGGTATATCTCGAATGACCTCGTACAGATGCTCCCTGAAGTTCTGCCATTTCAAGGTATTGGTATTATGCAAATTTGGAGTTAGGAATTTCTCAATAAATTCATTCAGCTGCGCTTTAAGTATCTCCGGCGAAATCTCTTTTTTGATTGCGTCACGAATTTCATCAGACGCTAAATCAGTGCTCGCAATATCATTAAATCCATCTTTATATTTCGCTACCACAGGCTCAAATATTTTTCTAACTCTATCTCTATCAAGAACAGCATGACATACCCAATTTCTATAGAATAAAATGGTGGGAAACTTGCCTTGCTTATTTTCCATTTCAAGCAACTTATACGCTTGAACTAAAATATAGACGACATCACGCTGTGAGTAACTTTCTTCGCCCAGACAGTCATCTATTTTATTTCTAATATCCGGAATCATGCATCAAGTGGTTGCGGAATCTGTTTGCTGATAGATATAACTTGGACCCACCTTACGCTCTTGGTCTTGCCGTCGCAAGAGCTCGGCTCTAGGCACCCGCCGCCCCCACCACTGTGTCCCAGAGAGACAAACGAAGTTGATGAGCGGCGCGATGAATGGCGAATGTCGCCGGCGCAAAACGCCATCCGCATGACCGAAGCACAAAGCGAGCCGCGGAGGCGAAGCGACTGCGGAGATTCGGATGCGTGACAGCGCCGGCAGAGAGCCGCTCCCTACGCGATGGGCGAATCGGGACATGGTGGTGGGGGCGGCGGGGAGGAGCTGTCGTTCATGAAGAAAAGAAGAAGCCCCGACAGATGAGTCGGGACTTTTGTCTATCGGGAATCAGTTACCCATCGCTTTCGTTCAGCTCCTCGAGCGCCATCCACTGAAGACGCTCGTAGGCCTCCCGCCAGCGCTGTTCGTCCTCCGGAAGATAGGGGTACTGCGGACGAATATCCCGCGGCTGACCCTCCAGGTACTGCGCCACGCTGGGCGACTCCTCGCAGACCACTTGCTCGCCCTCGAGCACCGGAAACAAGTGGCGGGCTACACCAAACAGACCCAACAGGGCGGCTCCCACCGGCGACTCGGACTCGATGTACTCTGCCCTCAACTGGGTAGCGTCGTTCTCCAGGGCAACTTGGCCCCCACATTTGTCACACTTCGTTGGATCCTTCGGACTCACCAGCAACTCCATGCGATTCCTCCTTTCTTTCGGATATATGTTGTCCTATTTCCTACCTTCTGTCGAGCACGCGTCAGCTGGTCTCATCCAGTTTTTCGCGGGCTTTGTGGGGCTTCTGGGAGAAAAGCCAATCGCGGAGAAGCATGGTGGCACGGACATCGTCTTCATTGTATTTCACGATACGGTCCAGCGATGCGCGGTCACCCGCACGGAGCCATGCGTCGTACCATACTACTGATTCGGCGCCGCCCGCTTCGGCATCGCTCCACGCATAGCCCAGATATTTTGCCACATCTTTGAGTGTGTAGAAGTAGAGCGGGAGTACGACCGAATCGATGGTTTTCTGGTGGAGGTCAACGGAATGCTCGTGGAATTTTTGCGCCAAGAGTTGCGGAACGCCATGACGCAGAGCGAGACGGTCGAACACCATCTTCTCGTAGAATGCGTAGTGGTAGATTGCAAAATCTTCCCATCCCGCCAGCTTGTCCAGAAACTTGTTCCAGACCACCGATTCGTCCTCGGGCTTTTCGGCTATTAGTTTTTCGTAGGTAACGGTGCCGGATGCCGTGTCGCGAATCAGCATTCCCAGCAGATAGTCCACATCTCTGGTCGGGTCGGACTCGATATCGAAATAGATTTCGGTTGCCACCTCCGGAAAGGTGCCCTTGCGAATAATCATCGGCTCTCCGCTCATAAGTACGCGCGCCTGATTCTGGAAGCGTACTATCTTGTCGTACTGCCAGTCTTCCAGCTTCCCGCGTAAGTCGTCGCCATCGGCGGCGGCAAGTTCTGCAACCGTGTGAATGCCAATGCCGTACAGGCGGCGTTGGTCAGATTGCGAAAGCCGGTAGATGAGCGAGACATCGTTGCACCCCTCGGTACCTTCGAGACACAGCGAGTACCACGGTGTGCGTTTACAGCTTGATTTCAAAAACGGTGCCGGCTTGTCGCCCGCGAGGATGCGTTCGATGTCCTGGCGCGTTGTATGAAATTGCGTGATAAAATCCCCCACCAAAAACGAGCGCTCGTGCCCCTGTGGGTCGATGACAAACGCTTCGGCAGGCCGCACGCCCTGAATCTTCTCCAAAATCAGGGAGTAGAACACGAGCGGAAATTTGTGTTCGTCTTTGAGCTCGAGATTGCGCTGGACATCGTAGGCGACATACTGAAAATCTCCCAGCGTGCTGTGGCCCGGCCGTGCTTCGAGCAGATCGGGCATCCCCACCCAGTCCTCGGTCATGAGTACGCCGTGGTAGATATTTTTGCCCTGCTTCATCAGTTCCAGTGTGGCAAGATACGCTTCTTCCAAGTCGCGGTACTGTTCGGGTTTGAGTTCTTCGAATTTCTTATGCGCACCGAGCGAGCCGACCGCATCCTGCATTTTCCCCTTGTAGATGATATCCAACAACGGAGAGACTTCGTTGCGCTTTGAGCTGTCAGCGTAGATATCGTACCAAATCCAGTGCGGGCACTGGAAGAATTTATAGAAATGCGTCGCCGATAATCGTTGCTTTTGCTCCATGCGGGCATTGTAGCATAAAAATAAAATGACGCGTCCGGTGAGGACGCGTCAGGACTTCTTGTTCGCTCGGTTCAGAGCGCGTAGCGTTGTTTTTGCAACTTGTAACGGAAGGCGTTCGGTCTGTTGGATGCCCTGTTCGTCTTTTACGGGTTTTCCTTCTTCATCGCGCACAACCCAATGCGCGGTAAAATGCACATCGAAATGTCCTAGTGAACCCCGTAAGCGTGTCCCTTCATCACGCATAGCCCACTCCAAGAGTCGCTTCCCCCGTGGTGAGAGTGCGATGATAACACAGAATTTGTCCTCGTCGTGCATGCTCTTGCGGTCATCTTCGCTAAGCCCGAACAAGCCCGGCCACATTTTCGGATGCGGATGGGAATGAAAGTCGGCCAGGTACGGAAAGAGCCTCGAGGCTTTGTCAATAAATCCACCGAGTCGCTTGCATGCGCGCTTGCTTTGGTGTAATCCGCATGAACTGCGATGAACCACTGCAGCAAGTTGAACTGCACTCGTGATGACGAAGCTCTTCGTGGGCTTGCCGGACGAATATCCGAACAGGTAGCCAAGGCACTCACGGTTGTACATTTCCACCGCGGCGAGAATCATGTTCAACAGCGGTTCGCGCTCGATGTAGACGGTCGGAAGCTCGCTCATGCCTCACCTCCTTCCCTCATTGTCAGAGAGCAGATGAACGGTACAAAAAAATCCCTTCCGCCGCAAGGACGGAAGGGAAATATCTAGTCGAGATGGTTCACCTCAAAAAGAACAAGATCGGAACACGATACGCGATGAAAGCACATCGACATATCCGCCACCGCTGGGAAGGTAGAGCCGTCCGGGTGCCTTGCGCATCCGCTTGAGGCACGGAGACTGCGCCGCATCGTAGAATTGCCAGGAAACCCCGAGCTCACCTTGGTATGGTTTTCCGTTCGGACTGACCGCCTGCTTAAGCGGGATGCGTATCGACGGAGCCGCCGCGAATGCGGCAGGGGTCGGTGCGGGCGCTTCGGCTTTCTTCGCGGCCACGACGGGCTTTGCCGGCTCCACCGGAACCGGCGCGGGCTGTGCGACGACGGGAACAGGAACGGGGAAAACCTTTCGCTCGACGGCCGCGATGTCTTGATCCAGCTGTTCGAGCATGCTCTTCATCTGCTGGAGCTTCAGGAGCGACCAGGGAACCATGAAAACGGCAAGAACCAGACCAACGACGAGCGTGAAAACGGATGACTTTTGCAAACGGGTCATGACTGCCTCCAATTGTTAGGGAACGGGGAATGCGAACACTATACCACCCTTTTACGCGGTGGCAACACGGCCGGGAACACTGACACGGGGATAGTGTTTCACCTCATGCTTCGGGATGTATGATTTCAGGTACCGGCGTTGGGCGGGTGAAAACCGCCGCGCAAGCAGGTTTTCCATCGCGAGTATCGCCCGCTCACCGCTCCGCGGCAAAATGACATGTGCGAGCTCGTGGATAAGCGTCTCCACCTCGTCATTGCGGTTCTTGTGGGTATTCTTGGCGGGATTGATGAGGATTTGCACCCAATTGCCCGACGGGTGAATATCGGGGTCCATCAGGCCGCGAATGACCTTTCGGTGGGGGTCGTCGGGGTTGACCAAGCGTCTCTTGCGGGTCACTTTGACCCGCTCACTCCGGAGAACCATGACGCACTGACGAAACATCCAATCGACAAGCGTATCACCGCTTTTCGGCATCGCTGTCGCGAATTTTTGTGCGGCTCGTTTCATATGGCTTGGTGTTCGGTTGCCGCATCGTATACAAGCCGGTTCAGCGGCGCAACCTTGACGATTTCCATTATTTGTTTGCATAAAAAACGCAGAAGGCCCCCGAGGCCTTCTGCTCACAACCAAAAACCCGTTATTACATGGACGGGTTCTTTTTTCCGAACAGCGCGTACAGCGCGGAAACACCGACGAGAAGGTATACGAGCCGTGCCAGCCACGCGCTCATGTCCAACCCGAGGAGCGCAAACAAATCTTTCCCAAACAAACCCACGAGGGCCCAGTTCAGGCCGCCAATCACCAACAACCACCAGGCGATTTTTGCGAATTTCACATAACCACCCCCTTTCAAATGCCAGTATCAGTATACCACAACAAGCGCCAAACGATGTAAACACCAAATCCGAATCATTGGGAGCTTAGAGTTTTTTATAGATAAGATCCTGAACCACAATGCGGACATTCTGGCCGCGTACCAAAATGGCTTCGAGCGCGTTGAGCAATCGTAAATTGGGTCGTTGCCCCACCGACTGCAGTACCGATGGGAATGACATGATGCCTTCGCACTCCAGTGCCGTACGGCCTTGTTGGGCAAGTTGGACGCCTGCCGTATGATTTTTCGACTGCGCCGACAACCCCGTGGCAACCAAATCTCCAATACCCGCGACCGATAGAAGTACTTGCTGATCGGCATGCATCAATCTTCCTATTTCCAGTATTTCCGTCACGGCTTGCGCGAACAGCCATCCGCGCGTGTTGCTGCCCAATCCCAATCCATCGCCGATACCGAGCATGATGGCATATACATTCTTCAACACACCGGCAAGAGCAACCGAACGCGCGTCACCTGACCACGACAGTTGCAACACGGAGCCATTGAACAATGCCATAAGGTTAGCGGCGATGGCGTCATCGGTAGAGGCGATAACCGCCATGCCCGGCAGACCGGAACCGATTTCGTGTGCCAGCATCGCACCCCCCATAATGGCAATGGGCTGATTCGGTGGGAGCACTTCCGTGCATACTTCAAACATTGTTTTTGCGGTAGGCGATTCAAGGCCCTTGGCCAGAGAAACCACCACCGTCGTCGGAGTAACAAGCGCCGCATATTGCGCTACCGCAGGACGCATCACCCAACTCGGCACACACATGAAAATAAAATGGGAAGTCGGCACCAGTGTTTCCAACGGTTGCCTCCCTCCCGCACATTTCATCTCATCGATATCCCAAAACGCCACCTGCGCGTGTTCTTTCGGTATGATTTTCGCAAGCGCAGTCCCCAGTGCTCCAGCGCCGATGATAAGTACCTGTTGTGCCATCTCTCTTAATTCTATCACGCCTTACTGCGGAACAACCGCGATGAGTTGATGAGGGGGAGGAAGTCCGTCGAAAAATTATAGAATGCTGCCAGCGCCGGACCCGCAATGCCAGTGAGCACCAGCGTGAACCCGACGACATTGGAGAGGCCCCAAATGACGATGTCCCAGTTGATGACCGACATCGTGCGCCTTCCCAACACCACCAGATCGGCAAGCCGCGACAGATCATCGGTCAAAATGATGACATCGGCGGCCTCTGATGCGATGGCCGTCCCTCCTTTGCCCATAGCGATGCCCACATCTGCGCGCGCCAGCGCGGGAGCGTCGTTGATACCGTCACCCACCATCGCCACCGGCCGTGGTTGTAGTGATTTCAACTCAATCAGTTTCTGTTCGGGTTTCATCTGCGCCCGTACGCGGGTGATGCCCAGCTGTGAGGCGACACGGTTGGCTGTTCGTTCATTGTCCCCCGTGAACATCACGATATCCCGTATACCAAGCTCTCGCACCGTCTGCAGGCTCCGGGATGCCTCCGGCCGTGGCGCATCGGCAAGAGATATTGATCCCAGCAGTATGCCGTCCCGGAGCACGAGCACCGAAGTCCCTACCGACGCGGCCCGTGCGGCTGACAGTGTGTTCCGCATGCGCTCCGTCATCGGAATGTGCAGTAGCTGCAGCAACTTCTCATCGCCGACCGCAACCCTATGGCCTCCCATTTGTGCCGCGATACCCGCGCCTTTATGCACGGTGATATCATCGGGGTCCGGTATTTCGCCGACGCGGTCACGCGCCTGCGCGGATAATGCGCGCCCGATGGGATGCTCGGAATATTTTTCCGCGACTCCCACCATGCGCCAGAATTCCTTCTCCTCAATGCCCGGCTCAATTTCAAGACGGTCGAGACGGAAGGTGCCGTATGTCAGCGTTCCGGTTTTATCAAGTACCAGTGTGCGGACTTTTGAGAGCGTGTGCAGCCATGCACCGCCTTTGATGACGACACCGCGCTTCGCGGCCCAACCCAGCGATGCCGTCATCGCCAGCGGTATCGCGACCGCCATATCATCAGCGCATGCAACCAAAAAGAGTGCCGCAGTCATCCGCAAGTCCCGCGTAACGATATAGACACCGGCCCCGAACAGAATCACGATAGGCAGAAAAATACCGGCAAACCGGTCTGCAATTCGTTCCGGCTTCGATTTATTCGCGGCTGCAGAGCGCATCAGCTCCGCCATTCGCTCAATCGTGGAATCTTTTCCGACACGCGCGGCGCGCACTTTAATCGCTCCGGTATCCACCACAGTCGACACGAGCACGCTTGCACCGGCGATTTTTTCCACCGGCACCGATTCGCCGGTCACCAGCGCTTCGTTCACCAATGCCCGGCCGCTGATAACTACACCGTCAACAGGAATCGCCTGACCGCTTTCAACGATGAGCGTATCCCCTACGCGCACCGCACCAATCGCAATCGTCTCGAGAGTATTGCCCCGCTGGCGGAGCGCGGTCTGGGGCTTGAGTTTCAACAGATGCTCGACCGCGTGTTGAGTGCGGCGGCTCGTATGCAACTGCAGAATGTCGGCGCTGGTGATCATCAGAATGATGAACGCCGCCGACACCACCTCGCCGGTTGCGAGCGACACCCCGATC
The DNA here is from genome assembly GCA_038065515.1 of Patescibacteria group bacterium. Taxonomy (GTDB): domain Bacteria; phylum Patescibacteriota; class Minisyncoccia; order 2-02-FULL-40-12; family GWA2-44-9; genus JAGOPO01. The sequence continues at coordinate 4,197 of JBBTQV010000006.1, read as the reverse complement.
GCGAACAGGTTGAACACATCCAGACTGATATGCGTATGCGCGATATCACGCGCCGCACGAAGCGCCAGCGGGATCGACCCGATTCCGGCAAGCATCAATAACTCCACTGAAATCGATTCGACAAACACATTCAACAAGAGCGCAACACCAACGGCGCCGATAAGAACAAAATCCCTCCGCGGCGAAGTAAGCCATGTTCCCCTCATCAATACCAGTATACCACCAGTCATGAGCGGGGCCGCACTACGCTTGCCCCCTTCCTGTGTCACTCACGACGCCCCGCCTTCGGCGGGGCTGTTCGTTCCTACCTCCCCCAACCCTCCTCATGCACGGCCTCTGGCCTCTCGCTCAGGATATTCGCTCGGACCTCGTCGGGGTCGAAGCCATAAATTATTATCAATCTTCAGCGATTTTAATAAAGGCGTAAAGGGGGCCCCTTACATTGCCTTCATCAATAATCTCCCTTATCGAAATCCTCTTTTAGCTCCAGCCAATCGTGATATCTTTTAATCGGTTGCGCACCAGGTGGTAATTTGAATTCATCTCTTGTGGCGTCAACTTCGACCCATGATTCATCCAGCGGATTATATATTTCCAACCAGGGGTGCCTGTGATTTTTTTCTTTTTGACTCTCAAGTTTTCCATGAACAAACTTAGTCGGAATGCCTAGTTTCCGCAAAACATTTCCGAAAATAGTCGCTATCGCTCCACAGGATACCATTCCCCTTTCAATCATCTCTGCGACCGGAGTAAACCGCGATTCGGCAAAGGAGACAGGATGTTCCTTTCTTCTGCGATGCATATCAGATAATGCCTCTTGAGTGACATCGAGAAGCTCCCGAACCGTAGACGCAGAGTTGGAGTGAACAATCCTAGCCCAAAATATCTCTGGAATCTCTTGAGTTCCTAGCCATTCCTCAAAATCGGTGCCCAAATTCTCATAATCGGAGAGTTTCATTCTCTCTAACGCTGCCTCCGGTTTTTCAAATTTTGGCTCATTTTCCATATACTCTGAAAATTATTTCGCCCCTGCTCTCCGTTTATGCTCCTCGGTCTCCATGAGCCCGCACTTTTTGAATTTTTTACCCGAGCCACAGGGGCAGGGATCGTTGCGGCCGATGTGTTCAGAGTGAACGGCACCCTCCGATGCCGCAGTATCACTGGTATCCAGCTTGGCGATGGCTTCGTCTCTGGTGATATCGGGGCGTTGCTCCTGCAAGGTGCGCTTTTTTTCCTGGGCGGTTTCGGCAGGATTGGTCATCTGCACACGGAAGATAATACCGGCAACCCGGCCTGCAACGGTGTCTAACAGCGTCGCATACATCCGCTGTGATTCGATTTTGTATTCCACCAGCGGGTCGCGCTGACCGTACGCACGCAGACTGACACTTTCACGCAGGTGCTCCATGGCTTCGATGTGTTCAACCCAGACATCATCGATGGCGCGTAGGATGATGGCTTTCTCGATAGCGCGCATCTGTGCGGCTCCCATGCGCTGCTCGTGCTCTCCGTACAGGCGCTCAACTTCGTCCTGGAGATACACAGTCAGCTCATCAAAGACTTTCTCCATCAACTCGCCGTGTAATCCGTCACCAAACGGTGCGATGGCTCTGCACGCTTCCACAATTTCTTCAATATTACGCTCGCCCGTTTCCGGATTCACATGCGCCTGCACAAGCGCGCCTAACTGTGCATGCAGATAATCCAGAATGCGGTCCTTGTTATTGTCTGACATCAGTACTTCACAGCGCAAGTTGTATACCGTCTGGCGGTGCTTGTTCATCACATCGTCGTATTCGAGCACATATTTTCGGGAATCAAAGTTGCGGCCTTCAATTCGTGACTGCGCCTGCGCAATCGAACGGGAGACTAGCCGGTTCTCGATGACATCTTCATCGGTCACACCCAGCGTGGTCATGATATTGGTGAGACGGTCTCCGCCGAACACGCGCACCAGTTCGTCTTCCGTGGAAACATAGAACTGGCTCGCGCCGGGGTCACCCTGACGACCTGCGCGTCCGCGGAGTTGGTCATCGATGCGGCGCGCTTCGTGCCGTTCCGTGCCGAAAACACACAAACCACCCAGCTCGCGCACTTTGGCAGCTTCAGCCTCGTCGGATGGGTTTCCGCCCAGAATGATGTCCACACCTCGGCCGGCCATGTTGGTGGCAACCGTCACCGCTCCGAGTCGTCCCGCCTGCGCGATAATTTCCGCTTCGCGCTCGTGGTTTTTTGCATTGAGTATCTGATGCCGCACGCCTGCGCGCGTGAGCAGCATCGACAGCATCTCATTTTTTTCGATAGAGACCGTACCGACGAGTACGGGCTGGCCTGTTTCATTGCGCCGTTTGATTTCCGCGGCAAGCGCACGGAACTTGCCAACTTCGCTCTTATAGATACGGTCGGTGAGGTCGGCGCGGATCATCGGCTTGTTGGTCGGAACCGCAACGACATCCAGAGCATATACTTTATGGAATTCTTCGGCCGATGTACGGGCGGTACCGGTCATACCGGATAATTTCTTGTAGAGACGGAAATAGTTCTGAAATGTCACCGTCGCCAGGGTACGGCTCTCGCGTTGAACTTTTACATTTTCTTTTGCTTCAATCGCCTGATGCAGTCCGTCGGACCATCGGCGGCCCGGCATCAGCCGGCCGGTGAATTCGTCAACGATGATAACTTCACCGTCTTTGACGACATAATCCTTATCGAGCCGGAACAGTATTTGCGCGCGAAGCGCCTGCTCCATGTGATGCACATACCGAACCCCGCCTTCTTCATAGATGTTAGCGATGCCCAGTCGCTCCTGCACTTTGTCGATACCGGCGTCGGTGATACTGACCGCTTTGAGTTTTTCGTCGATATTAAAATCTTCGCCCTCTTTGAGGTGCGGTACGATACGGGAAAACGCGGCATAGAGCTGGCCGGACTCCTCGTCCGGGCTCGAAATGATCAGCGGTGTGCGTGCCTCATCAATAAGAATGGAGTCCACCTCGTCGACAATAGCGAAATGATGTGTATGTTCCGGCCGCTGTGACATTGTGTCGACAGACATCGCCATGTTATCTCGCAAATAATCAAACCCATATTCGTTATTCGTCCCGTAGGTGATATCCGCTTCGTACGCATCACGACGCTGAACGGGCCGTAAAAACTCGTGCACCACACGAAACGAACCGGTCGCGTCCCGTTCTTCATCGAGCGCTTCCTGTTGAGCGGGACTCACATGCGACGGGTCGTATATATAGGAAGCATCGTGGTTAAGCACACCGACGCTGACACCCAACGCATCGTAAATCTGTCCCATCCATGTCGCATCGCGCCGCGACAGATAGTCGTTCACGGTCACCACATGCACACCCTTGCCTTCTAATGCATTGAGATATGCCGGCAGGGTCGCAACCAATGTCTTTCCTTCCCCGGTCGACATCTGCGCAATTTTGCCCTGATGCAAAACCATGCCACCGATGAGCTGGACATCAAAATGGCGTTTCCCCGATTTGCGCCGTGACGCTTCCCGCACCACAGCAAACGCTTCCGGCAAAATATCATCAAGCGTCTCGCCACCGGCAAGCCGAGTGCGTAGCGCCGGTGTCAGCCCGCGAAGTTCATCATCCGACATCGCCTGCATGCGCGGTTCCAGCGCGTTGACCTGTTCTACCGCAGACGAAAACGACCGGATTGTCCGGGCATTGGCGTCAGGGAATATTTTTGAGAGAAATTCTAACATGATGCGTGGCGCGCCACAGCAGAGGTGACGGAATATATTATTCAGCCGCGGGCTGACGCTGAGCTTCGGTGAGCTTTTCTTTGAATTTCTTCACCAACACCTTGAGCTGATCCTTCACATCAACAACAGCGGAGTGTAAATCGTAGTTTGTCGCCTCTGCACGCAACAGCTGGCCGCCGATGGTAAGGTTCGCTTCCGCGTAGTAGATCGGCCCCGAATGGTGGTGCTGGGACGGAATCCCCACTTCCACGCGCACCTGTGCGAGACCAACATCCCCCAATACATGCTCAATATCCGCCATTTTTTCTTCAATGAATGTCCGCAACGGAGCGTTCAACTCCAGGTTCTTCGCGTGGATAGTAGTGTTCATATGATACATATCCTACTCTTTTCGCCCATTTTTTCAACCATAAAAAAGCCCCCCTCCAACGGGAAGGGGGCGCAGAGCAACCGACAAGACCGAAAAG
>JBBTQV010000005.1:0-5021 GCA_038065515.1 Patescibacteria group bacterium | reverse complement strand
TGTACCGCGCCACATCTCTCCGCCGGTGGGATCATTTAGTGTGATGGATGTAATCGCCGCATTCGCATTCGGTACAAAAAAACCGCTCATGATGAATGTGGCGGCGATAAAACTAGCGAGTACTACTTTATGAACACGATACGAGGGGGGGGTCCTGCTGAACATGAAAAATATCCGGCGAACTTCCGTGGAGCAGGAACAGATTCCGGCGCCAAAGCGTTTACGCTCGGTTTTTATTACACTGCCCCTAGGTGTACTCTCCCCGTGTGGGATGTCAACAGTGGACAAGCAGGGAGGTTATCTGCACGGCGTGGGAGCCGGCGTTGAAGCGGTTGCCGGAAGGGATGCTGTGACAGCGGGAGATGCGACCGCACCGATGAGCACATCCACCGCTTTTGTGATTATGCCGGCGGTCGCGCTGTCGCGTGAGTCATTGATGTCGGCGATTTGCTGGAGGAGGCCCTGCGATTCTTTGACGAGCTTCTTCGTTTGGAGAGCAGAAGTGGCGTCTCCGCTCGTTGCAGCGCCGCCGGACACCACAGAATCCAACTTCACTAAATTTTCGCGGAGCTGCTGCACGAGCTTACCCTCCTCTATCCGCGGGTTCACGACTTCAAGAATGTTCGCTTTCAGCCATGGGACGCGGTCAATGGCCAGTACCGACCCTCCCACGATGATGCCTCCATAGAAAATGATCTTGATAAAAAATCGCATAGATCAGCGCCCCATAAATAGACGGGTCTTCTGCTCAACCAGTTCGCGCACTACGGCAACTGCGGGAGCAAGAAGTTTGTACGGTGTTGTCTGGTCGGGTTCGGAGGCGAGTTCGTCTTTGAGCGCGTGCTGATACGCAACGCGCAATTCGGTGTTGAAATGCACATTCGTGATGCCGGCGGCGATGGCGGCTTTGACCTGCGCGTCAGAAAGTCCTGATGCGCCGTGGAGCACAAGATACGCGGACGGCACGGCCTCGGCGATTTTTATCAGGTGTCCGATGTCCAGCTCCTCTTTTTGATGCGTTACGATTCCGTGGATGTTCCCGAACGCGACCGCTAGCCGTTCCACCCCCGTGCGCTTCACAAAATCAGCGGCCTGTTCCGGTTGGGTGTAGTCCTCCGGACTTATCGCAACTTCTTGCTGCACCTCCGAACTGCCCTTGAGATACCCCAGCTCGCCTTCGAGCATGTAGCCACCCCGTTTCGTCTGCGCGTACTGCCACACCCGCTGCGTTTCGATGACATTCACTTCATACGGTTGGGATGCGCCGTCGAACAGCACCGTATCGTATCCCGCATCGATGGCTTGTTTGCACGCATCAAACGATTTGAAATGGTCTGCGTTGAGAAATACCGGGAATCCGGATGCCTCCCGGATTGCGCGAACTAGGGCAACGGTTGTCGTGAGGCCCAGAAACGCCGATTCCCCCTCGCTTGCGCCCACCATCACGCACGGTGCACCGCCCGCGCGCGCGCCTTCCACAATCGCACGCAACACATCGGCGGTCGCGAAATTGAAGTGACCGATGGCATATCCTGCCTTGCGAGCATTCGCGAAATAATCTTGGAGCGTCACTTGAGAAGAATGAAACCGGACATCAGATTCTCCTCGATAAGCTGCTGCATTGTCTCGCGGCCCATGTATTCCACAAAAATCTTATTCCACAGCGCCTCCTGTTGATGATACAAGTACTGCGAATCGGGACCCCGCACAAGCGACATGAGCTGGTCGATAAGGTCAAAGCTGACCGGCTCTTCCTTACCGGTTTTCGCGTCGGTGAACAATTCACCGACGAAGTCCAAACCGGTCCACCACCCCAGCGACAAATGACCGTGTCCGTCCTGACCGAGAATGCGCGACAGGCGGCCGAGGTCTTCTTCCGCACGCCACCAGTGGTCGGCTTCGGGATTCACATGGGGCTCAAAAAGCCGGAAATCATCCGCGTTATCTTTAGCAAGATACCGCTGAACGACACGCCAGGTGATGCGGCCGTGATTGGGCGCCGGCTGTGCCGGTACATCGCCACGGAGCAGACTCTTGAAGATGTGCGGGAAGTCTTTGTCGTGGAGATGCCGCCGGAACAGCGATGCATAGAATGGCACCTCGTGAAGATAATGCAGAATAAGCGTGAACAGGCGCAGCGTTTCTCCCGCACCGTCGCTCATCAACGGAATAATGAAAATAATACCGAATTCCTTGAGATGCGAGACATTATGGTACTTCTTACTCATGAACTTTTCCGCAACCCCGAGCCATTTTGAATCCAACACGAGGTGCTCCACTTCCCGTTCTTCAAAATCATCGGGACCAAGACTGCTGTACGCAACATCGAACAGTTGGTGCATCCACGATTCCGACTGCGTGAATCGCAACGATGCCATGACCGATGAGAACCCCTCTTTGTCAATCAAATCGCGGACCGTTGCGTATCCGAAATGTTCTAAAAGGTTGTGCGGCGGGTACTTCTCCAGCATCTCGATGCCCAACTCGCGCTTGATGAATAATCCCTTCGGCGGCGTGAACACCTTTCCGACGACGGCACACAGCTTCGCGCACGCCTCTGCGGGTTTACTGAAATCGGGTTTACCAAGCAACTCCCAGAGGTGCTGGTCCAGGTGCGCAAGACGCTCCATGAGCGCTGAACGGACGGTTTTTTTGTCATCCTTCCGTGTAAGTCCAAGCCCCTCAAGTGTCCGGTCAACCGTAATGTCATTCTGACGGATGATATCTTCGAACACACCCTCCTGCCCGCTGATGGAGTTCATTTTCCGCTCAAGTTCCATGAGCACCGCGGGTTGCGTGCGCAACAAATGAGCCAGTTTGTTGTAGGAATCTTTCATCCCTCTATTGTATCGTATTACCTCCCCATGCGAGCCGCAATCTGTGTATAATCTCGGCATATTTCAGCCCCGATGAGATGGGCGCTTGACAATATGCTCCAACCTGCTATACTGGAAGTCCACGCTTCGAATACGGGTTGGCCCGCATTCTGGGGCAAGGCCGAGCCGGCGGGACCGGCAATTACCACGGCAGAGGTTTCGATAGATATGGCTGCTGGTGGCACGCCAGGTTGAACCAACCACAACCTACCGTTAACAAGCTCGTCAGATAGGCCTGTGCGATGACCGCGTCCCAGCCAGGACATGCGAGCCGGGTCGAGGCTGACGGCACTACAGCTCCGTCACGAACGGAGCAGCGAACGGGAAGTGATTCCCTAGTAGTATGACCCCCGAGAAATACTCGAATAGCTCTCCCACCACGAGATGGGAGACCGAGGACCTCTCGGGGGTCCTTTATTTTGCCCATTTTCATGGGTTTTGGAGCTGTTGACTTTCTTTTCTGCTCGTGCTATCATTAAGGTGATGGGGTCGGCTCCCGATGCGTCGCGTTGACGCACGAAGGCAATGACGGTAGCCGTGCGAGCCGATCCTATCACCCGCAATCATTCAGTTCTTTTTTACCAGCTGCAACGCCCACGAGTGCACGGGGATCCTCCTCGCCTAGAGTGCGTGAGTGAAAGCTCCGCGTTCGGCGCCTAACCCCCGATACTCGTACCAGGGAGAGCAAGTGAAGGTAGTTAGGCGGGGTACGCCCGCCGCCGAAGATGCTTGCAGTCCTCCGCAAGAGGCCGTGTAATCGGTGACCCGGCGTCGCGATGGGCCGGCGAGATTACACGAGTTCGTCCCTATCATACCCCCAGATTCCTGGGGGTAAGCTTTTTATAGCACCCGCTTCTGCACTTGCACCAGCGGCCATTGGCCGATGTCGCCGTTGCGCAGAATTCCCTCTTTCGCACCGTAGTGCATCACCACCGAGGTGGCATTGGCCGTCCCCAACTGGACTGCCTTTTCAATACTCCCGCTCCGGATGAACTCCGCCAGAAACGCCGAATGGAATGCGTCGCCCGAACCCGTTCGCTCGACGACTTCTTTATTGGGAATACCCGCGTTGTAGAGATTGCGTCCGTCGGACACCAGCACGCCTTCCTGACCTTTTGTCATGATAAAAATACCGCCGACCGCTTTATCCATCGCTTTAAAAATTTCGTCCGGCTTGTCGTATGCGATGCCAGTCAGCATGGATGCTTCTTCCTGGTTCATACCGATAATATCAAAGTGCTTCCACAGCGGCGCGAGTCGCTCCAATCCAAGTTCTATTTCTTTCGGGCCGGGATTCGTTGCGAGATGTGCGCCCTGTTCTTCGGCGCATTTCACGATGCGCTCAAGCATATCGATGTGGCCGCCCAGTGAGTTCACATAGAACCACTTGGTCTGCAGACTCTCCCAGGGAATCACATCTGCGTCCCAATGAATCCCCTCTCCTTTGTATGACAAGATGGTACGCTCACCCGCATCCGCCACCAAAATCACCGAGTACGCGGTGATGTCGTCGTGGTGGATCTGAAAATATTTTCCGTCCACACCCTCGCGCCGCAGTTCATCGAGAATCGCCGAGCCGTTGGGATCGCTGCCGATGACGCCGATGCAGGCTGTTTTGAATCCTTGGCGTGCAAACGAGACCGCGGCGTTCGTGCCGCCGCCACCGGAAGTGAACACGATTTTGCGTATCTGCACCTTTGAGCCGAACGGCAAGCATATCCCCTTGCCGACATTGAAGTCGGCATTCTCGACGATTTTGAAACCATCGGCGCTTAACACCACATCCTGGGTCGCCGACCCTATTGAAACAATATCGTACATCTACTACCTATTGTATCACAGCGACTTGCAACTCTTCGATGGCGCGGCGCATATCTGACGAGCGGACCACATAACTGCCGCTCACCAGCGCGCTCGCACCCGCCGCCACGCATGCGTGCGCGTTCTGCGGCGAGATGCCGCCGTCGAGCATGATGGTGATGTCCGGATGCGCCGCATGAAGCATGGCAACCTTCTCGAGCACTTCGGGGACGAAGGGTCTGCCCTGCCGGCCAGGATGCACCGTCATGAACTGCACCAGATTCGTTGCACCCTTGGCCGCTTTCAGCCGCTCCATCGGCGTCTCGGGGTTAATGGCAACGCCGA
>JBBTQV010000004.1:0-1730 GCA_038065515.1 Patescibacteria group bacterium | reverse complement strand
AATTTCTGAAAGAGTACCAACGAACAAACCCGCCAAATGTCCGTACCTAAAACAACTACGGGCCGGATCAGATACATCAGCCCGGGTGCACAGTTTTTCAAGTTCGTTGCGGATCGCCAACTCTTCGTTCACGCGGGTTGCGCCGTACAGATTACGCTGGTCATTGGTCGTGATGAGCGCGTGGAAAGCCCGAAGAAGCGGATTCGCCCAGTGTTTCCAGGACTCTGTCGGGGGTGGTGAGATTTTTAAGCCATTGATGTCGATGACCAGCAGAGTCTTCATCCCATCGCGACAGGCCTGTTCAATCATCAGGTTGTCCCGGAATCCCCCATCCATCAGAGCAACAGGAAAGTCGTCGCCCGTTTTGCGTTTCGGAGACAGACCCTTCGGCCCACACCAGATAACCTGCAGGCGCAGGAACGGGGTTAACGCCATGCTCCCGAGGATGCCCTCATGGATAACGGGATAGAATGCCGGATCTCGCGTATCGAACATGAGCGGATTTCCCGACGGATAATCAACAGTCATGATGGACAGCGGGATGGAATCCGAAGAGAAAAGCTCATCCGCAGGGATGATTTCCCGCACCAAACGCTCCAGACCTGTTGACGGGAAAATGCTCTCCGAGCGCACGATCCGGCTGACGGTCATCGCTTTTGACCACCAGCTCTGGGTGATGTCGATGATGTCGGTTGGTTTCAGGCGAGCCCAGATACTGCATGCGCGGTCTTCCATGCCGATTGCCGCCAGCGCCGCGGCGGGTGTAGGGCCGGAATTGGTGTAAATCCGCGAGATGGGGATGTTCCGTTCGGCCAGTATCCGTTTTCCGCTCAAGAGTGCGCCCGCGACGAATGGCCCGTTCACCGGACCGCCACGACAGACAATGCCGAGGGGTTCAATGATGGGACACGAATCCGAAATATGCAAAGCCACCACTGCGGCCTCCTTTGTTAGGGTTCTGGTGATGTAATACCCTTTCGTTCATAGCTCGTCAAGCAACAGAAAACCCCTAGTCTAGGGGTTTTCTGTTTGTGTCTAGACACAATGTAAGCAACAGTGGTTGCTTACATAACAGCTTCCTTCAGCACTTTGGAAGCGGTAAAGCGAAGCTTCTTGGAAGCCTTGATCTGAATAGGCTCTCCGGTGCGGGGATTTCGTCCCATGCGCGCTTTCCGGTCGGCTACCTTGAAAATACCGAGGCCGGTGATGTTGATCTTTTCTCCTTTGCGTAGCAAACCGGTAAGGGTTTCCACGAAAGCGTCTAACTGGGCTGACTGGTCCTTCTTCGAAAGGCCGGACTTGTCAGCCAACATCTGGATTAACTGCGTTTTCTTGATGGTCATGCGGGCACCCCCTCTCTAGGTTCGCCCGCATGAAACGGCGGTTTCTGTGCGGTCATGCAGCAAGTATCAGCGTAATATGCGGGTTTTGCAATACCCCTGTGGATAACCCTATATTTTCTGCGGGTTTTGAGGGGCTTGACAATTCATGCCAGTTTGCTATACTTAACATAATGCTTGGATTGGGAGCTAGACTCCTACGGGGGTCAGATTCTCCCACTCCAGCAGGCAAATAAGCCCTGTTTCCGGGGCTTTTTTTATGCAAAGAACGGCTAACGAGGACGAAATTAGCCGTTCTTTTTTTTGGGGGGGACTCCGACCGCTCCTCTCCCGCTACCATCCTCCGATTCGGCACCTCGCATTGGAGCGGCTCTCTGTCCGCGCTGCCAG
>JBBTQV010000003.1:0-21988 GCA_038065515.1 Patescibacteria group bacterium | reverse complement strand
TGCTGCCACTGTTTCCAGTCGTAATCAGCCATCTATCTCTTCTTTGAGGTCGGGAGGCTCTTCGCCAAACGCTTTTTGAAGCGGTCGACGCGGCCGCGGGTGTCGGCAATCTTTTCAGTCCCGGTATAGAACGGGTGGCAGGCGGAACAGATGCTGGCATGTAAAGATTCGCGGGTTGAGCCGACTTCAAACTTGTTGCCGCACGCGCAGGCAACCTTTGCTTTAGGATGATAGGTGGGGTGGATATCGGATTTCATAGCTAGGGCAGTATAGCATGGGGCGGGGCTGATGTCCAGCGTGCCTCTTGTAAAAAGAGGGCGAATCTGCTAGTCTGTACGGGCTAATAACTCAATGATTTGTTCGGTAGTGCGGGGTGTCTCGGCCCAGAAGGCCCCGAAACGCCTCATACCATCCCCCGAGGGAGCACGGCACCGTACACGACCAATAATGACAAAAGAACAGGCACCGCTTATTCAGTACGAAGAGATGTTGCAGGCCGGTATGCACTTCGGCCGCAAGCGCACGGTATTCAACCCCAAGATGGGGCAGTATGTGTTTTCAGTCCGTGACGGCATCTGCCTCATCGACCTGCTGAAAACACAGGAAGCGCTGCAGGCGGCTATCTCCGCGCTCAACACAACCCTGCAGGGAGGTGGTTTGGTGTTGTTTGTGGCGCCAACCAAGCAGTCGCAGGAGTCGGTGCTTGCACTGGCGGAGAAGGCGAACATGCCGTTTGTCATGGACCGCTGGCTGGGAGGTACGCTGACCAATTTCAAGATTATCAACGGTCGCGTGAAGCGCTTGGTGCAGTTGGAAGAGGAAAAGGCGACCGGCGCATGGGAAAAATACACGAAGAAAGAACAGCTCGAACTCACTCGTGAGCTGGCAGAGATGTCGCGCAATTTTGCGGGGCTGAAGAAGCTGACCCGAATGCCTGATATGGTATTTGTGGCATCGGTCAAGGAAGGCGCGCTGGCCATTCATGAGGCGCGTAAGATGGGCGTGAAGATTATCGCCATCGCCAACACCGATGCGAATCCGGCCGGTCTTCAGCAGGTGATTCCCGCCAACGACCGCTCCAAGAAGGCCATCGACCTTATCGTGAATGCTATCACCGTCAACTTGAACACACAGGCACCGGAACTCGCGGAGGCAGTACAGAAGTAGAGGGTGTATACTGGATATATCCATGAGTGATGTCTCAACAATCAAGGAGCTGCGCGAACAGACCGGACTTTCGTTCGACAAGATTAAGCATGCGCTGGATCAGACCGGCGGGGACAAAGACAAAGCCGTCGATTTACTGAAATCCCAGGCGGGGGAAGCGGCATTGAAGAAATCCGAGCGGCAAGTTAAGGACGGTGCAATCGGATCATATGTACACAACACGGGACGCGTCGGCGCGATCGTGCAAGTGGCTTGCGAGACCGATTTTGTGGCGCGCAACGAAGATTTTAAGTCTATGGTCCGCGATCTGGCAATGCATGCCAGCGCTATGCGCCCCGCGGATGTTGCCGAGATGCTGATACAACCGTTCGTCAAAGACCCCGAAATCACCGTGCAGGAGTTTATCAACCGGGCGATAGCCAAGCTCGGCGAGAATATCCAGCTCGCCGGATTTTCGGTGCTCGCCATTGGGTAGAGGCAGGTACCGTTGATATCAACACACCATGTTTCTCATTATTCCGTTCTCGCTCGCACTTGGTTCATTGGCAGTCATCGCCGTCATTGTATGGCGGAAGATGCCGTATTTGCGCAAGCTCACACCGGAGGCACACGAGATGGGCGATACCATTTTGCACGATTATGCGCCGGAACTGATCGACCGCGTGAAATCCGTTCCTTGGCGACAGTATGTCCGGAATGCGTTGGTGGAATTTGAGAAGGCATTACGCCGCGGTCGGCTGCTGATGTCATCGCTGGACCGCGTGTCCGACAAAGTCATCAGGAAAGTCCGCCGCGTGCATGAGGAAACGGGGCGTCAGCATGAACAGATCGTCGCAGAGCGCAAAGAGGAAGCCGTTCGCCGCGAAGAGGAACCGGATGAAATAGACATGGAAGATCCTGACCAGCTCCGTCAGGAGGAACAACGACTCATTGTGGCAATCGCTCAAAACCCCAAGGATGTTGACCTCTATAGCAGGCTTGCCCGTGTATATATGCGCCTACAGAACTACGCCGATGCTGTTGAGGCTCTCACGGCGGCCGCAAAATTGGCACCGGAAAACGAAGCCATCAAAACGCGTCTGGACCGTGCACGCCAGCGCAAGGAGAAAGCCGACAAAGATGCTATGGCTGCGGTTGCCGCCGGCCAGTAGGTGCCTCTTGGAATTATCGGTGTTTTGGGTTATAATACTATGACGATTCGCCACCTTAGCTCAGTGGTAGAGCAACTGTTTTGTAAACAGTAGGTCCTCGGTTCAAATCCGAGAGGTGGCTCACAGAATATTTTTTTGTTTGTATCTTGGAGTAGTTAATTACTTTGCTATGCCAACGAGGTGGACTACTGAACAAGAAGATTCTTTCCGGGCTCAGATAGAGGAGTTGTATGTGCAAAAGAATCTAAGTATTGGAGAGATTTCTCGCCGGCTTGACATCGCGCAGTCTACGGTATACGCCAGAATGCGTCGATTAAGCGTAGCATCTACACCTTCATTGAAATCAGGATATCGGAATAAAAAAAGGATTCTTCTGCCGAATTATTCGGTTGCATTTGCGGAACTAATCGGAATTTTGTTGGGGGATGGTCATATTTCGCCGAGCCAGGTCCTGGTAAATCTAGGGTCGAAAGAAACGGATTATGCGAGACATGTGATGGGTTTGCTTGAAGCCGTCTTTTCTGTTCCCGCCAAGATTTCTTATCGAAGTCAGGGGTATGTTGATGTGTATATCGGTTCGGTTGAGATTATTCGTTTTCTTAAAGAGATGGGTCTTTGTTCGCACAAAGTGCGGGAGCAGGTTGGTGTGCCCGATTGGATATTAAAATCTCAGGAATATCAGCGGGCATGTTTACGCGGTCTTTTTGATACCGATGGTTCTATATATAGCTTGCGTCATGGATGGCAGATATCGTTTTGTAACCGATCCATGAGGCTACTTCGTGATGTCCGCGTTATGCTTCTGAATTGCGGGATACATCCCTCAAAAATAAGCGGATATAATTTGTACATTAGCCAAAAATGTGATATCATACAGTTCGCTTGGATGATAGACTTTGCCAATCCGGCTAAGCAAAAGAGGCTAAGACATGCGCGGGTAGGTACGGAAGTAGTCAAACCGGGCACGCTGTAGACGTGCTGGCCTTGTGCCTTCGGGGGTGCAAATCCCTCCCTGCCCACATCATTATGTATTCGGTCTACATTATCGAGTGCAAAGATGGCCGTTTGTATACGGGAATCGCTCGGGATGTAGAGGCAAGGTTCGGTCTCCATGCACGCGGTAAAGGTGCGCGATTTACCCGAGCTAACAAGCCGGTCCGGATTGTGTACCGTGAACACAAGTGGACCCGTTCATCGGCGCTCAAACGGGAGCACGCCATTAAACAGATGAGCCGCACCGCCAAACTGGTGCTCATCGGGTTTGCAAAACCAAAGAAATAGTATATATTATCGAAGCATTGTGTTCTTTTATGCTCGCACTTCGAAGCTTCGACAGGAGCGAAGTAGTGCCGTTGTAGCTCAGCTGGTAGAGCAACTCCATGGTGAAATATTGCCCAATACGGAGGAAACCTCGTGTTGCAACCCGAATTACGGTTAATAGCCCACATATGGCCAAGACCGTGGCGTTATACGCCCGAACGACTGACAAGGGGAGCTAACCCATTTGGTATGCTCAAGATACAGTCTAGCCCCCTGATATATGCACTTGAAACAGGGGTATGAGTGAAGGAGTAGGTCGTCGGTTCGATTCCGACCAACGGCTCCAGATAGTTCTTTTTACCTGAATGAGAGGTGAGTCATGGTGGATGCGTGGTCGTCTGAAACGCTGGGATGGGTTGTCCGCTTCCCACGCCCCGAAGGGATTGACTTGCTTCCGGTCGGTCGCGGACCCGGGACAAAAGGGGAGCTGTTGAAACAACATTCCCAGAAATGCTTTCAACGGCTTGACAAGATGCTTGGAGACGGCATCAGTGTTGTGGCGCGAGTGCCTATTTTGCGAGTCGCCGTCCTCATAGGACCTGAAGATGCCTGTCTTCGGCTGAAGAAGAAGCTTGAAGACGAGCGGTTTGCGGTCATGTCGAAAGACGCGCCTTTCGAGCTCATCTGGTAGCCGATAGCACCGTCCCGTCCGGCGGTGCTCTTTTTTACTTGACACTTTTTGCTTCAAGCTTTACACTGTCTTCATGTCACAAGATAATCTCATCCGCCTGAAGTGTACGAAGTGCAAGAGCGCGAACTACTTTACTTCCAAGAACAAGAAGAAAGTCGAGCGCAAAATCGAGCTGTCCAAGTTCTGTAAGAAATGCCGCAAGAGCACGCCGCATAGGGAATCAAAGCTCACCGGATAAGAGAAGGACCCCCGACGATTCGTCGGGGGCTGCGTTACTTACGAACCATCTTGCTGGCGACGATTTCTTCCGCCTCGCTGATGATGATGGCGCGGATTCGTTCGCTGGCGGTGTTTCGGGCTTCGCGAAGCAGGGTCACCGCCTGCTGGTGCCATCGCGATTGTAGGTGCGGGCACCGGAACTCATCGTGCAGATGCTTCTTCCGTCCCATCGCCTCAGCCCAACTGGTAGGACCGAGCACATTTCTTTCTACGCTCATTTGTGCGTTGCAGATACCGCACCGTTCCGATCTCACGGTCCCGGAATCCGGAAAGAACCACCCATCATTGCTACCATACAGCTTCATGATACGCCTCCGTGCTTGTAAAAGGATTTCGGCGGGGGCACCAGGAGTTGCACCTGGGACTTCCGTTTTGGAGACGGAAATTTTACTGCTAAACTATGCCCCCGTATACTATGATAGTCAACATATGATATCACATTTCCGATGCTCTTGCCAGCAGCAACGAGCGTGGTACAGTAGCGGCATTCCTTGGGGGTTGAAATGAAGCGATTGATTTTCGGTGCAGGACTGCTTTCACCGACACTCACCGGCGACAAGAAGATGACGCTCCGCAGATACCGTGCCGGCTCGCACGACTTCGAGGAAGGCGAGGCCGTCATCGGCGAGTTTAAAGACGGCCTGAACCTTCTTCTGCGGATTACCGCTGATACGAAGAAGAAGCCGTTCAGCAAGCTCACCGACGAAGAAGCGCGAGCGGACGGCTTCGCTGATGCCGCAGACGCGTTTGAGAATCTGAAAGAGTACTACCCGGACCTGAAGAAGTCCGACCTCATGGCAACCATCTGCTACGAGGTCTTCGGTGTCGATGGCATCCCTGTGGTCAGCATTAACGAGCACTGGCCGAAGTGAATGATCCCGCCTCCGAATTCTCGGAGGCTGTTTTTTCTCAACATATCACACCATCCTGTGCATGCTTGCTAAATCTCACAAGTCCGCTATGATGCGGGCGCAGTTTAGGTCGTTGAAAACCAGAATGGAAAGGAAGGCATCCAATGGCGTCGAAGAAGAAGCAGGACAAAGATGAAGACGCTCCGCGAGGACGCCTGAAGGCATCCGACGAAGTGCGTCTGGAGCGCAAGATTCGGAAGCTCGAGATGGTGACGAAGCGGCAGAAGGCGAAGTACAACGCGGTGATGGCGATGCTCAACGATTCCGAGCGGGTCAATGAAGCGTTAGTGGCCTTCGAGGGTCCCGTTGAGAGCTTCAGAATCAGCGCGAAGGCGCCGGAGGGCGGGTCCGAAGCGACGGCATTCGCGATTGCCAGCGACTGGCATGTGGAAGAGCGCGTCGACCCACGAACCGTCAACGGGCTCAACCGTTATGATCTGGAGCTCGCCGACCGGCGCGCCGTGCAGTTTTTTCAGAACACCAAACGACTCATCGACATCATGGGTAAGGATGTCGAAATCAAGACGCTGGTACTCGCGCTTCTGGGTGACTTCATCACCAACGACATCCACGAAGACTTAGTTGAAATCAATCAGCTCTCTCCGATGGATGCGGCGCTGAAAGCCCGTGAGCTCCTCGTCTCGGGTATTCGGTTCCTGCTCGACAACACGAAGCTTGACCTTGTGGTACCGTGTCACTCGGGCAATCACGGCCGGACCACAAAAAAGGTCCACATCTCGACCGAACGGGGACACTCGCTGGAATTCTTAATGTACGCCAGCTTGGTGAGCCAGTTCAGGGACGAGCCGCGGGTGAAGTTCCTGCTGGCCGACGGGTATCATTCGTACCTGGAGATTTACGGGAAGACCATCCGGTTCCACCACGGTCACGAAATTCGCTACCAGGGCGGCGTCGGTGGCATCTACATCCCCGTCAACAAGGCCATCGCACAGTGGAATAAGGGCAGGTGGGCGGACCTCGATGTCTTCGGCCACTTCCATCAGGCGAAGCACGGCGGCAACTTCATCTCGAACGGTTCCCTGATTGGCTTCAATGCGTTTGCACTGTCAATCAAGGCCGACTTTGAACCTCCGAAGCAGTCGTTCTTTCTGTGGGACCGCAAGCGCGGCCAGACCATCTATGCGCCCATCCTGTTCGACGACAAGAAATCGGAACCCAAGAAAGAAGAGCCGAAGAAGTAACCCATACCCCCCCGACGAATCGTCGGGGGTCTTTTTCTACCCGGTAATATCGATTTTGCGGGCGCGGGGCTTGTCGCGCGAGAGTTCTATTTGGCGGATGAGTGTTTCAATATCCTCTACCTTGTACATGCGGTAGTTGTTGACGGGGTTACGGTACGCGACCAATTTGCCCTTCGCGTCCCAGTTACGCACGGTAAGCGGAGTGACTCCCATTACGCGGGCGACTTCCTGAACCATGAGGTATTTTTTTGGCATATATAACTTTCGTAATGTTTGCTTCACAGTATCGTAGGGCTAGCGTCGGGTCAATATGTGGACATATCAACAGAGTGGACAACGAAAATGTGATACGATGCTTGGGAATATGAAGAGCGTACAAACCGAGACCCCGGAACCGTTCTACGAAACGGAGGGGCAGGCTGGAGCGGCTATTTCCGCACAGCTGGTTGCAGTGAAGTCGGATAAGTTAGGGCTGGGAGGTTCTCTGTACGACAAGATTATCCAAATCATGTTGTACGCAACGGTGGTGCTGTTGCCGTTGTTCTACCTACCCTTCACCAGTAGTATGCTGGAATACAATAAGCAGATGTTGCTTGTTGTTGTCGCGTCGGTCGGCCTTGTCGTGTGGCTGTTGGGCGCGGTTGTCAGTGGAAAGCTGACTGTCCGAACTTCACCTATCGACAAAGGCGTGCTGGCGCTGTTGGTGGCGACGATTGCAGCCGTCATCTTTTCGATGACACCGGCCAAGTCGGTCTTCGGCATTAGTGTCAGCTTGAGCTCGTCATTGCTCACCGTGTTGGCATTGACTGTGTTCTACTTCCTCGCAGTCAACACGCTACATGACCGTGGACGGATGTTGCGCTCTGCGTTGATGTTGTCGGCTGTGTTGGCTTTGTTTGTGGGAATCTGCCAGATGTTTACCTGGTATTTCCTGCCGGGCGCTTTTGCGCACTCCCGGGCGTTCAATACCATCGGGTCGCTCAATGCGTTAGGTATTCTGGCCGCAATCGCCTTGCCGCTGTTGGCGAAAACGCTCTATCGCGGCATCGACCGCGTCAGCGCCATCATTTCAGTCGTCGGCGTGCTCTGTGCCATCGTCGTGCTGGGCATCCTGAACTGGTGGGTGTTGTGGGCGGTCGCACTCGCGGGCATGCTTGCCATGATCGCATTTGACAGTCTCAATGTGACCCAACTGTCCGAAGACTACGGTGGACGGAAAAACCGCTTTGCACTTTCGCGATTCGTAGTGCCTATGGTAGTTATTGTGCTGGGTGCTTTTCTGCTTCTGGTGAACTTCAATCCGGCATCACTGAAATCGAATTTCCCGGTTGAGGTCGCGCCATCCTATAAGCTTTCCGGTCAGGTTGCAGTCAGTATTCTCAAGCAGCGCCTGCTGTTGGGATGGGGCCCCGAGAACTTCTCTTTAGCGTTTGATAAGTTCGGCGCCGGTCAGTTGGCGAATTCGCAGCTGTCGAATTTGCGATTCTTCGACGCTACATCGGAAGCTCTCAACATGGTAGTTCACGGAGGTGTCATTGCGCTTCTTGCGCTCGCTGTTCTGTTGTGGTGCTTGGTGCAGGTGATTGCCAGGTTCAGCGGTGTGATTTCCGAATCCGTCGGGCGTGGCGCGGGTGCATCACTGGCCGCACAGTCGTCGGGAACGCTTGCCGCGATGGTGGCAATAACCGTTGCGCTGTTCTTGTATCCGATGAATATGGCACTGTGGTTCGTGTTTTTCGTGTTGTTGGCACTGTCGGCTCTTGTGGTCTCGGGCGACCGATCCCGTACCGTTGATATCGAAGAACGCCCGCTGTATTCGCTGTCGGCATCGCTTGGCTTCATCGTGGGGCTTATTCTGGTGCTTTCCGGTCTCTATCTCTCTTCGGTGCATTATCTTGCTGATGTCAGATATGCAAACGCACTGGAACAACCGACACCGTCTGCAGCCATGGACGGGCTCGTGCGCGCTATCGACTTCGACGCTTCCAGCGACCGCTATCTGCGCGATGCGTCCCAGCTTGCCCTGACAATGCTTCGTGATGAGATCAACAAAAAGGATGGCGATTCCGCACGGGTTCAAAATCTCATGGCGTCCAGCGTCCAACTGGCTCAACGCGCGGCCGCATTGCAACCGCTGGAATCACTGAACTGGAGCAATCTCGGGCAAATATACCAGTCCATGACCGGCCTGGTTGATAATGTCGAGCGGCTTGCCGAGGATGCATACAAGAAAGCGGGAGAGTTGCGTCCGGGCGATCCGTCCTTCGACAACCGCATCGGTCAGTTGTGGCTGTCGCGCGCGGACCTTATCCGGTCGGTGATGCAACAGTCCAAATCAAATACCGCCGCCCTGCAGCAGCAGTCAACGGATTCGCTTGCGAAAGCCGAAGAAGCATTCAAGCGGGCAATCGCCACATCCGAAACATATGGCCTAGCTATCTATAACCTCGGCGCGGTCTATGACCGGCAGGGAAAAGTTAAGGAAGCCATTGCACAGCTTGAGAAGATTGCCCCGTACAACACCAACGAGCCCACACTGATGTTTGAACTCGGTTTGTTGTATGTTCGTGCGTCCCGTAAAACAGACGCGATAGTGGCAATGCGCCGCGCAGTGCTCCTTGCCCCGCAATACTCGAACGCCCGTTGGTATCTCGCGTTGCTGTTGGAAGAGCAGAGTGACATCCAGGGCGCGATCGCGCAACTCAAGGAAATTCAGAAGACAAACCCCGACAATTCGGATTTGCAACAGAAACTCTCTCAATTGGAAGCCGGACAACGCGCCATCCCGCCCGAGAAGGTGATTGATTCCGCTCCGTTGCAGTAGTACACTGCAAAGGTGCAGGAAAGCGAACAACGAAAACGAAATCGCTGGCAAATAGCCGCCATTCTCATGGCGGCTATTGCCGTCTCGGCTGCCGGTGTGTTCTGGCTTTTGGCGTCTCCGGTTTCTTCTGTCACGCAGACCCGCGAGTTCACGGTGCAACCCGGCTGGGGAGGCGGGCGCATCGCGTCTGAACTACAGCGAGCCGGACTCATCCGTTGGGCGCCGGTAATGATTGTCATTGCAAACTATACCGATACAGGGGATAGCCTGAAGGCCGGCACCTATGCGCTGTCGCCTTCTATGTCCACGCGGGAGATTGTGCGTATTCTGGCAGCCGGTGAAGCGCTCTCCACCGATATTGTTGTCACGATTCCCGAGGGGATGAATGTGTGGGAAATTGATGACCTGCTCGCGAGTCAACGGCTCATTGTGCCGGGTAGCTTTGCGCGTACCTATTCCGCCAACGAGGGGATGTTGTTTCCGGATACCTATCGGTTTGATAAATCGCTTGTCGACAATGCGGGAGAGTATGCCAACGCCCGTGTTATCGGTTCGGTATTGCGCAATGCATTTGATGCCAAGGCACGCGGGTACACGAATGTGCAGATCGTCATCGCTTCAATGCTGGAGAAGGAAGCAAAATCCGCCGAAGATATGGCGCTGGTCGCGGGCATTGTTATCGAGCGTCAGAAGCTGGGAATGCCGCTACAGATTGACGCTACGGTGGCCTACGGCTGGTGTTTGGCGCGATGGCTGCCGATAAGCAACAATCGCAACTGCGATGTTACACAAGCGCCCATCGCCACCGAAATAAAAATTGAAGGACCGTACAACACCTACACCCGTACGGGCCTGCCCAAAGGCCCCATCTCCAACCCCGGGCTTAAGGCTCTAGACGCCGCCGCACATCCCAAAGCGAGCCCGTACCTCTATTACCTCTCCACTCGCGACGGCAGTGATATCATTTACTCGAAAACTCTTTCGGAGCACCTCGTAAACCGCAGGAAATACTTGGGTCTGTAGGGCTCCTTTACTTTTGTGAAGGAAGGTCGTACATTCATCTCAATTCCTTTCTGGATGGAAAGGTGGTTCCGAGCATAATCGAGGGACAACGGTGTATCGTTCCTGCACCTTTTCAGGAGCAGTACGCACAGGAGGCCGTATGGCCACCAAAGCAAAAAAAGAAGAGAAGATGTACGAGATTTGCAATGGTCCCTCGATGTTGGAGTTGATGTTCTCCGACTACCATCTTGGGGGTCATACTGTTGAGTTCTCGGTTCATGAGATTGTAGGTGTCTACGATGGCGAGGTGTCTCGCATGATGCTTCGCATCACTGATAGCCCCAAAGAGATGCAGTGTCAGGTGATCGGCGGTGGCCGGGTTGAGCGGGTCATGAGAGATGCTCTTAGGAATCAGATTCCTGTGACGGCGCGCTTAATCCGTGTGCGGTTCAACGGTATTTGGCTGTACGAAGGCTGGTACGACCCCAAGCCCCGTCGTGGTTTCCTCCGTGAAGTTCATGAGGAGGCATTCAAATAGCCAATTTGAGCCCAGTCGAGTGGTGTCGGCTGGGCCTTTACTTACTTGAGATCTTTTGCTATACTGTTTTTGTAGCCGTAGACAGGGTGCCCACCCTCCGTCGCGAAAGCTTTGGAGGGCACAGTAAGTCGCCCCGAGGTTCTGCTCTAATCCTGCTTTGCAGGGGTCGAAGGCAAGCCGCTACGGAATAGCGGTTTTCGTTTGTATTCGTAGATTCGCATGACATTATGAAAACAAAAGCACAGAAGAAAGAGTCAATCGACAATCTGGCGGGCGTTCTGCCGGGTTCGACTATCACGATTTTTACGACTTTCGCCCGCGCCGGTGAACCCGGTCTCTCGGTCGCCCAGTTGCAGCAGCTCAAGCGCGCACTGCGGCAGTCCGAGGGTGAGTATGTGGTCGCAAAGAAGACGCTGGTGGACAAGACGCTCCACGACCTGAACTATGACGGCGTGGATGTGTTCGGCATGGACGGCTCGATGGGGTTGGTACTCGCGCATGGCGACGCATTTGCGGTTGCCAAGCAGTTGTACCAGTTCGCCAAGGCAAATCCGGCATTGAAACTGTTTGTCGCATGGATGGACGGTCACGCGCTGTCGCATGAAGAACTCATCGACATGGCGACCATGCCCAGTCGCGATGAACTGCTCGCTCGTCTGTTGGGCATGCTCAAATACCCGCTGTCCTCGTTGGCAGTAGTCTTGAATCAGGTCGCAAAGCAAAAGGGAGAGAGCGCTCCGGCGCCTGTTGTCGAAGCCGCTCCCGTTGTCGAAGAAACTGCACCCGAGCCGGCAGTCGAGGCTCCGGTAGCTGAAGAAGAAGTAGTAACACCGTAATCAACGAACATGGATAAAAACAAATTTATTGAAGATATTGAGAAGATGACGGCATCCGAACTCAACGAGCTCGTCAAAGCATTGGAAGAGAAGTTCGGAGTCTCGGCCGCCGCGTTTGCCGCCGCCGCACCGGCCGCCGGTGGTGCCGCAGCTGCTGAAGAGAAGGATGCGTTCAATGTGGTGCTGGCAAAAGCCGGTGCACAGAAGATTCAGGTCATCAAAATCCTCCGCGAAATCACCGGTCTCGGTCTCAAGGAGGTCAAGGACATGACCGACAAGGAAGGCTCTGTTGTCAAGGAGGGCGTCAAAGCCGCCGAGGCGCAGGAAATGAAGAAGAAATTGGAAGAGGCAGGCGCTGTCGTCGAGCTGAAGTAAGCGAAATAAGTTTTCAGAAAACCCGCATCATGCGGGTTTTCTGTTTGAGATATGAAAAAGCCCGCGGGGAGCACGGGCTCCTTCACGGGCGTTAGCGTATCTTGTTGTAGGCTATCGGGATTAGCAGAAGCCCGATTCCGGTTATTGCCAAGGAGATAGACCTGGTCATGAGCAGCACCATCTTCTGTGCCCACAGTGCGTTATTCGGCTCAGCAAATGCGATAATTGCCACTGTTTGGGCAACAATTCCTCCCACAGCCATTAGGATCATGGCAGTTCCGACACCATTGAAAAACGACTTCATTACGAGCCTCCTTTCAATAGGCTATGTGAGTATTATAGTAGAAACAGAACGCATAGTCAATGGTGATGGCCCGCGAAGTGCCGTCCGGTCCATGACTACTTAACCTGCCAGACTTTGGATTCTTTCGTGATGAGCAGAACCGAGCCGTCGGGCCCCGCGGAGAGGTATGTGAACGGCAGTTGAGAATCGATTTTCAGTGTGCGCACGAGCGAGCCGTCCTGCGGATTGATGAGATAGATGCGGCGCGTGTCGCCGTTGGCAATGGCGAGCAGGCCGTCAGAAGAACCGACGAGCCGCCAAGTGCCTGCGGGCGAGAGCGGCACCGCGACTTGCGCAGTTTTTTTGCCTTTGTAGTAGGTGGTCAGCGACCCGTCGCGGCTCATCGTCCATATACTGCCGTCCACCCAGATGCGCACCGCGCCGATGGCAAGCTCTGCGGTGTCGGCGAGCCACTGCTTCGTGACGGGTTTGTTGGTATCGAGGTCGGAGATTTTGATAATTGATTTGTCGGTGAGCACATAGAGACTATCGGAGAATTCTGCGGCGTCCTGCAGGACATCCTGCGTCGGAATAGTATATGACTTTACCGTATCACCGACTGTGCGCGTGATGGTGCGGTTTGCAAAATCAACGGAAAGAACGGAATCACGCCAGCCGATGAGCAGGTCGGGTTTTGCCGAACCGAATACGACATGAGTACCGACCGAACCGTCGCGAAGCGGAGCGACCCACGCACCGCCTTCTTCTGCCATGCTGCCGACCCAGATCGCGTGTGATGCCGAAGACCATGCGGCCAGCGTGATAGAGAGCGCATCAGGTTGAGGCGAGGTGATGAGAGTCGGTGCGGACGGCTGGGCATTGTCGACGGAGTCCATGACTAAGGTGATGGATGCCTGCAAGTCTTTGGCACCACCATCGGTGAGTTTCATATCAAGCAGTGCCGACAACGCACGCGCGAGAAGCTGACGCGCTTCGATACGGTTGTTTTGCGCGACTTTCGAGCGCGCAAGATCAAGGTCGCGACGGATGTCGGAGAGCGCCTCCCTCTCTTTCTGCTGTTGCGGGCTTACGAACAGGAATGATTTTGCCAGGAGAGCCCCGCCGATGGTAAGGAGAGCGATCAGCGCGAGCGTGATTGCCTTACCGCGGCCATCCAGACGGACAAAATGAATGCGTCCAAACCAACGCGACAACAGCGTGCGGCGGGTGCCCAGTGAGAACTCCGACGGGATGATGCGCGGCACTTCGGCGTCCATGACAATCGGCTGATGAGATTCTTCACCTGCAATTAGTGGTGTCGACAGTGAAGCTGATGCATTGATTGTTTGCGGCGCAGGCGTATCCAGCGGACCGCCCCACTGACGCGGCTTCCATGCAAGAGTCGGCACGGGCATCGGTTCCGATTGCATCAACTCGGGTGGCTGCGGAGACGGCATGAGTGCGGGTTCGGATGTTTGTGCCATGTCGATGTGCAGCATTGCGGCGGCAAATGATGCATGTTCCGTGCCGATGTGCGCAACGCGGGCCGCAAACTCATCCTGCGGCAGTTTCAGGAACCATGTCTTCAGATTGCGCTCGCGGGAGATGATGGTGCGCGTGGGTACGAATGCCAGTATACGGTCACCCGGCTGGACCGAGCCGTGAATGATACTGGAGAAGCGCCGCTTCTCGGTATGCTCTTTTGAGAACAAGAGCACATTGCTTAGGATATCGATGACCTGGTTCTCGCGCGCGAGCAGTATTTTGAACTTGTCGAGCTTGGAGACCATGATGGTGCTTCCGGCGATGGCAACAATGCCGACCGACAACTTAACCTCACCATTGCGGAAGAACTCATCGACGACCTCATTTGCTTTGCGCAGGGTGCGCGAGAACGCCTCCCGGGGGGGAATGTTCGGATTTGCGTAGTATTCGCGACGGGCGAGCGCAGAGATGAGGGAGACGACATATCCGACATTGCTGGAATCGGTGTCGCGGTGTCCCACAACGAACAGCGAACCGAATCCACGGGCCGCGGCATCATCAGGGGAATAGGAGAACATATCAATCACGCCATCGGTGGTTCCGTGATTGACGATGATTTCGTTTGCTTGCGGCTTGAGGGTAAGTTTTTCCATACTGGAGATTCACTTGCAAACGCCGCACAGGTGCGCTACGGTTGCGCACGGGAAGACACTCTCATTGTACGCGAACATTCGTGCCTATGTCAAAATCTATTCTGGATAATCTGCTGGGTTCACGGGTGCGGGTGAAGCTGTTGAAGCTTTTGTACCGGCAACATCCGGCTGCACTGCCGATGAGCGAGCTTGCTGTGCGCGTGCAGGAGCCATCATTCATCGTGCGCCGCGAAGTATTGCTGTTGCAGGACATAAAACTAATCCGCAAGGTGCGCAGCGCGAAAGCGGGACAGGATCGCTACGGCCTTAACGAAGAATTTGATTTTTTTGTTGAGCTACGAGATCTAATACTCAAGCCGTCTCCGGTCGAGACTGACCGTCTCATCAAGCGCATCAATGCGCTCGGGCGTGTAAAACTCGCTGTGGTGGCCGGTATCTTTGTGAGTCAGCCGGATGACACTACCTATGAGACTCCCGCAGATCTGTTCATTGTGGGGGACGATATCGACCGCGGGAAGCTCACTAAATTTCTCAAATCATTAGAAGCCGATATGGGCACGGAAATCCGCTTCGGAGTCATGGAGAAAGACGAATTCAAATACCGGTACGAAATGTTCGACCGCTTTTTGCGCGTGTTGCTTGAGGGTCCGCACCGCAAGATTATCAACAAGCTCGACATGTAGTTGTGGGCGTGATATAATACCTCCACGACGAGGGTGATTAGCTCAGCTGGTTAGAGCGTTGCATTCACATTGCAAAGGTCGGAGGTTCGAATCCTCCATCACCCACAGTGGTTTTTTAAAAAAGGAGGAGTGATGATTGAAATGCGGCCGAAACGGGTGTTCGTGTTCGACAACAACGGCACGGGGCTGGACGATCTGCATGTTGCATTCGGGAGTGTCGAAGCAATCTTTGCGGTGCTCGGTTTGCGCAGTCCCAACAAAGACCAGTACCGCAACGAGATTGGCGCTGATTTCATGGACTTCTACTGGCGCCATGGAGTCCCGCGTGACATCACGGGGGAGCAACTCAATGTCATTCGGAAACTGTATTACCGGATGCGGCAAAACACGGCGCATTACCGTCCGGACTTCGAACCACTGCTTCGCTACTGCGAGAGTGTTGGCGCTGAGGTCGGCATGTGCTCCGCAGAGATTCCGGAAGTGTTGCAGGGGTTCTTAGAGCGGGCCAAGCTCACCCAGTATTTTGATGCCAACCTCATCTGCGGCGGAGCGTGGCCATCGAAGACCCCCGTGCTCGCATCAATGGCACAGCGGCTGGGGTTGCATCCGTCCGAGTGTGTATATGTCGATGACACCGATGACGGGATAAAAGCCGCACAGAAAGCTGGATTCTTCGCCATCGGCTTCACCAACGCGACGGGCTACAACAGCGCCAGGCGCATCCACGATGCGCATCCGGATCTGGTTGTGAGCTCATTCACCGAGCTAAAGCGTGTTCTCCCGAAGCTCATTGAAGGTTAGTGCGCGCGACCCAATCACCGTGATTGGGTCGTTTTTTTTTGCACCCCCGAGAAGCGATTCTGAGCTACCTTAATTATCCACTTCGTATTGATTTTGTTTAGACAAAATCAATACGGGCAGAATCGTGGCGGTCATACCGCGATGACGATTCTGAGTTACCTTATTTATCCACTTCCCAGTGGATACACAGTGGTATATAATATCTATGTAGTGGTACGGAGTGTATGAAAGTGGAATGCCCGGTAGAGCTACCGGCGCATGCTCCGGAGTTCCGGCGAAAGCCGTGGCGCCGGTGATTCTACCGGGAATGCTGATAGGCGAACACACCCACAATCTAGACCCCAAGAAGCGCCTATCCATTCCCGCAAAATTCCGCAAGGAGCTTGGCGATGGCGCCGTGCTCACGCGCGGGTTGGACGGTTGTCTGTGGCTCTTTCCATCAGTGCAGTGGGCGGTGCTGGCACAGCGCATTTCCAATCTGCCGATGGCGCAGTCGGACAGCCGCTCGTTTGCACGGCTGCTGTTGTCGGGAGCGACGGAGGTGCAGTTCGATTCCCTGGGCCGCATCCTCGTGCCCGATTATCTGAAGCAATATGCAAGTCTTGCGCGCGAGGTGGTCATTACCGGAGTGCACACGCGACTGGAACTGTGGGACAAGGGCGCGTGGAATCAATACAAAACGAAACTTGAGAAGAACGGAGACGCAATAGCTCAAAAATTGGGGGATTTAGGAACAATTTAAAATGCAAAATGAAAAGTTCAAAATTCGGGTGTTTCAGAGTCCGGAAATTTTGATTTCTTCATTTTGATATTTGCACTTGAGCGAAGTGAATCACACCCCAGTTCTTTTAGATGAAGTTATCCGTTACCTGGACCCGAAAGCGGGCTCCGTGGTGCTTGACTGTACGCTCAACGGCGGAGGTCATGCCGCGGCGATTGTCGCCCGTGGCGCACGCGTACTGGGCATCGAGTGGGACCCGGTCATCGCCGGAGCGTTCTTCACGAACCACCCGGAGCTGCGTGACTCGGTGACCGTTGTCAACGACAGCTACATCAATCTCGAACGAGTCTGTACCGAACACGGTGTCGTTCCCGATGGTATCCTGTTCGATCTGGGGTTGTCGTCTTTGCACTACGAGACATCGGGGCGAGGCTTCTCGTTCATGCGTGACGAACCGCTGGATATGCGGTTCAATCCCGAGACAAACCCGCTGACTGCAGGTCGCATTCTGAACGAGTGGCCGGTGGAGGACCTGGAACGGATGTTAACAGAGTACGGGGAGGAGCAGTTCGCCGGGCAGATCGCCGCGGCGGTCGTTCTGTCCCGACGAGCTGCCCCCCTCCGTACCACCACTGAACTGGTTGCGCTTATCGAGTCGGCGGTACCCGTGTGGTACCGTCACCGGAAATTGCACTGCGCGACCAAGACATTTCAGGCGTTACGGGTGGTGGTCAATGATGAGCTGGAAAATGTGAAGAAAGGGGTAGTGGCGGCTGTCCGCATCCTGAAGCCCGGAGGAAGATTGCTCGTGATCTCTTTCCAGGGCGCGGAAGATAAGATTGTCCGCGAGTTGTTCAAGGAGCGGGCGAAAGCCGGAACGATACGGTGGGTGACACGGGCGACGATACGGCCCGAGTGGAGTGAAGCAAAGATCAATCCGCGTGCCCGCAGTGCAAAACTGAAAATTGTCGAAAAAATATGAATCGCATTCGCACCATCCCGGTCGAACAGTCCCCGCTGGCGCATCGTCCCGCTTCGCGTGTTGCGAAGTTGAATCTGTTGCTGGCGTGTGTCTCATTGTCCATGTTGTTGTACTATGTGGTGCAGAATAACGCGATGGCAGTGCAAGTGTGGCGTACTCGCGATGCGCAGGGACGGCTCACGGCGCTGGCCGATGACCGCAACGGTCTGGTGGCCCGGCAGGCCGCTTTGGATGACCGCCAGCAGTTGATTGCCCTCGTACAACGGGCAGGTATGGTGCCGGCCGGTACGGTGGTGTATCTAGTGCAAGAGCAGCCTATAGCGGCTCGGTAGAGTGGGGTGTGGTATTCTATAAGCATGAAACACCGTATCGGCGGAGGGCGTTTGTATATTGCTTTAGGCGTGATGCTTTTGTTACTGGGCGCTATCTCATGGCGTCTGTTCGAGGTGAGCTGGAATCGTCACAGCTGGTACGCACAAACCGCACAGGCACAGGCCGGCGGCATCAGCAATGTGCTGCTGCGCGGCAATATCTATCTCACCGACTCATCGGGTCAGGAACATCTCGTCGCGACGAACCACAAATTTCCGGTTTTGATGGTCACGCCATCGAAGCTCGATAAAGGAGCGGTAGATGCAACCGTTCAGCGGCTCGTTGAGATTACCGGCCTTACGCCCGAGACGGTTCTGAAAACCACTGACTCGACAACAACCGGAAGTCGTCCGCTTCTGCGCAAATTAACCGATGACCAAGTTGCCATGGTGAAGGCACTCACTATTTCCGGTGTGACTGTCGGCTATGAAACAGACCGGTCGTATCCCGCAGGGATGCTGGCCGCTGATGTCATCGGGTTTCTCGGATACGGACAGAACGGCCGCGAAGGGCAGTACGGCGTCGAATCGGCGTATGAGCAGGAGCTTACCGGAAAAACCGATTCGGTATTGCCGGCAGGACTTGATATCGGGGCGCGTTTTGCAAAACTAGTCGGCCGCACGGCGACTACTGCGATTTCCACCGATGATGCGCCACGCGATGTGGTACTTACCATTGATAAGAACATCCAGTCGTATGCGCAAAGCGTGCTCGACAGTGTGCTGAAGAAATACGATGCGGCTTCGGGCGTACTGCTTGTGCAGGAACCGAAGACAGGGCGCATTCTGGCGATGGCTGACAGCCCCAGTTTTGACCCGAACGGTTACAGTAGCTTTCCCGCCGCGAATTACCTCAATGCGTCGCTGCTGCCATTTGAGCCGGGTTCGTCATTCAAACCGTTCACCATGGCGATGGGGCTCGATCTGCACAAGGTCACATCCGATACGACCTTTGATGACAACAGCGATGTCGTCGTAGACGGATATAACATCAAGAACTTCAACGAAAAGCATTTCGGACGGGTGACGATGTCGCAGGTACTGGAAAAAAGTATCAACACGGGCGTGATGTGGGTGGAAGAACGCATCGGCAATTCCGCATTTCTGGATTATGTCGTAGACATGGGATTCGGACAGCGGACCGGCATTGATCTACCGGGCGAGTCCAGCGGAGACATCAGCAATCTCTACACGGGACGGCGAATCAACTTTATGACCGCATCGTTCGGCCAAGGCATCACGGTTACGCCGCTGCAACTCATCACCGGGTATTCCGCAATCGCCAACGGCGGCAAACTTATGCGCCCGTATAGTGTATCGGCGGTGCGCGATGAACGCGGTCAACGAACCGAGACGAAACCCGAGATGGTTGGTACGCCGTTTACTGCAAAAACGGCAGCCACCCTGCGCGCCATGCTGACCGCGGTCGTGGATAACGGTTTCGACAAAGCGCATATTCCGCGCTACGATGTCGCCGGGAAGACGGGTACCGCACAAATCGCCAGCCCCGAAGGCGGGTACCTGGAAGGGCAGTATAATCACAGCTTCGTGGGATTCGCACCGGCCGGTGATCCGCGATTTGTTATTCTCATCCGCATGGAAAAGCCGCAGGGAATTACTTTTGCCGCCGACAGCTTGAGCCCCGCATTCAAAGATATGGCGCTTTTTATGCTGAATTATTTGAATATCCCCCCGACGAGATGAAACAGAAACTACTTGCATGGAAATTGAGTATCTGGTCGCGGATGATACTGTGGCGGTACCGGCCGACGATTATCGCCATTACCGGCAACGCCGGAAAGACCACCACGAAAGAGGCGATTGCAGCGGTGCTCGCGACGAAGTATCGCGTGCGCGCAACGGGCGGCAATCTGAACAACGAGCTCGGTATTCCCGCCACGATTATCGGAGATTTTTCGGAACAGTACTACCGTACGGGCGGTACCTTTCCGTTCTGGTTCAAGGTGCTTACGGCCGCCGTTCGTGTGGCGGTATACGACAGCACCTATCCGCAGGTGCTCGTGCTGGAATTCGGTGCCGACCGCCCGGGCGATATCAAGCGCCTTGCACGGATGTTTCCGCCGCATATCGCGGTCGTCACGCAGGTGGGAGATATCCCGGTTCATGTGGAGTACTTTGCATCTCCCAAGGAGCTTGCCGCGGAGAAAGCGCAGATACTCAAGCATCTCTTGCCGACCGATTACGCGATACTCGGATATGATGATTTGACGGTGCTGGAGATGCGTGAGACGACCAACGGCCGCACGCTCACCTATGGCATGGGTGACGGTGCTGATGTGCAGGTGACCGATGTGCGGACGCGCTTGGAAGGCACGCGGCCTTTGGGTATCAGCTTTGATGTCCGTGTGCAGAATAATACGATGCCGGTTGCCATCAACGGTACGCTTGGCTCCGGCATTGCACGGGCCGCTGCGGCCGCCGTGGCGGTCGGCAGTATCATGAACATCGGGCTCGCAGATGCAGTTCAGGCTCTCGCGGATTTACGCTCGCCAGCGGGCCGATTACGCATTCTGGAGGGCATCAGGAGCACGGTTCTCGTCGACGACACCTACAATGCCTCGCCCGCGGCCACGCATCTTGCCATTGATTCGGTGCGGCATATTCCGGCCGCGCGGCATGTGTTGGTGCTGGGCGATATGCTGGAGCTGGGCTCGTACAGCGTGCAGGCGCATCAGGCGGTCGGAACGCTCGCGGCAATCGTTGCGGACATCCTCGTGTGTGTGGGGGAGCGGGGCCGTTTCATCGCTGATGCCGCGGGCAACCAGATGCCCGCGGCCAATATCCATTGGGCGCCGGATTCGCGCGCGGCTGCGGGGATTGTGCAACAATTGGTTCGCGCGGGCGACCTTGTGCTCGTGAAAGGGTCGCAAGGCATGCGCATGGAGCGCATTGTGCAAGAGCTGATGCTCCGGCCGGAACAGGCACCGCACCTACTGGTGCGTCAGTCGGTTCTTTGGCTTTCGAAATAGGAGGGGATGATGAGTCGGTTTGAAGACAGAAGTGCCACGCGTAAGCGTGTCCGGCGCAGGCATCGGCAGCAGTTCCTCAAAGATTGCATCGGCGGATATAAAATGGCAAGTTTCACATTTGCCGAGGCGTTCCGGCTCTTTCAGCTCTTTGCCCTTGCGGCACCAAGTGACGACGAATTGGATGAGGCTGGCAGCCTCATCGAGGCGCATGTAGAAGACATTGCGAAATTCTGGCGTGAGTTCAATGCTATGGAGTAGAAGAAGAACAACCTCCGGGGGCCCAAAGGCCCCCGTTTCTTTTCGTATCTTGCCAAATAACCGGAAGAGCGGTAGGATAGTAATCAAGATAGGAGGCGAGTGATGGGTGCAGTTAAAATGATTGCGATTCAAGAGCGCCTGAATCGGTTCCCTATGTCTTTCTTCAGCCGGGGAGACATCAGGTTCCTGGATCAGCAGCTCCGCAGAGTCAGAATTTCGTGTTCCATCAGCGAGGATGCCTTGGTCCGTGCCCGTGCCATCGAGCTGTCATGCATCGACAAGGCAGAGGAGTCCGCGGGCCTTTCAAAAAACCTCGAAGACCTGTTAAAAGAACTCAAGGCCTCAAGGACTCGGCGGAGCTCGCGGAGTCGAAAGGCGTAGGATTCCGAAAGGCTACACGCCACCCCGTACGGGTGGCTTTTCTTTGCCTGCTTCCCGCTCCGCGCTCCTGGCGCAAATCCACTCTCGGGCTGCAGAAGATGAGATACATCGGTAACACTTCTGATGTCTCACTCTGATGCATTG
>JBBTQV010000002.1:0-12307 GCA_038065515.1 Patescibacteria group bacterium | reverse complement strand
CGACTGCGGAGATTCGGATGGTCTCCGTTGTGCCACCCCGCATGCCGTACCAATGCGAACTGGAGAGCGGAGTATAGGGGTCGGATGGGGGGGGGGACGGTCACTCTCTGCTCCGACGGGACCGCATAAACGGCATGATGAGAAGCGAAGCAACTGCCCATGCCCAGAGCGGATACTGACCTCCGAACCAGCGATGCATTGGCCCCAGAAGCTGCTGGCCCCGCTCTAACGGAACCAGTGACACGCAAATACTCGCTAAGAGTCCGATTTGGACTACCGAAATAACTAATACCTGCCACAGCGATATTTCGCCAAGAGTCAGACGACCTTTGAGCATCGACCGAGAAAGAATAATGAATGTGAGCGCATACAGGACGATGAATAACCCGACGGCGCCCATTGAGCGAGATGATTCGGGCAGTTTTTTCGCAATCCAGGGAAGAAAGGGAAACAAAACGGCCAGCATGTACGCGACATAGATGCTCAACAGCGACACCAGCGCGCGTGTGCGTCCCACAGACAGGCCGTACAACACAAGCACCACAACGGCAAGCATCACGAAGAGCCCTTTGGGGTCGCGGATTGCATCAGTCAGAGCCGCAGTGCCGGGCCACGCCGGTATGCGCGATAAAATTGAATCCATATCTTTAGTATACTCCTGCAGTGGTACTCTGTCTCAAAAAAAAGACGGCACCGATGTGGAGCCGTCATTTACTGTGCCGTGCGGGCCAGCGCACCACCAACGACGCAAGGGTGGTGCGGTCGGTAGAACGCTTGCCCGGATCCGGCTTATTCCGGTATAACTGATGCGAGAATTTGAACGCGAACCGTTTGTTCAGTGCCACAGTAAGCGCCGTCGCGGTTCTGGCTCTCCAGTTCGTTGAATCGGAGAAGTCCCGCACATAACTGGCCGTCTGCTCGAACAGAACGATATCGTTGGTCTTGAGTTTGAAGTCAAGGCCAATCTGACCGCCCAGAAAATCACGGTCAGGCATGACCATTCTGTTCTCCCAGGTTTGCGTCAACGACAACGAGAGAGCCAGGGAATGCCGCTCGCCCTTGATGACATGCCCGAGACCACCTATGTTCACCGCGAGCTGGTTGCGGGTACCCGACGGCGGGTCCTCGTAGTATGAACCTTCGGTATACACGCTCAACCGCCATGGAAGTGTGCGCTCGGTACGCACTGTCGTTCCCAGCCGTTTGGAGCCAAGTTGGTTTTCGGTCTCCGTACGGATGAATTCACCCGCAACGACGACTTTGTACGCCGTGGGCTGCCAAACAATCTCACCTGAAGCTCCGGCAGTGGAGTTGTTCGTGTTGCCCGAGTTTGCCACATACGATGCGCTAATCTGCCCCGTCCATAGCGGAGGCGGCGAGTCATCATCGTCAGCAAACACAGATACCGTCAGTGCACTCAACAGCATGATGCCGATGACGATGCGCATACATCCTCCTCTCTTGTGAAACAGCTACTTCGTCGTCCGTATCGTTATCATCAAATCACCTGGTGGCGTACTCTGCAAGCCGGCGTTACCCTGTTGAGGAAACACGACGAGATACCGGTCAGAGATTTCGGCAGGGATGTGCACTTCCAGCTTTCGTTTTGATTTGTTGCGTCCCGTACCGCGGCAGTGCGTGCAGGTGTGCTCGGCGACCTCTCCGTCGCCCCCGCACGAACGGCACACGACGACTTGCGCAAAGGTGCCCAGCGGCGTGCGGACCGCCTGTTGGACACGGCCCTGGCCTTTGCAGTCAGCGCACATTTTGAGCTTCGCATCTTTCGCTCCGGTACCGGAACATTCTTCGCAGATGACAAACGCTTCAAATTCGTACACTTTCTGCTTTCCCAAATCTTTTGTACTGACCTGAATGTTCAGATGCAAGTCCTCTCCCTTTTCAGGTTTCTGGGCCGACCGCCCAAACCCGCCGCCCGTGAACATATCAAAAATATTTTCGAATCCCCCGCCCTGGCCTCCGAAATCAAAATTAAAATCCTGGTATCCACCCTGTGTACCGCCGAATCCTCCCTGCGCTCCGGCATGTCCGAATTGGTCGTACCGCGCCTTCTTTTCAGCATCTCCCAAAATCTGGTAGGCCGCATTTACCTCCTTAAAGCGCGCTTCACTACCGCCCTTTTTATCGGGGTGGTGCTGGTGTGCAAGTTTACGGTACGCCTTCTTAATCTCGTCCTGCGAGGCATTTTTGCTCACTCCGAGTATTGTGTAGGGGTCTGCGGGCATGATTGACTATATTGTCTGCCTATGCTATACTTATTTTATCGGGTAATCAAGCCCGATAAGGTGGTGTACGATGGCAAGGTTCTTTGTTGGTTGCTTCGTCGGCTTGATGGTAGAAATCGTTGTCAACGACGCATGGCTGCACCTGACGGCAGGTGACCCCCACAACCTAGGTCATGGAGTGCTCGTAATCTGCTTCGTGCTTGCCGGAGGGATTCTCGCTACAAAAACAAAGTTCGCCAAGTAGCCGATTGTGTCCCTTCCAAACCGCCCGCCTGAAATATGGCGGGTCTCTCTTTACTACAAGCTAAGTACTTCCGCCTTTACATCCCTCTCCCCCACTTTAATGAATCCTGTAACCTTGAAGAGTGTGAACAGCAGAACGCCCAACCAGATTGCCAGTTCGCGGAAGATGAAGGATACGGACCAAAACGCCAGGAAAAGTGCGAATGCCAGAAATGGTGGGACATAATTCCCCCACTGGCCCAACTGCTCGTGGACGAAACCGTCAACCGACTTCGCAAGGTCCTGCTTGAATTGCGCCTGCAGAGACACCGGCAATTGAGACAGCTGGTCGCGTACGATGGCCGTATCGTACGCATCATCCAACCCGCTTTGAATCCCCTTGCTTAGGGTTCCGATATCAGCGGCGCGATTGGCAGGCAGGAGATAGAACCCAACCGATACCATCAGAAACGCGCCAAGCAGAATGAGTTTCACCCCACGACCCAGCGCTGCATTGATGCGAACCGTGCGCCGGTCGTTCATGTCATCCCGCATGCGCCGTGACGATTCGTACCATAACAACCCGAAGAGCGGGAGAGCGGTCACATACCAGATATCTGGAGCCCAAAACGCTATAAATACCGCCCAAGAGGCCAGAATAGCCGCAAGACGATCCCATCGGCTCTCAAGCAGGGTAAATGCGACTCCGGCGACCGCGGCAAGAATGGTGACCGCCAGAGCAGGCCAGGCAGGCTGTAACCAGTCGGAAAAGCGAAGAGGATCATCCAGCCAGGTCTTTGCCGTAATCCAGGTAAATCCGGCACATACCACAACAGCGACGATAAGCCCGATGCGTTTGTACGATGCTGATTCCATTGGTCTATTGTATCACGATATTATTTCTTTTCTTCTGCTTTCTCTTCCGGCTTGGCCTCCTGCGCAGTCTGACTCTCCGGTTCTCCTTCTTTCTTCTCTTCTTTCTGATACAGCGATGCGCCCACTTTTTGCGCCGCCTCTCCTAGCACATCTCCAGCCGATTTGATTTTCGCCATATCGCCGTCTTTGAGCGCGTTCTTCAGTTCCATAATCTTACCCTCCAAATCCTTTTTATCTTCCTCCTTCACTTTGTCCTTGTTGTCATGCAACATCTTCTCCGTGGTCCACACGAGTGTTTCGGCGGCATTCTTTGCATCGACTTCCTCTTTTTTCTTTGCATCCTCCGCAGAATGCTCCTGCGCCTCACGCACCATCCGTTCTTTCTCTTCCTTGCTCAAACCGCCCGAGCCTTCAATGCGTATGGAGTGTTCCTTGCCGGTGCCTTTATCTTTCGCCTTCACATGCAGGATGCCGTTGGCATCAATGTCAAAGGTCACTTCGATTTGCGGGACACCACGCGGTGCGGGCGGAATGCCGTCCAGATTAAACTCACCAAGATATTTATTATCGTTGAACATCGGCCGTTCGCCCTGCGCAACACGGATCTGCACGGACGGCTGGTTGTCCGCGGCAGTGCTGAAGGTCTGGCTCTTGCTGGTCGGTACCGTGGTGTTCTTTTCAATCATCTGCGTCATCACACTGCCGAGCGTTTCAATGCCCAATGTCAACGGCGTCACATCCAGCAGCAACACATCGCGCACATCGCCG
The DNA here is from genome assembly GCA_038065515.1 of Patescibacteria group bacterium. GTDB lineage: Bacteria > Patescibacteriota > Minisyncoccia > 2-02-FULL-40-12 > GWA2-44-9 > JAGOPO01. Next base: position 8,198 of record JBBTQV010000002.1, on the reverse strand, counting down.
GACATCACCGCGCCCTGAATGGCAGCGCCCAGCGCGACCACCTCGTCAGGATTGATATCGCGGTGCGGCTCCTTGCCGAAGAGCGCTTTGACCGCCTCAACAATCGCCGGCATGCGTGTCTGTCCACCAACCATCAGCACTTCGTGAATATCGCTCATCTTCAACCCCGCGTCGGCAACGGCCTTTTTGGTGAGGTCGATGGAACGGTCGATGTATTCTTTCGTCAGCGCCTCCAATTTTGCGCGGGTCAGCGTGACCGTGAAGTGCTTCGGTCCCGACACATCTGCGGTCAGAAACGGTATATTGATTTCCGTTTGCGCGGTACTGGACAGTTCGTGCTTCGCTTTCTCCGCAGCGTCTTTGAGGCGCTGAAGAGCCAGCTGGTCATGCGATACATCAACGCCCTGGTCCTTTTTGAATTCCTCAACAAAGTGTTGAATAATTCTCTGGTCGATGTCATCGCCGCCCAGATGCGTATCACCACCGGTCGCCTTGACCTCGATGGTATCCTCACTGACTTCCAATACCGAGATATCGAAGGTCCCGCCGCCAAAGTCGTACACCACGATTTTCTCGTCTTTCTTTTTGTTGAATCCGTACGCCAACGCTGCCGCGGTCGGCTCGTTGATAACGCGTTTTACGGTCAATCCTGCGATTTCTCCCGCGTCTTTTGTCGCCTGGCGCTGTGAGTCGTCGAAGTACGCAGGCACCGTGATGATGGCCTCCGTAATAGCGGTTCCGAGCTTTGCTTCGGCGTCGGCTTTCAGCTTTGCGAGTACCATCGCGGAAATCTCCGCGGGCTTGTACCACTTGTCTCCCATCTTCACCTCCACAGAATCATTCGCGCCCTTGCGGATTTCATACGGGAGCAACTTCAGATCGCGTTGGACTTCCGCATCGCCCCATCGGCGGCCGATAAGCCGCTTTACCGAGAACAGCGTGTTCGCCGGATTTGTCACCGCCTGCCGTTTTGCCGTCACACCGGTGTACCGCTCGCCTCCTTTGCTAACTGCTACAATCGACGGCGTCGTGCGCACTCCTTCCGCATTTTCCAGAATACGCGGCTGACCGCCTTCCACCACCGCCATAGCCGAGTTCGTTGTCCCCAAATCGATTCCGATTATTTTACTCATGGTGTTTATTGTTAGTTGTTTATTCGTAGATGATGACCCGCGCCGGCCGGATAACTCTCTCGTGCATCAGATATCCCGCCCGCACTTCTTCTTTCACCTGATGACTTCCACCGCCCCCTACCATCTGCGCCGCTTCCATCGTGTTGGGGTTAAATATCTTCCCCGCTGTTTCTATTCTGCTAACCCCGTATCGTTTCATTTTTCCCAGGAACTGCTTCGATATCTGCTTGAGCCCCTCGTACCAGGCGCCGCCCGTTGCCCCCGGAGGCGCGTGGGCCAGCGCGGTGTCGAGAAGGTCGGAGAGCTCCAGCATGTCGGTAATCACCGCCTGCGCAGACCACTTCGCCATCTCGGCTGCGGCGTGACCTTGCATCTTGCGTAGATTATCCATATCGGCCGCCAAGCGCAGATACTTCTCCTTCTCAATCATCGGCACTTCCGGTTCTTGTTTTTTGTGTGTGTCTTTCATATTAATTTCGGATGCTATCGGTAATACGGTTTGCGATTTGTGCGGCATAGGTCATCAGCCCCAGATTCTTGCGGTAATCCATGCGCATCGGACCTACCAGCGTGAGCGTTCCCTCGTGGCCTCTAGGCAGGCGGTATCGTGCGACGATGACCGCTTCATCCTGTATCTGACGCAGAGGATTTTCGGTTCCTATCATCACTTTCACATCTCCTTCCTGTTGGCGCCACATCTGGCTATGCATGCGCTCGCACATGGTTTCAAAATGATCAAAAAAATCGGTGAGCCCCATCAGGCGATCCATTTCATGAAATTCCGGAATTGCCATCAGGTTCGAAAGTCCAAACTTGTAGGCGTCTTCGCGTTCGGTCGTATTTGCAATGACAAGATTGCTGGACAATTGGCCGATGAGGCGCGCGAGCGTGCGGTTGAGTGCATCGGCATCGCGCATGTCCGTCTCATTGAGCGCCTCATCAACGCGATGGCGCAGACCCTGCCCGATGGTGATGCCTTCAGCATTCACCAGGTCGTTTACATACAACCGGTAAGCCAGAGCGGTCGGCACGCGACCGCCGGAGGTGTGGCGCTGCTCCAGAAATCCCCTATCTTCCAAGTCAGACATCTCGTTGCGGATGGTAGCCGAACGGACATCAAATTGACCGCTGGATTCGATGGCCTTACTCGAGACGGGTTCGCCCGTTTCGATATGTTGGTCTATGACCCGCCAGAGCAGCTGGTGCTGTCGCGGGGTTAGCAGTCTGACTACCATTCTGCCAGTCTATCAAAATTGGCACTCCCGCGTCAAGACTGCCAACTTGTCCACAGGCGCTTGACAGAGCATTATATTATTGTTATTCAATACTATTCGTTGAAAACGAGGTGAAGCATGGTGTGGCAACTTCCTGACAGTACCGACCGCATGGTGGTGAATGCGGCGCTCGCCAGACTGACCGAGCGGTGGGACGCAAAAGCCGCCCGGGATGTTGTCTTAGCATTTGACGGTCTCCCCGCGACAACCATAAAGAAAAATCAGGCAGTGACCAACTTGGACGAACACACGGTCCGGCGCGGCATGGCATCGGAGGATCGTATCGCATGCGTAGGAGTGTTCAAGATATACCGCCTCGTTGACGGACCCATGGCCGGTATCATCTTCTACCCGTTCACTGCCGACAATGTCGCCACGCTTGCATTACATCCGGAACCGTTTTACCAGCTTGAGTATCATCGCAAAACCCGCGTCATCGTGTTCCTGTTCCGATTTGACTGGGAGCCGACCGTTCCATCGTTCTGGCAGTATGTTCAGTGCTTTTTCTTCCACATTTCTTCCGGGCGATGGGTACAGTGGAACGCTTGGAAAGCCGTCCCGACACAGATGTACCAGCTCGGCGACGATGACTAGCCCTCCATACCGTGGCGGGCTTTTTTGTTTCAATGGTATACTGGAGCGATATGACTCTGAACAAGAAGCTGTTGCATTATTGGAAAAGGCTCGGTTCCGGATTCATCACCGGCGCTTCCGACGACGACCCTTCCGGTATTACGGCCTACACCATAGCAGGGTCTCGGTACGGCAACTCGATGCTGTGGACGCTTCTGTTCACGCTTCCGTTCATGATCACCTTCCAGGAAATGTCCGCGCGCATCGGCGCACTGTCGGGATGCGGGCTTACCGGTAACATAAAACGCCACTACCCACTCGCGCTTCTGGTGTTTGTCGCAGGCATCATTATTGTCACGAATGTGCTCAATGTGGGCGCCAACATCTACGGCATGGCAGGTGCACTCAACCTGCTCTTACCCATCCCTGTTGAAGTGCTTGCTATCGGTCTTTCTGCTGTCGTTCTTATCATGTCTATTACACTGCGCTATGAGCAAATCTCCCGCATTTTCAAATGGCTCGCCATGTCGCTTTTCGCGTATGTCTTCGCATTTTTTTTGGTGCAGGCCGACTGGGGCGACATCCTCACGCACACACTCATTCCCACCTTCCACGCAGACCGCGAATTCCTTATCACGCTATTTGCGGTGGTGGGGACGACTCTCTCGCCGTATCTGTATTTCTGGCAGGCAAGCGAGGAAGCCGAAGATGTGCGGCTGAACCGGCCGCGACTTCATGTCTGCAAATTCCGCCCCGTGGGTTCGGGTGAGTTCAAACGAATCGAGTGGGATGTGAAGGTCGGCATGATTTTCTCTAATATCATCTCATTCTTCATTATGGCACTCACCGCCGCAACACTGTATCGTGCCGGTGCCGGTAATATCGAGACGCTCCGCCAGGCGGCCGAAGCCCTGCAGCCGCTTGCCGGTGAGTATGCATACCTGTTGTTCACGCTCGGCATTCTCGGTGTCGGCCTCTTGTCTATTCCCGTTCTTGCTGGCTCTGTCGGTTATGTGCTTTCGGAACTGATGGGCTGGCGCGGGAGTCTTGATAAGACATTCCGACAGGCGCGGGAGTTCTATTTGGCGATCATACTCTCGGTTATCGCGGGCCTGCTCATCCCGTTTCTCGGCATTACACCGATACAGGCATTGTTCTATACTGCCGTACTTAACGGTCTAATCTCTCCTATTCTTATCCTTATACTCTTGCACATGTCACAAAATCCCAATATCGTGGGTCCGCATGTCACACGCCCTTCCGGACGGTGGCTTGGACATATCGGACTGTTCATCATGCTCGCAGGCAGTATCATGGTAATCTTATCCTGATGACGCCAATCCGCCTCTATAACTCGCTCACGCGCAAAACGGAAGAGCTCACACCCCGCACGCCCGGCCATGTGGACATGTTTGTGTGCGGACCCACCGTATACGACCGTATCCACATCGGCAATGCGCGCACCTTCACCATCTTCGATGTTGTCGCTAAATGGCTCCGTCATCGCGGATTGGAAGTGAATTATATCCAGAACATCACCGACATCGACGACCGCATCATCGCCCGCGCAAATGAGAGCGGCGAGAATCCGCTCGAGTACGCACGACGCCTCGACGAAGCATTTCGCGCCGACATGCAGGCACTCGGCAACGACGCCGTCTCGCAATATGCACGGGCCACCGACCATGTCCCGCAAGTTATCGTACAGGTAAAAATACTCCGCGATAAAGGTAGTGTATACCTGATAGAAGGAGACGGGTGGTATTTTGATCTGACGACCTTCCCCGATTACGGCAAACTGTCCGGCCGCACCGGCATGCAGGCGAATGATGCCGTCTCCCGCATCGACGACAGCGAGAAGAAACGCAACACCGGCGATTTCTGTGTCTGGAAGTTGTCAAAACCCGGCGAGCCAGCATGGGATTTTGAAACGGCAGCGTATCTCGGTATTGTTGGCGCGGGCTTGCCCGCCGAAGCCTTGGCGAAGGCGGGACGCCCGGGTTGGCATATCGAAGACACTGCGATTACCGAGCACTACTTCGGGCCGCAGTACGACCTGCACGGCGGCGGCATGGATCTCAAATTCCCCCACCACGAAGCGGAAATCGCCCAACAGGAAGCTGCTTCGGGTTTTGTGCCATTCGTAAAATACTGGATGCATGTCGGTTTTCTTGAAAACAAATCAGAAAAAATGTCGAAATCGCTCGGTAACTTCCTTTCTTTGCATGAGGCGTTATCGAAATACGATCCGGCCGTTCTTCGGTTCTATTTTCTTTCCAACCACTACCGAGCACCTTTGGATTTTTCTGATTCCGCACTCGATACTGCACAGGCCGCGGTAAACCGAATCACAGAATTGATGCTCAAGCGTTCGGATGTGGTCATTGATGAGGCATCGGCAATCGTCGCAATCGGTGAAGCGCTGAATGACGATTTCAATACACCGAAAGCCTTCGCAGCGGTTTTCGATCTGGTCAGGGAATCAAACGCGAAGGGCGCCGTGCCGCCGAAGTCATTCTTTACCTTTCTCTCCGATACATTCGGGATTATCGCGCAGACACCCGCGGAGGCGCCTCTCGAAATCCAGAAACTCGTCGACGAACGCCAGCTGGCCCGCGAACAAAAAGATTGGGCGACTTCCGACAATCTCCGCGACCAACTTTCAGAACTCGGCTATACCGTCGACGATACTCCCTACGGACCGCTCGTGAAGAAGAGCTAACTTGCCTCCTAGACCTCCGCCGTCCCCTCCCTGCTCGGGCCTGGATGGCTTTGTGTGTATTTCCCGCCGCATCTGCCACCATGCTCCAGAGAGGCAAGAAACTTCGGCAGGCATTAAACAAATGGCGAATGTCGTCCGCACCAAAGACATCCGCATGACCGGAGCACAAAGTCCCGCACTTCCAGAAGTGCGGGACGACTGCGGAGATTCGGATGGCTGGCAGTGCGGACAAAGAGCCGCTCCAATGCGAGCTGCCGAATCGGAGCATGGTGGCGGGAGCGGCGGGGAGTTTGTCTAGCTCTCCACACGCAATCCACCGTCAAGGTTTGCGTATCGCGGACTATTTTCGGATACTGGAGCATCGCGCAACGCCATGACCACCTCCCTCCCCGACAAATTGCCGCCACAGAATCTCGAAGCCGAGAAATCTCTGCTGGGCTCACTTCTGACCGACCGTGAGGCCATCCACCGCGTTATTGATATGGTGAGCGGTGAACACTTCTATCAGCGCACTCACCAGCTTATCTGGGCGGCCCTTGCCGACCTGTGGGAACGGCACGAGAACATCGATATTCTTTCTGTCAGCACGCGGTTATCCGACCGCGGGCATCTCGATGCGGTCGGCGGCGTAAATTATCTCACCGCGTTGGCCAGCGAGGTTCCCACTGCGGCGCATGTGCAAACCTACGCGCGCATCGTTCAACGCAAAAAGAGTCTGCGCGACCTGCTGGATGTCTCCCACCGCCTGCAGTCGCTCGCGCACCGCGAAGACGAAGATGTGGACGCTATTTTGGGTGAGGCGGAACAACAGTTATTTTCGGTAACACAGAAAACACTGACCAATAAATTCGATGCGCTGTCCGGAGAGCTCGACAAGGCAATGGAGCGGATTCAAACGCAGGACGACGGCCAGTTACGCGGTGTTGCATCAAAGCACACAAAGATGGACCAAACGCTGGGCGGTTTCCAGAAATCAGATCTCATTATTTTGGCGGCCCGGCCATCGGTCGGTAAAACGGCGTTCGCCATCGATATTGCGCGACGCGTTGCTGAACAGCAAGTGCCCGTGGGCATTTTCAGCTTGGAAATGAGCGTTGACCAGGTGGTTGACCGTCTCATCGCGGCGAAATCGCGCGCATCGTTGTGGCGCCTGCGCACCGGTAAATTGAGCCATGAAGGCGAGCACAATGATTTCTTGAAAATCACCGACGCGATTACCGCACTGCGCGATATGCCCATATTCATCGACGACACGCCCGGCCTGAATGTGATGCAAATGCGCGCGATGGCACGACGCCTGAAAGCGGAGCACGGACTAGGGCTTCTGGTGGTTGATTATCTCCAGCTGATGAGCGCGCGCAAGAATTATGATTCAGCAGTTCAACAGGTCACGGAAATCTCTCGCGGCCTCAAAGCGCTCGCCAAGGAGCTGGCTATTCCAGTCATTGCGCTGTCGCAATTATCCCGTGCCGTGGAAAACCGCGAAGGCAACCGGCCGCGCCTATCCGACTTGCGCGATTCCGGTTCCATTGAGCAAGATGCTGATGTGGTGATGTTCATTCACCGAGAAGACAAGATAAACTTTCAACGCGCGCAGGAGGAAGGCCGCTCGAATCTTGCACAGCTGATGATTGCCAAGCACCGTAACGGCCCCACCGGTGAAATCAATTTCCATATCAATCCGGAGAACCTCGAGTTCAGCGAGGTCGATACCGTACATACCGATTCAGATTTCTTGTAAAGAAATCTGAATCAAATGCTAATTTCTAAATTGTTGTCATGGATCCCGCATTTCAAGAAATTGCAAAATTATTCCAAAAACTCCCCGGAGTGGGACCGCGTGCTGCCGTGCGCATGGTGCTCTCTCTGCTGGACCGCCCACAGGCGGAACTGGATGAACTGGGAAGCTCCATAGTGCAGCTCAAAGAACGCGTCAGGCAGTGTCGCGAGTGTTTCAATGTATCGGAAAACGATGTGTGCGCAGTGTGCCATAACCAACGGCGCGACCCCAAGGCCATCATGGTCGTCGAAAAGGTCACCGATCTGCAATCGGTGGAGCGTTCGGGGCTTTGGCGCGGGCTCTATCATGTGCTCGGAGGCGCTATCGCACCCGTCGATAATGTCGGGCCTGAACAGTTGCGCATTCCTGAGCTTGCCGCGCGCGTTGACCGCTTTATGCAGGAAATCGGCAGCGTGGAGCTGGTGCTCGCCACCAATCCCACATCCAGCGGCGAGATGACGGCGATGTATCTCCGCGATCTCTTCCGGGGCATGCCCGGCGTTCGCACTACCCGTCTCGCGCGCGGCCTGGCATCGGGTACGCACTTGGAGTACGCAGACGAGACCACTCTGCGTCATGCGCTGGAGTCCCGCAGATGAGAACGGCTAACATGGCACCATCTTAGCCGTTCAATCATTTTCCATGGACCCGCAATGTACCGCTCCGCTCCCCGTCCCCGCTCGTGCCTCGTCTCCCTCCGCTCCCGACGGCCGCAC
>JBBTQV010000001.1:0-1278 GCA_038065515.1 Patescibacteria group bacterium | reverse complement strand
ATATGCACATTCCCCCAGTCTAGGGGAACCCGCCATATGTGTGTACATATTACCGTCAACTATTGACAAAACGGCCATAAGGAGTATTATGATATTTCTGCGTTTGGCAAAGACGCCGCAAAAACACCGGAGGAGTTTCGATGAAAGTTACGCTCGCAGCCTATTGTTTCGATGGGAGGCATAGCAGGGAGGTTGCTGTCGAGGTCTCGGATGTCGTGGAAGAGCGGTTTCACCGCGTCCGGAAGGCCATGGGTGCGACTATCCGGATGATGCTCGAGCGTGTGGCGCTTACCGTGCCATGCGGTCAAGAGCCACAAGAGCACCATGTGGTCGCAGTCTTGAATCTGATCGAAGCCCGCGTGGCGATACCGCAATTCATTGCGGAAGAGGGGCGGCGCTGGAGAGACCAGTTGAGCGCAACGAAATAGGCGGTAAAATGCGAAAAGGCGCTCCTGTGGGAGCGCCTCATTTTTTGGTGCCAATAGGGGAGTTGTTGAGATTATCACATCGCATAATCTACATTGTGCGACAAATCCAAACAACAAAACCAGCCTTCCCCCACAACAGAAAAGGCACACGGAACTCCCGTGCGCCTATTGCTTCGCCTCCGCGTAGCCGCTTCGGCAGAGCGAGGCCTACTGGCAGGCCCTTGCCTTCAACGGACTTGGATTGAGCACCTCATCACCCGGATGGTGCGATTGGCCTTGGTGAGCTTGGCCTCGATGATATACTCGCCGGCGTAGAACCCGAATGGCTTTGAGGGTTCCGACCAGAGTTCTTGCTCCCCTTCTTCCGCCACTACTTCGTCGTATGGCTTGCAATCGCTTTCGTGACCGCTAACGAATATGTTATTCACATACCACTCTACCCCGGGGCACCACAGATCATCACCGGGGTTTTCGACCCGTACCGTCGCCATCACGGTCAAGGGGTTGCCCGGAGTACTGAACCCGAACTTTGGTGTACAGCGAAGCTCCATGTTCGGTTTTCTTGGTTTCGTATGACCGGCCGGAGCCTGCGATGGCTTTGGCACCGTGACCGGTACCGGTGAAGCGACCGGATCGGCGTAGACGATAACGGGTTCGTCGTATACAGGCTGTTGCGGCGTTTGTGCCTCCGGCAACGAGACGAGCGCAAGAAGCGCCACGGCAATCAACATGACCCCCTCCTTGAAAAGGACTGCTTTACTTAATGATACCATAAAAACAGTTCTAAGTCAAAAGCCTGTGCTGGATGGGTACATCGGTAACACTTTTGAGTAGGTATGTTGATACGCAA